>JBDTZF010000070.1:0-13909 GCA_040005265.1 Verrucomicrobiota bacterium
AAGTCCCACGCCCACACCCGCACCCGCGGCGGCAGCGGTGGCCGCCGCCGCCCGTGGTCGAACAGCGCCGGCGAAATCGAGCGGACCGGCGATCGATGGGATACTGATCCGGGGGCTGTATTTATCCAATCCGAAGCAACAGGAAGTGGTGGTCGATTATTTCCGCAACCTGGTTAAATCGCCATTTTTCAATGTCGATCCTAACAATCAGGCACGGGTGATGAAAGCGACGATCCCCAACAACAAGGAATGGGCGTTTGAATACGAGCTGCGCCTCGATCTCCGCAAACCGGTGCCGTTGCCATGATGGATTGGTTTCAAAAAAATCGATGGCTCGGCACGTTCCTGATCGTTCTAGCGGGAGCGATCTTGCTCTCGCTCATTTTTCTTTTCATGACGCGCAGCAGTTACGAAGAAGCGTTCGCCCGGTTTAATGAAGCGGCGATCGAACGCAACCGCCTGGAGCGGCTGGACCCATTTCCAAACGACGCAAACTACAAGGAAATGAAGGTTCACATCGAGAATTACCGAACGTCTCTCGACAAGTTCAAAAGCGACCTGATGACGCATGTTCTGCCAATGCCTCCGCAACTCGCGCCAAATGAATTTCAAACGCGCTTGCGCCAGGCGATCACGACGGCGTCCGATAAAGCGCGTCTTAATAAAGTGCGATTGCCCGAGAATTTCTTTCTCGGGTTCGATCAATTTACCGCGGCCCTGCCCGACACCGCCGCTGCGCCCCTGCTCGGCCAGGAACTTTCGCAAATTCAGTTGCTGGCAAATCTTTTGATCGAGGCGCGAGTCGACAGCGTGGCCGAATTCAAGCGAACGCCGCTAGCGTCAGAAGGTGGGGCTCAGCCGATACCAGCGGCAGCGCCCGGGAAAAAACCAGCGGGACCGGCAGCGACCGGGCGGAAAGAACTGGAACGAGCCGTTGTCGATCTTAAATTCTCGGCGGTGCCGTCGGTCGCGCGGAAAGTCATCAATCAAATCGCCGGCGCGAACGAACAGTTTTATATCATTCGCACTTTGTATGTGCGGAACGAAAAGGACAAAGGCCCAACGCGCGAACAAACCGGCGAAGGCGCTCCGGCGGCTGCACAGCCTGCAGCACCGGCAGCGAAGCCACCCGGCGCGCTCAATTTCATCGTCGGCAACGAGCACATCGAGGTCGCAGCGCAAATCGAGATCGTACGTTTTACCTATTAATGAAAATTAAGATGCAAGACGTTCCCGGTAGCGCACGCGTCTCGCGTGCTGGCGACGGCGTCTCGCCGTCGCGAACTTTCCTGGACAACGAGAATCCGGTGGAGAGATCGCACGAGAAAAGTCCGTCGCGTCGAGACAACGCGACCAGCACGCGAGACGCGTGCGCTACCCAAGCCGCGAAGCCGGCCATAGGTGCTCGTTATTCTCGCCGCCGACTCCCGCATTTTGAAAAGCCGTGGGCAATCTACGCGGTCGCAATCAGCACAAAGTTGCGCCGTTGTTTATCGCCCGCTGCGCGCACCGTCGTCCTTAATTCGTTGCAATATTTTCACAACAAACGCTACGAACTGTTCGCGGCCTGCGTGATGCCCGATCATGTCCATTTTCTTTTCCAGCCGTGGCCGCAGGGAAATGATGACGCTGGAAACGTAGTATTCTGGCCATTAAACGAGCTAATACATTCGATAAAATCTTTCTCGGCGCACCAGATCAATAAGATCGAGAATAGGAACGGGGCCGTTTGGGAGCGGGAACAATTTGATCGCTACATCCGATCGGATCGCGATCTGGAGGAGAAATTTCAATACATTTTGCGCAATCCGTGGACTGCTGGAGTAGCTGGGCAAAACGAGGATTATTCCTGGCTCTGGACGCAGGACCATGGATCGCACATGGAAAGTTCGTCGCGTCGAGACAGCACGACCAGCACGCGAGACGCGTGCGCTACCCAATCACGCAGCTCGCTTCGGTAACCCCATGGACTGGATCAAGGCACATTACGATCGCGTGGCGCTGATTGCGGCGGCGGTCTTTCTGTTCATCAGCGCGGCTTGGATTTGGCACAGCGCGGCGCACTTCGGGGACAATTTCACCGCGCTGCAACCAACCCGCCCCAAAGGAGCATCACCGCCGGCAGCGGCCATTGCGCTGGCCGAAGCGGAAAAGAAAGTGGCCCAACCGCCGCAATGGAGTGTGAGCGGCCGCTCGGCATTGTTCGTACCGGACAAACATTTCGTCGACGCCCAGGGCCAATTAGCCACGCTGAAAACCACCGCGGTTCATCCTCCCGTCCCTAACGAATGGCTGGAAGAGTTTGGTTTGCCGATCGCGGAGGCCGACGTGATCGACCAGGATCCGGATGGAGATGGATTTAGCAATCTGGTCGAATGGAAAGGGCATACCAATCCGACCGATAAAAATTCGCGCCCTGATTATGTCGCGGCGTTGAGACTGAAATCGGTGCGCGACGAGCCATTCCGCCTGCTGTTTTCATCGTGGAACCCCGACACGCAGACGGCGCAGCTTGAAACGATCGATTTCAGCGAGCCGACTCAGTTCTTGAAAGTCGGCGACCAAATCGGCGGAACACGATTCAAGATCGTAAAGTTTACCGAGAAACATCAGACTAATCCTGCGACCGGAGGCGATGCCGATGTTTCCGAGTTGAATCTCGAAAACGTGGATACGCACGACAAGCTCACGCTGATTAAAGAAAAGGTGGCGACCTCGCCCGAATCGGTGGCGACATTCATCTACACATGGCCGGCTGGTTCCCCGCCGCGTGAATTCCAGGTCAGAAAAGAACAGGGATTTTCATTGAAACCGATCGAGCAAATCAAATATAAGCTGGTGGACGCCCAGCCGACCAAGGCAGTGATCGTAAACACACAAAAACCGGACCAGCGGATCGAGATCTCGACGGGGCAATAATTGAAACCCGAATATCGAAATCCGAGACAAATCCAAATGAACAAATCCTGCATGCTCACGGTGGATCGCGCGCTCCGTTGCGCGATGTTAAGTTTGGCGCCGAAGGCGCATTATTTTCGGCATCGAGCAAGGGACTGCTCGATCCACCACTTCATCGCTTTCATCGCCTTGTCGATCTTCTGCGCCACGAGCATGGCCCAGAACGTCGAGCGAATTTCGAAACGCGAAATTCAGCGGCGCCAGGCGTCGTTGACGCAAGGGCAGGAGGCGCTGGCGCGGGCCAGGGCCGCGATGGCGGAGAAGAATTTTGCGGTGGCCCACGACCAGTTTCGTATTGCGGTCAATCAGGTGCCGGATGGCGCGGTCTCAGGCGATGCCTACAGCGAAGCGATGGACGGCTTTTGCAAGAGCGGCATCAGCCTGGCCGAACAACGGATCGCTGAAGGCAAACACGAAGAAGCAGAAGTCATCGTGCGCGAGATTTTAGACCCTAGATACAATCCAAATTACCGGCCGGCGTCGGAGATGCTCGTTCAGATGCAGACGCCCGGCTACTTCAACACGACAATGGGCCCGAAGTTCATCGCGAAAGTTGAAGAAGTAAAAAAACTGCTGACCGAGGCGGATGGTTATTACGGTTCCGGCCGTTACGATCTCGCCTTTAAGAAATACGAGCAGGTGCTGGCGCTCGACCCTTACAACACCGCGGCCCGGCGCGGTCAGGAGAAGATCGATCTCACCAAGTATCAATATAACGAGCAGGCTTACAACGAAACCCGGGCACGGCAGCTTTGGCAGGTTCAAAAAGGTTGGGAACAACCGGTCCGCAAATATGGGGAAACAGTTGGCGCGCTCACCGATTCTTTTCAGCGAGACCAGGCCGGCACAGCGCGGATCAGCAACAAGCTTAACACCATAATTATCCCGCGGGTTGAATTCCGCGACGCCAGCATTCGGGAGGCGATCGATTTCCTCCGTCAACAGGCGGTTGCGAACGACCCGTCGACCGAGGGCCGTAAAGGCGTGGACATCGTGCTTCGCGTTAACCCGTACGGCCAGAGTGGCCCCCAGCCCACCCCGGCTGAAGCCGCGCCCCCGCCAGAAATCCCAACAGGTTCACCAGAAGCCGGAGCGCCACCAGCCGCGCCGGTCGCACCGGTTGCCGCGGCTCCCATCGTTGCGCTTGTGCCCGTGACTGCGCCGGCAATTTCTCCGTCCAACGCGCGCATCACAATTACGCTAAACCAAATTCCGTTAAGTGAAGCGCTCCGCTACATCGCCAGTCAGGCCGGGCTGAAAGTAAAAGTTGAGCCTTACGCCGTGCTGGTCATTCCGATCAGCGAGCAAAGCGCCGATTTGATGACCAAAGAATATCGGGTACCGCCCGGCTTCATTAGCAGCGCGGTCAATGTCGGCCCATCATCGTTAAGCCTCGGTGCCTACAAGACGGCACCCGGAACAGCTGGCACCGGGAAGGACACGCAGGAATCTACCGGCGGTCAGCAGTTGGTAAATCGCGAAGGGGCGAAGGAGTTCTTGCAGAGCCAGGGTGTGCAGTTCCCGCCGGGCGCCAGCGCGAATTTCCTGCCGCAAAGCAGCCGGCTAATTGTGCGAAACACCGCGGATAATCTCGAACTGGTCGATGCGCTGGTTGAACAAGCAGCGGTTTCCGGACCGAAACAGGTCGAGATCGAATCGAAGTTCATCGAGATCAGCCAAATTAATTTGAAGGAGCTCGGGTTCGATTGGTTGCTCGGACAATTCAACATCGGGAATAAGAAACTCTTTGGTGGCGGGGGCACGTCTGGATCGGGGACATCAGTCAATCCAAATGATTTTTCCTTTGTCGATCCGGGCAATGGACTACCGGTCGGACAATTTCCGGTTACGGGAGGCAACCGCAGCGGCAGCCTAGCCATTACCGGAAACGCGATCGACGCCCTTTTGTTTGGAACAGGCGCCGGGCTCGCGCCGGGAATCTTCGGGCTGAGTGGTGTTTTCACCGACCCGCAATTCCAAGTGGTGATTCGCGCACTGAACCAGAAAAAGGGTATCGATCTTCTCTCGGCCCCGCGCGTGACGACCAAGAGCGGCCAGCGCGCCGTTATCGAAGTGGTGCGCGAGTTTCGGTATCCGACACAATTTCAGCCGCCGCAAATTCCACAGACCGTCGGCAGCACGGCAGGAACTGCCGCCGGGCAGGTTTCAATCCCGGTTACACCGACGACTCCGATCGCGTTCGAGACTCGCAACACGGGTGTGACTCTGGAAGTTGAACCAGTTGTCGGACCGGACGGCGTTACCATCGACCTCAATCTGGTTCCGCAAGTGGTCGAGTTCGAAGGTTTCATTAACTACGGAAGTCCTATTTTGGCGCCGCCTGCACCGATGACCAACCCCATTACGGGATTGCTCGAGACTCTTGGCCAGCAGGACCGTGTCCTGACCCCGAACGTGATTAACCAGCCGATATTCAGTTCACGCAAAGTCACGACGAGCGTGAGTGTGTGGGATGGCCAGACGGTGGTGCTAGGCGGATTGATTCGCGAAGATGTGCAGAAGGTCGAAGACCGGACGCCAATTATTGGGGACATTCCGCTGCTCGGTCGACTGTTCCGTTCGAATGTCGATCAACACATTAAGAAGAACCTGATTATCTTCGTCACGGCGCGACTGGTGACGCCCGGCGGTCAGCCGGTGAATTCAACCGAAGAGGAAGAAGAGGTGGCCGATCAGATTCAGCCGCCGGTGTTGCCGGAAGTGCCTCTATATAAGAAGTAGCGGTGGATCGAGCAGTCCCTTGCTCGATGATAAGATTAGGCGGCGAAGCCGGATTTGTTTGGCATCGCCCGCGGAGCGGACGATCCACCTGCCAGAAGCTCGCGGAAAGGTTGCCCGTGATTGATCAACGGGGGATTGATCTTACAGAAGGAAACGAAGGTAACGAAGTCTCATTTTTTGATCCTCCCGGAATTCGTGATTTCCCTTCGTCGGCTCGCGAATGCTTCCGCACGTCCTCCAGCTCAACCCTTTGTTCCCTTCGTTTCCTTCTGTTAGACTTCGCTAAAATTTCTGACAGCAGGAAAGTCTGTTACCTGGAAACGCGAGGTACAACGCCGGTTCCGGCGCAAAGCACGCAATTCTCGGTCCTTGGTGGATGGGTAGTCAGGTTCACCACAATTTTACCCATTCCTCTGCAATTAGGACAAAGCGTAACATTTGGGTTCACTGGAACATCTCTATAGCCAACCGGCACGGAGCCGAGTACGCACAAAGGACAATTGTCCTTCTTCCTGCCGCCATCATAGAGAAGAACTTGTAGACCGTGGCATAGCGGGCAAACCACATGTTCTACTAGCTTCGCTGGCGTTGGCACTGGCTTTGGTGGCGGCGCCGGTGTTGGACGCGACTTCAGTTGTGCGCGGAGTAATGCGACTTCGATGCTTAGATCCGCAACTTTCATGTACTGCCATACAACGAGTCCCGCCAACGCGATGGCAAATACAGTGAGCGTCTTCACTCGTTTAAGTCAGCGAGTATCCAATTTTGCTAGGCCAGACTGCGCTTCGTCTAGCGGATAGTGAACGTGGCGCTTGAGACCGCGCTATCGGTGCCATCGCCCCTGAATGCTTTGACCTTGAGAATCTTCGTTCCACTCCCGGTGATGTTGAAAGGCGCCGTGTATTGAGTTGAAGCGGTCGTAGGATCAGGAGGATTGGTGCCAACTTCGTAGCGGATGGTCACACAAGGCGTCGCATCGGTAAGGGTGATGGTTGCATGGTTGGTGAAAGAACCTCCATTCGGCGAAATCGCCGGCGCGTACGGGGTGCTGCCCGTCGCCTTGTAAAAATAGTCTTGTGTGAACCAGGCTCCGTTTACAAAAGACCACAGCCGCACATATAGCTTACGTCCGTCGGTGGGAAGACCGCCTACATTCCAAAAGAGTCCGCCGGTCTGACCGGAGTTGAACACATTTGAGCTGCCATATTTGGGCACTGTGCAAGGTCCCGGGCCACAGGGAACGGGAGTAGGGTTGGGTGTCGCTGTTGGCACTGGTCCATTATCGTCGCCAATGGTGAGCAAGTAGCCCGTGGAAGAAGTGCCCTTTGTCCAACGGAAGGTTACGCTGGAGGAAGTCAGGGTCGAACATGGCCCCGGACAATATAGCGTTCCGTAAGATGCAACCGGGCTCACACTGGGACATGGCGTTGCCGTTGGCGTCGGGGTCGGCGTCGGGGTTGGCGTCGGAAGAGGACAAAATCCATTGACGTTCATCACGATGTGCATGGCGTGGCCCGCAACACCGTCAACGTCAGTCGGTGTGGGGAACTGGCATTCCACCGCGCTGAAATAGCTAATCCCTGTTTGTGCGGCAGTATTGGAGCCGATAAAGAAAATATCAGAGGTCGGAATTCCGTTTGGCGTGTGCACTTCCATTACGAGCTCGAGCGTGCCCGGCAGAACCATTACATCCACCGGGACAGTAAGCACCGTTAGAGACTGGTTCGTAACAAAAGCCGTTGTCGACCCAATTTGTGTTCGCGTGCCATTGGGAAATGGTGCGCCGTTGTTGGCGTACAATCTGACATCGACCAGTTGCGTCGTATGGCCGACGCCCGGGGACGCCTGCTGAATCCCGAACGAAACGGATGTGACATGGTAGTATTGCTGACCGCCATTTACGTCGGACATTTTGAAGGCGCGCCAGTAACTGTTATCCGTATGATAGTGGGTCGTGGGGTCGGTGCATGCAATCGAGTTGCCAGCTGTGATCGATTGACTCGACGATTGTGTGATCGTGGGAGAGCAATCAGAAGTCATGAACGTGACATCGTTACCCAAGCTGGTACCGCCGCTATTCATTCCGACGATCCGAAAATGATAAAGCGTGTTCGCAGTCAACCCGCTGATATCAGCGGTCACGCCTTGTGATGTTGTCCCTGTGAAGACTTGGTCCGGTGTCGTCAGCCCATAACTGGTTGTTGTTCCGTACTCAAAATGAACATTCGTGCTCGCGCCATTGGGATTGACCGTTCCGTTGAGCGTAGCTCCCGCCATGGTCACATTCGTTGCCGGTTTAGTCAGGACCGTCGGTGGCGGTGGCGTTAGCGTAGTGAAGGTCAGGTCGCTCCCGGTGACGGGTCCGCTGCTATTCGAGCCAACAATTCGAAAGTGATAGGCGGTACTCGAACTCAACCCGCTAATGTTCGCCGTGACGTTTTGCGCGGTAGTGCCGGTAAACATCTGGTCCGCTGTCGTTGAACCGTAACTGGTGGTTAGGCCGTATTCGAAATGGACTGTCGTAACCATCCCTCCGTTGGGATTAACAGTTCCATTCAACGTTGCCCCGCTCGTCGTGACATTTGTTGCCGCGTTGGTCGTGATAGTGGGCGCCGGTTGAACCGTCGTGAACATCATGTCACTCCCATTTGCGGTCCCGCCACCATTCACTCCAACAATCCGGAAGTGATACACCGTGCCCGGAGTCAAACCGCTGATGTTAGCCGTAACGTTTTGTGACGTCGTGCCGGTGAACACCTGATTCGCCGTTGTTGAACCGTAGCTGTTGGTGAGCCCGTACTCGAAGTGAACCGTCGTGCTACCGCCGTTGGGATTGACCGTCCCGTTAAGAGTAGCGCCATTGGTTGTCACACTCGTGGCCGCGTTCGTCATAACCGTGGGCGGGGGCGCTGCCAATGTCATGAAAGTCACATCGCTTCCAAACGTAGTCCCACCACCATTCACCGCGACAATGCGGTAGTGATACGTTGTGCCAAGGCTCAGTCCGCCGATGTTAGCCGCGACGTTTTGGGATGTTGTCCCGGTAAAACTTTGATCCGCTGTTGTCGCGCCGTAGCTGGCAGTCAGCCCGTACTCGAAGTGAACCATCGTACTGCTTCCGTTGGGATTGACCGTGCCATTAAGAGTGGCGCTGTTACCGGTCACATTCGTCGCGGCATTGGTTGTTGCGCTGGGCGTCGGTGTTGGCGTGGGCGCCGCAGTCATAAAGGTAAGATCGTTTCCGGTAGTGGTCCCGCCACCGTTCATCGCCACGATTCGATAATGATAGGTTGTGCTCGGGGTCAGTGAGCTAATGTCCGCCGAGGCATTTTGGTCGGTGGTTCCGGTAAAACTCTGATTCGGTGTTACCGACCCATAGTTCGTGTCCAGACCGTATTCGAAGTGAACAGCGGTAGTCGCCCCGTTGGGATTAACTGTGCCATTAAGCGTAGCGCCGGTCATCGTGACATTTGTTGCCGCGTTCGTAGTCGCAGTAGGTGGACTTGGCGTCGGCGTCGGTTGGCCACATGTACCAGGCACCAACGCTATTCCGCGAAATGCCATGTTTGCGCCTGCGGTTGCAATCGACTTGGCGGTCGTGCCTGCGACGGAACCGTTGTAACCACTCGAGTCTGTGAATGTATACAAACTCCCGGCCGGAGTAGCACTGCCACCAGCGGTGGCATATAACGTCACAACTGTCTCGCTAACGATACCGGTCAATCCGCGCAGGCCGGTAGTACCGCCGGCAGGAAGACTAATGTCTCCGTTCGTCACCCAACTGCCAGACACGAGCGAATACTTCTTGATCACATTCGCGGTGTCATCCGCGACATAGACTGTGTCAACACCAGCGACTCCAACATCGAGATCGGCGAAGAAAAATGCATAGGGAGAAACCAAGGCGGGTATGTCCGTGCCAGGGAGATTCGTGATCGTCTGGCCGGCCGTCGTGGGTATTCCAGTACCGACGGTTGCCAAACGAATTCCTGCTGATGCAGACGAGACATATAATTGTCCGCTAAATATGTTTGTTCCGCGCAGATTGGTGATGGTCGTGTTTAACGACAGCGATGTAGTTGCTCCCAGCGTGGTGTACCGAATTCCTCCAGCCCCGCCAGTGACCCAGATATCTGTTCCATTCGTGCTGACCGCACTTCGAAAACTACTTGAACTGGCCGCGTCGGATAACGCAGTGGTTGTATCTCTGCTGCCGGCCGCGGTTATCCGGCCTACGACTCGATTGAACGTCGCCGCTGATCCAGTGTTCGGTGTCAGCGTCCCTACGTTCGCGTCGTACCCGGTGGCGATTAGGTATTGACCGTCGGTCGAACGTGTCAGTAATCCTTCACTCGTCCCCACCCCGCTCGCCGTCAGTCGCTTGTTCGAACCACTGACAGCGGTGAGAAGCGCGATCGATTGTACGAGAGTCCCGGACGTCGTGTATTCGTCAAGAAAGACAGGCGCCGCGTTACCGGTCAAAGTCGCAACTCCGTCGCCTACGCGATAGACAGCGAGATTACACTCGGCAAATGGATTAGGCGGGGAAGTCGTCGTAAACGTGACATCGTTGCCCATCGTCGTCCCGGCCACGTTCATCGCTACGATTCGATAATGATACGTTGTCGATGGTAAAAGCGATCCCACGCTTGCCGATACATTCTGATCGGTGCTCCCGGTGAAGACCTGGTTTGATGTTACGGAACCATAGTTGGTGTCCAGTCCGTACTCGAAATGAACCGTGGTGCTTGCGAAGTTAGGATTCACCGTGCCGTTTAGTGTGGCGTTCACATCACTCACGTTGGTTGCGGGATTCGTTGTAGCGGCCGGCGCCGTAGGGGTGGGCGTTGGTGTACCGGCAGGACATACATTCAGGGCGGTCGCCGTATTCCGCGGATTCGGAGGTCCACTTGAAAAATCTGCCGAGTTGGTATCAGTGTCGGTACAACCGGCATTACCTCGCAGAGCGGCTGTCGTGTTGCTCAAAACGGGGGCCGCACCGGCGCCTTCAAAACAATTGGCGGCACCATAACCAACTTTGTCGATGATACTCGCGTCTGTTGGGCAGGCACCGTTCAACGCGGTGATGACATTGACGAGTGCCACCTTACCATTCGTACCGGACATCGCTGTGGTTCCCGTGGCGTCCGGCGTAGGCAGAGGCACTCCTACCGCTCCGCCCGCCTCTTTCACAAGATAGTACTGGCCGGGCTGGATTGTGACACTCGTAAGAGGGGTTACCGTCCAAGCTCCTGTGCCGCCTGACGCGGCATACTGAACGGACCAGCCGGTCACATCAACAGGCGTCGCTCCCTGATTGAAGAGCTCGATGAAATCATTTGTATAGGGAGCACCGGTATTCCCGCCGCCTCCGAAAACCTGGCTAATGACAATTCCGCCTTGCTCCGGAATTATCGGCGGTAGTGGATGGAAGGCGGGTCCATTGACCTGTCTGTCGGCCGCCGACCCAATGGCGGGTCTCGAACTTGCGCTCGACCTTCCGCTACTCGAGGTCACGGCAAACAATCCCGCGCTAAGAAACAACAACGCGGTGAAAACCGTGAGAGAGAAACGGATCTCAGCGCGAGTGGGGTTGGCGCGATTCATTTTTTGTGGGGTTTTACGAGGGGACCGGCGCGCGGACAGTCGCAAACATTTTACGCGACGCAAGTTTTTTCTTTAACCGCCCACATTCTTAACATGACCGCGGAACATTGAACAGAAGATATGGAAGCGAAGAGGCAGATTCTTTACAGAAGGCAACGAAGGAAACAAAGGATCACTAAACGGAAGGCAAAAGAGTCGACCCGGGCCTTTCCTACAGAAGATGAATTCCGAGGTTCGAGGTCCGGGAGCAGACAGACAGGAGATTTCTTCTACAGAAGGGAACGAAGAGGATCACAGAACAGAAGAACGATCGATGAACAGAAGGCAGGGATCGATTGGATCTTTTTACAGAAGGCAACGAAGGAAACAAAGATCTCTGTTAGGGCCAGAATCTTCCGTAAATACCTTCTGCCCGCATAGAGATCCGCTGGAGATTTCTTTACAGAAGATAACGAAGGAAACAAAGATGGGCACAGACAGATCAATTGCATTTTTTACAGAAGGCAACGAAGGAAACAAAGATCTGTGTTAGGGCCAGTATCTTCCGTAAACACCTCTGCCCGCACGAAGATTTACAGGCTTACTTCGTCGTTTTCCGTTCGATTCGCCCCGGGTAAAATCATCCTTGAAATGCCGTTCTTAAGCACCGGCTCATGGAAATTAATGAGCAAACCGATCGGGATATTTAACAGCTTCATGTAGCTGAAAAGCTGCGCCTTTGCGGAGGGGTGCAGGATTTCGACCGCTTTCAATTCCACGAGCAAGCAATCGTCCACGAGAATATCGAAGCGCAGCGGCTCATCGAAGACGAGACCCTTGTATTCTACTCGGACGATTTTTTGGGTGGCTGCTGGAATGGAGCCTATTTCTAGCTCACGCAACAAGCATCGCTCGTAAATCGACTCGATCAGGCCGGGTCCTTTCTGGCGATGCACCTCAATGGCCGCACCGATCACGACATGGCTCAGATCATCTGCCCTTTGCCAAAGCGGATGCATAGCTGCGATTTGAACTGGTTCTGACTTTCCCAGAAAGACAAAATCTTCGTTTCCTTCTGTTAAATCTTCTGAGTGTGTCCCCTATACAGATCTTCGTTCACTTCGTTTCCTTCTGTTAAAAAAATCTCAGTGCCGCGCTTTTTTCGCCACGGCGCTTTGAACGTTGGAACAGAAGACAAGGAACGCAGAGGCCGATTTCTTTACAGAAGATAACGAAGGAAACAAAGGAAAGCAGGTTCCTTAAGGACTTATCCTTCATTCACTTCGTTTCCTTCTGTAAAAATCACCTGCCTTGATTGCCTCTTCTGCAAGTGCCCCTTTCGTTACCTTCTGTTAAAAAAATCTCTCAGTGCCGCGCTTTTTTCGACACCGTGTTCAGGTCGCTGATACTGCCATCGGTGAAGATGAGGAGGTTGCCGTTGCCATGGACATCGCCGACTTCGGCAAACCAGGGCTGGCGCGGCCATTGATGCGGGGTCAGCGGTTTGTCATCGAACGTTGTTGCGACGTAATCGACGCGCACGTTTTCCGGTTTGGTGAGATCGGGATTACCGAGCAGGGTCTGAATGGTCGGACAAATCCATGTTTTCTGCGTTGGCCCGAATGGCTTCAACGCTTCGATCCACGCCGTCGCGGAGTCTTCGTCGGAATCCGACGTATCAATTTGCGGCCAGCTGCCATTCTGCTGGACGTACAATTCCGTGGCGACATAAAGATTCCGGAGGTTCGCCATGCATTGCACCCGTTGCGCCCGGGCGCGCAACCCCGCGATGAGCGGAAACGACACCGTGGCCAGGATGGCGATGATGACGACCACCACCATTATCTCGAGCAGCGAAAATCCGCGGCTCCACTGTCGCTGGAGTCGAGAACCGAGCCGCACACGCGAGAGGGACGCCCGCTTAGCCCTGGCTAAACGATTGTTTGAAGCCCTTAATCTTATAAGGGATCGGGCCACCACTATCGCCTCTCGGATCGGGAGGATTACCTGTTACAGATGTTCCCGGTACGTAGGCTATCGATGCCGTGCCCCTCAAGCGCACCGATCTCAAGTCCAATCCGCCCGGTTTCACCACGACCTTGGCGCCTTCAAATCGGCCGGAAGCGAAGTAATGTTGCGTCACAGTTATTGTCCCGCTCTCTATAATATCGTCGAATTGGCCCTGAATCCCGCCGTTCACCTCAGCCGAAGCGGGATCGGCGGAAGCCTGGATAGCTCCGGGGTAGTAAAAACCGTTTCGGAATATGGCCGCTATTCCAGTAGCCAGGCCATTTTGCGGAACTTTGAGAGTAAAAACAGCGAGCGAATTCGGATCACGCAAGCCAGTGGCTGGATCGATCGCTGCGATGAACACGCCGGCATAGGTGCCGAGAACGGACACGTGACGATTCCCGGTAAACGGCCCGCCGCTGATGGCGAAAGCTTGTGACAGTGTAA
This sequence comes from Verrucomicrobiota bacterium, assembly GCA_040005265.1. Taxonomy (GTDB): domain Bacteria; phylum Verrucomicrobiota; class Verrucomicrobiia; order Chthoniobacterales; family UBA10450; genus JBDTZF01. The sequence goes on from JBDTZF010000070.1 coordinate 13,744, forward strand.
GAACCGAGCACATCAGGGAGGCGAGGAGGGCTTTCATACATCTGATTAAACGGACGTTTCGCTTGAGGGTCAATCGAAAACCGTGAAACGGTTTTCAGTTATCGGTTATCAGTGATCAGAAATTTGAACAAAAGGAGAAGGGATTTTTTTACAGAAGGAAACGAAG
>JBDTZF010000008.1:0-41189 GCA_040005265.1 Verrucomicrobiota bacterium
GCCGACGTCGGGCCGCAGCTGCATGGCGGTCTTAATGCTCTCTTCCGCTTTCTGTTTACGGGCTGGGTCGTGATCATGAAGCCAATAGATGCTCAGCTCCACGTCCATCAGTCGACAATAAGCGAGAGCAAATTTGGGATCGCGCACGATCGCCTTGTTCAACAATGCCTCCGCCTCCAAATATTCTTCCTTTGTAAAAGCTTCGCCCAGCGTCTTACCGGTTTTCTTGGAACGAAGGTAAAGATCGTACGCCTCTACGTCGTTGGTCGTTCGTTCCGCAATCGCCACTTTCTCTCGAGGAGTCAGACTGACACGCAATTGCGCCACGATTTTTTCGGCGAGCTCAGCTTGGATCGCAAAAATATCCGACAGCTCCCGATCAAATTTTTCCGCCCACACATGCGCGTCAGTCCGCGTGTCGATTAACTGCGTATTTACACGAACACGTCCCCCGGCTTTTTGCACGCTGCCTTCCAAAATGTAAACGACACCCAGGGCTTTCCCGATGTCGCGTAGATTCCGCGTAGTCCCACGATACTGATTAACGCTCGTCCGGCTGATCACTTTCAGGTCGGCAATCTTCGACAAGTCGGTCAAAATCTCGTCCTGAATACCATCTGTGAAATAGGTGTTCTCCTTGTCGCCGCTAAAATTATCGAACGGCAGAACGGCGATGCTTTTCTCCGAGATCGCCGCCACTGCGTTCATGAACTTCGGAGCCAGCCGCGGAAAGAGGGTCAGATATCCGATCAACCCAAGCAGGGCGACCAAGATCGGGATACCTATGAGCGCGAACCTTCGTGTCAGCTTCGCGCGCGTCTTCCTCGCAACGATCGCTTGCTCTTTCCGTTCCTTCTTCAGCTTGCTCGGCAATTCCGGGTTGCCGATCCCATCCATGCAAAGATTGAATACGTGCACTGTCACTCCGTGCTTCACTGTCGCTTCGCCCAAATCGTGCAGGTGCGGTTGCCACCGCTCGTATTGGTCGAGGTCTTCGGCCACGCGTTTGGAAAGCAAAATGTGCCCCGCGTCACCGCAATCCATCACTCGCTGTGCTGTGTTAATCCCGGCGCCGGCGACATTTGAGCTGTCATTCACATCGCGCACTTGCTCCACGGGTCCGCTATGGACTCCCATCCGCAGGGGAATGCGTCCGCTATTTTTTAGCGCTGTTGCTATCTCCAGAGCGCACTCCACCGGCGCTTGAGGACTGGTAAAGAAAACCAGCACCATCCCATCGCCAGTCGGGAGCCGGATCAATTTCCCTGTAGCTTCAGCGCGGCGGAATTGCTCCGTTGCCCTAACGACGTCGTTCAACTCTCCAAGGCGCTGCTTTTGCTGATCGATCGACAACTTCGAGTAACCAACGATATCCGTGCACAAGACATGACCGAGCTCGAGTTGAACATCGGCCCTGGATTCAGTAGGCATTGCACATGCGGAAACAGTCTACGCGCCGCCGATAATACAAGCTTCATTCCGGCGGTCGAGACTAATCGCCTACGCACCCAGCCTTTTTCCAATGTTAGGGCGCCGCCGGCGCGGACGCCCTCCAATTGGATCATAGAAGCCGGCCTTCTTCGTTTTCGTTAACGGACTGTTGCTGAAACTTCTCCAGCGATTTCACCAGGTTCGCAGGCAACGGACGAACCCGATCAAAAATGCGATCGGCCAACTGCTTCGCAGTGGTGTAACCCGCTGCGAACATTTCCAGGCGCGCGTCCATGTTGTCGATGTAATGCAGCGCCATTGCTTCCGGCGTTTTTGGAAAAACCGGGGAACCGAACTGCATTTCTCCGTGATGCGACGCGATGAGATGCAGCAGATGCATCCGTACATCTTCGGACGGCGGCGCGAGAGTCTTCCACGTCTCGGTATTTTCCGCGCTCAACTTCCGCCACATCGAATTCACCAACTCCAGGCCGATCGAAATGTGTCCCATCAGTTCGCCGCGTTCATCATGGGCCATGACGAATCCATTCTCGGAATATTGATTCTCCCAAAGCTTGCCCGAATCATGAAACAGAGTGCCGGCGATCAATAAATCCGGATTCAGCTGCGGATATAACGGCGCGATTTCGCTCGCGAGTCGCATCATTTGCGCGGTGTGTTCGACGAGCCCGCCGCGCCGTGCGTGATGATAATTCCGGGCGGCTGCGCTGCGACGAAACCGGTCGCCCCATTCTTTAAGAAAGGCGTCGCAAAGAACGCGCAGACGAGGATCGACAATCGCTCCGCAAGCCTGCCGGATGAAATCCCAGTCGGTTGCTTGTTTCGCCCGCAAGTCCGCCGGGCCCTGGAGTAATTCATTTTTTTCCTGCTCCGTAAGTGGGCGCACTGTCCATTTGCGTGCATCGAGCCCATATTGCGATTGAAGAAACTCAGCGGTCAGTTCGACGAAATCTTCATCGGTCAATGCGCTGCATGCTTTGTAATTGGGATGATCGCTCCATACTCGTAGCGTCATCCGGTCGCAGGCATCGACGAGAATGAGCTCGCAATAAGGCTGCTGTTCACGAGTCAATTTCGATGTGGCGCTCTCCGCTTGCACATGAACGCGCGCCGAAACCGGGCCGCTCTGCACTGCCCGGCGGATTTCGGTGAGTGTCATCAAATCCATCGCTTCAATCTAACACACGGCACAAACGTGCTGTAGCGTGCGCTGTCCTCAGCGCACAAGTGAAAACCGTTGCCGCGCCTCGAAGAGTCCGCTGAGGACAGCGGACGCTACAACGCTCCTCGTGACAAACCGCCGCTCACGCGAATCAATCTATCATTCGCTTTTCCAACCCGCCGTAGGCGTCAACCCGGCGGTCGCGCAGAAATGGCCAGTGCGTCCGGTGCTCGTTCACACGCTTCCAATCGATATCCGCCACAACGATCTCTTCCCGATCTACCGAACCCCGGGCAATGATCTCACCGTCCGGTCCGGCAATAAAACTCTGTCCCCAAAACTCGATCCCCTGGCCGCCGGCTGGCGCCTCGTGACCGATGCGGTTGGGAACGGCGACGTAACATCCGTTTGCGATCGCGTGGCTGCGCTGAATCGTTTCCCAGGCCGAATGTTGGGCTTCGCCAAACTCCTTCTTCTCCGCCGGATGCCAGCCGATCGCCGTCGGGTAAAAAATGATCTCCGCGCCATTGAGCGCGGTGAGCCGGGCCGCTTCCGGATACCATTGGTCCCAGCAAATGCAGACCCCGATCTTTCCCCGCGCGGTTTCCCACGCGCGAAATCCGAGATCGCCCGGCGTAAAATAAAATTTCTCGTGATAGAGCGGATCGTCCGGGATGTGCATCTTGCGATACTTGCCCAGAAATTTTCCGTCGTCATCGATGATGGCCGCGGTGTTATGATAAACGCCGGCGCTGCGCCGTTCGAACAACGACGCCACGATCACAACGCCTAAATCGGCTGCGATCTTTTCCAAAAGCGATGTCGATCTTCCGGGCACCTCCTCGGCCAGCTCGAAGTTCTTATGTTCCTCGTTCTGGCAAAAATACTGCGACTGGAACAGCTCCGGGAGGCAGACAATCTGACCGCCTTGCTTTGCCGCATCGCGAATGAATTCAATCGCGCGCTTAAAGTTCTCATCCGGATCAGGGCCGCAGCGCATCTGTATCAGCGCAATCTTTGTTGTTTTGTTGTTGTTTCCTGTCATGTCGAGCGGAACCGAGACATCTCTTGCTGTAATGAGAGATTCCTCGACTTCGCTCGGAATGACAAGAGGGCCGACGAGCGTTCCTATTTCACTGAACCGGCTGGAACGATGTCGATCTTAGTGATCATGACGCGCTTGGCCGGCTTGCTGTCTTCACCAGCGCCGTTTCCGGTGACTGATGTGTCGCCGATCTTTTCCAAAACGTCGTCGCCTTTGATCAATTTGCCGAACGTCGTGTATTGGTGGTCAAGCCGGTGAACCGGCGCGAGACAAATGAAAAACTGGGAACTGGCGGAGTCTGGATGGGGTTCGCGCGCCATGGAAACTACGCCGCGGTCATGGCTGTGATCGTTGAACTCCGCTTTAATCCGGTACCCGGCATTGCCGCTGCCGTATCGGCTTTCCTTCGACGGATCTTTACTCAACGGATCGCCGCCTTGAATCATGAATCCTTTTACAATGCGATGGAATGCTGTGCCGTTGTAAAATCCCTGACGCGCAAGTTTTTTGAAATTCTCGATGGTTTTCGGCGCGGCATCACTCCAGAACTCGATCACCATGGCGCCCTCGCTGGTATTGATCACCGCGACTTCATTTGAAGCATTCGTTGGCTTCTTGTCTTCGCCAAGAATATTGGCGGCCACAAACGCGAATCCAATAAACCAGTAGAATAGTGTCGGTTTCATCTTCGCAAGGTAAACGGTCAACGCTCAGCGCTCAACCCGCCTTCGGAAGGCTACGGCGCGGCATGCGCCCGACGCCCAAGGGCAGAATCAGCCGGCGCGCGTTCCTTTCTTGATTGAGCGTTGGACGTTTTCTCCAGTCATTGCGTGGTATTCTTGTAAACTGCGCACGGTTACTTTCGTTTTTTGAAGTGAACGAATGCCGTTCGCACTGGCCAGCGCCGCGCGCACAGTCGTCATAATCGGGATTTTCTGGGCCAGCGCAGCATTACGAATCCGGACCTCGTCCTCACGCGGGATTTTCCCGCTCGGCGTGTTAATGATGAACTTAATGTCGCCATTCTTGACTCGATCGAGAACATTCGGCCGGCCTTCGCGCACCTTGAAAACCCTCTGCACTGGAATGTTGGCTTCGATCAGCGCAGTGGCAGTCCCGCTTGTGGAGATGATGCCGAAACCGAGATCGACGAATTCGCGGACGACCGGGATGATCGCTTCCTTGTCGCTGTCCTTCACACTGACAAAAACATTTCCGCCCTTGGGCAACGGCGGCGGCGCGGCCATCTGGGACTTGGCATAAGCGAGTCCAAGATCGACGTCGATGCCCATTACTTCGCCGGTCGATTTCATTTCCGGCCCTAACGAGATGTCGATTCCCTGGTATCGCAGGAAGGGGAAGACCGCTTCCTTGACCGAAAAATGCTGAGGGATGATTTCCTTGGTGAACCCGAGATCGCGTAAAGTTTCTCCCACCATCACTTTGGCAGCCAGCTTGGCCAGGGGAACGCCGATCGCCTTGCTCACAAATGGAACTGTGCGCGATGCGCGCGGGTTCACTTCCAGCACATACACATCGTCGCCTTTCACAGCGAACTGCACGTTCATCAGTCCGCGCACTTTTAATTCGTGCGCCATCGCTTTCGTCGCCGCCGAAATTTCATCGATCACTTTTTTCGGAAGCGAAAAGGTGGGAATCACGCAGGCGCTGTCGCCGCTGTGGATTCCGGCCTGCTCAATGTGCTCCATGATCGCGCCGATCACGGTTGTTTCGCCGTCGGAGATACAATCGACATCCACCTCGAACGCGTCTTCAAGAAAGCGATCCACCAGCACTGGTCTATCCGGTGTTACTTCGATCGCGTTTTGCATATAACGGCGAAGATCGTCCTCGTTGTAAACGAGCTCCATCGCGCGTCCGCCCAGCACAAACGACGGCCTGACCAGCACCGGATAGCCGATCTTTGTGGCAACGGCGACGGCTTCATCTGCGTTGACCACTGATCCACTCGGTGTTTGCCGCAGCCCGAGTTTGTCGAGCATGGCTGCGAATAATTTTCGGTCCTCCGCAGTTTCGATGCTCTCAGGTTGAGTCCCGAGAATCGGCACGCCGGCCGCTTTCAAGCCATCGGCGAGATTGAGCGGCGTTTGGCCACCGAACTGCACGAACACGCCTTCCGGTTTCTCCTGGTCGTAAATATTGAGGACGTCCTCGAGAGTGAGCGGCTCGAAGTAAAGTTTGTCACTCGTATCGTAATCGGTCGAGACGGTCTCCGGGTTCGAATTGACCATGATCGTTTCGAATCCGAGTTCGCGGAGAGCAAAGGCCGCGTGCACGCAACAATAGTCGAACTCGATTCCCTGGCCGATCCGGTTCGGTCCGCCGCCCAGAATCATGATCTTGCGCTTGCCGCTATCGCGCCGCTCGTTCTCGTCACCGTAAGTAGAATAGTAATACGGAGTGTAGGCTTCGAACTCCGCTGCGCAGGTATCGACCAGTCGATAGGTTGGAACAATGCCCGCCGATTTTCGATCCGCGCGAATCTGATCTTCAGTGGTCCCGGTGGCGAAGGCCAGTTGCCGATCCGAAAAACCCATTTTTTTGGCCCGCAGTATGTGCGGCGACTGGCCGAGCGCGCCTCCTTCTGCCACAATCTGGGCAACGTTGCGCAAGAACCACTTGTCGATCTTCGTTAGGTCGAACACTTCTTCGATCGACATGCCGTCCTGGAATGCCTGGGCTAGATGAAAAATTCGCTCGGCGTTGGGGACGGAGAGTTTCAAGCGCAGCGTTTCCGGATCGACCCGCTTGTCCGCGCCGTCTCCGCAAAGTCCGAAGCGCTTTATCTCGAGACTTCGCAGGGCTTTTTGCAGCGCTTCCTTGAACGTGCGTCCGATCGCCATCGCTTCGCCAACGCTTTTCATTTGCGTAGTGAGCGTCGGATCGGCTTGCGGAAACTTTTCGAACGTGAACCGCGGGATTTTGACCACGCAATAATCGATCGTGGGCTCGAAACTGGCTGGGGTTTCGCGGGTGATGTCGTTTCTGATTTCGTCCAGCGTGTAACCGACCGCGAGTTTCGCTGCTATCTTGGCAATGGGAAACCCGGTGGCCTTCGAGGCGAGCGCGCTTGAACGCGATACGCGTGGATTCATCTCGATCACGACCATGCGGCCCGTGTCGGGATGGACTGCGAATTGAATATTCGAGCCGCCGGTCTCGACACCGATCTCGCGGATCACGGCGAACGACGCATCCCGCATCATTTGGAATTCCTTATCGGTGAGCGTTTGCACGGGTGCGACCGTGATGGAATCGCCGGTGTGCACGCCCATGGGATCAAAATTTTCGATGGAGCAAACGACCACGCAGTTGTCCATCCGGTCGCGCATCACCTCCATCTCGAACTCTTTCCAGCCCACCAGCGATTCTTCGATGAGAACTTCGGTCACCGGCGACAGAGCAAGGCCGCGCTCACCAATCTCCTCGAGCTCGTCCCGGTTATAGGCGATCCCTCCACCTGAACCGCCGAGCGTGAAGGCCGGTCGAACAATGAGCGGGAACTTTCCGATTTCCTCAGCCACCCGGTTTGCATCGACAATCGAACGCGCGATTCCCGAGCGCGGCACGTCGAGGCCGATGCGCAGCATTGCTTCCTTGAAAAGTTGCCGATCTTCACCCATGGCGATGGCCCCAGCGTTTGCGCCGATCAATTTCACGCCGTGCCGGACCAGCGCGCCGTTTCGATTCAACTCCATTGCGACATTGAGCGCGGTCTGTCCGCCCATGGTCGGCAAAAGTGCGTCCGGTTTTTCGCGTTCGATAATCGCTTCGACGACTTCGGCTGTGATCGGCTCGATGTATGTGCGGTCGGCAAACTCCGGATCGGTCATGATTGTGGCCGGATTGGAATTCACCAGGACGACCACGTAGCCTTCCTCACGGAGTGCTTTGCACGCCTGGACGCCGGAATAATCGAATTCGCAGCCCTGCCCGATCACAATCGGGCCGGAGCCAATAAGCAGGACTTTCTTGATTTGATCGTTTCGCGGCATTTGCGCGCGGGACGATAGATCAAATCGGCCGAAGATCACGCTCGAATCGCAGGCAATGGAGCCGAGCATCGGATACGCGGTCGGGGCTTTTAAAACTTTCTCGCGGATAATTCTTGGCGATTCACACTGGAAACGATTGAGTAAACGGAATGGGCCGGCCCCATCACGTCTCTTCGCGCGAGATCGAACGAAAATTTCTTATCAAGGGCTTACCGCCGGAAATTTTGCGTTCGCGACATTTTCAGATCGCGCAAGGCTATCTCGCGAACGAGCCGGGGGGCCGGCACGTGCGCCTGCGAAAGAAGAGCAAAACGGCGTCGCTGACCTTCAAGGTCGGCCGCGCCATATCCCGGGAGGAGCGCGAGATCAGACTAAGCCCGAAGCAATTCGCCACGCTTTGGCCGGCGACCAAGGGCCGTCGGTTGCGAAAAACGCGCTACGAAGTTCCGTGGAGAAATCTTAAGATCGAGATCGACATATATCACGGGCACAGCCATGGTTTGATGGTGGCGGAAGTGGAATTCCCCAACCACGCGAGCCGCCGCAAATTCAAGCCGCCGCGCTGGTTCGGGCGTGAAGTCACCGGCGAAAAACGCTACAGCAACGTAAGGCTGGCGCGCGAATAGATCGCAACATGAGTTATCAACTAAGACATGGCGACCCGCTGGGCGAAAATCTCCGGAGAATTTGCCGCAAACAAATTGAAGGAGCGATCGCCATTGCAAAAGCGGAAAAGGAAACGCGCGACACTCCGGTTCACGAAACGCGCAAGCATTTGAAAAAGACGCGGGCGGCGCTGAGGCTGGTGCGCGAGGAAATCGGGCGCGGTTTGTTCCGGGGAATGGACCATTGCCTGCGAAACGTTGCGCGTTTGACGTCCGACATCCGCGACGCCGAAGTGCGATTGCAAACCGCGAGGGAGCTTCAAGGGATCACTCAACGTAACCGTCGCGGCGCGTACCGAAAACTTGAAGCGATGTTAATCCTGGAGCTTGAGAATTTCATGGCCGCGTTCGCGGAGTGGCAAACGCAAGCTGTCCCAATGCTGGAAAAGGCGCTGGCCGAGACACATTGCTGGTCGCTCAATCAGTTTACCTGCAAACAATTGCGCTGTGCGGTTCAATCGAGCTACAGGAGCGGGCGCAAAGCTCTGGCCGACGCCAAGGCAAGTCCGAGCACGGAGAATTTTCACGAGTTTCGGACAAGGGCGAAAACACTGTGGTATCAATTGCGAATTTTGCGCCCAATCAATGCTGTGGTGCTGGAAACTTTGGGCGACGATTTGCGATCGGTGAGCGATTTGCTCGGTCGCGCGCACGACCTGAGTTTTCTCGGCGATCGGCTTCGCGACGAACATGGGAAATCGGAATGGCAACGGGAAGGCCGAAGATTGCTGGCGGTGATCGAGATCAATCAGGGCGACTTGCAACGTGGCGCGGCAGATCTGGCCGAGCGATTTTATGCGGAACGGCCGCGCGACTTTGGAGAACGCATCGCCGCCTGGCTGCAGGAATGGGACGAGGCAAAGCCCGCTTCGATCGCGGAGAAGCTCGTTACTTAGATTTACGAGCCAACTTCGGAGGAAAAAGCCAGAGCAGCGTTCCCTCCTCCGTCTCAGGATCGACATCGATCACGGCAACACCGCCTTTGGAAAGTTTAAGTCTCGCCCCGGTCAATCCATTAATGACGCTGCTGAAATCCGGTTCGTGGCCAACCAACATCAAAATTCTTGCGCGATGCCGCTTGAGCACCGTACGGAACTCGTTCATTCCAAATCCGGGCGCAAGTAATTCGTCCCGTCGCAATTTGGAATTCAGGTAGTCCGCCGCGATCTCGGCTGTCTGGGCTGCGCGCGGCAATGGGCTCGTTACGATCAGACCGGGCCGGACCTTGAGTCGCTCCAGAAATCGCCCGACTTCGCGCATTTCTTTTTTGCCGCGTTTTGTAAGCGGGCGTTCGTCGTCCGGCTTTTTCCAGTTAGGCCAATCAGCTTCACCGTGTCTTAGAAAGTAAAGTTGCATGTGCGGACTAGATTTCGATTCACATCATAATCCACTTCGGATGCCTCGTCTGTGCGTCCATCTGCCAAAGGCGAACGCCGCCTAGAAAAGCATTTCGGTTGTGCCCCAGCTCAATACCGGCCGGCAGCCTATCAAACTTCTTCGCGCCGCTGCCTCCCAGCACGACGTAATCGGCGATGACCGATTTCTTTAGCTGTGCGAGCGCGCCCAGGACTTTACGCTTCCATTCCTTTTCGCCGAGCTGCTTCATGCCGGATTTGCCCAGGTAATCTTCAATGATCTTACCGTTGCCGAATGGCAGATCGCCAAGCTCCAGCGGGAGCACGTTCGTTTCCCAAATCAATGCCGACCCGAGTCCGGTCCCAAGCCCGAGAAACAACATCCGGCCGCCACGATAGCTTCCGAGCGCCTGCAAGGCAGCGTCATTCACGATGCGAAACGGTTTTCCCAACACCTTTTCGAAATTGAAACGGGTCCAACCCGGTCCCAGATGTTTCGGCTCGATTTGTATGCGCCCGTTCCGAACCGGTGCGGGAAATCCGATCGAGATGGCGTCGAATTTCCAGTCGCCCACCAGTGGTTTCAGTTGCGCGACCATGGCGCGCGGCGTCAAACCCGGCCCGGATTTGAATTTTCGCTTTTTCGTCCGCGAAATCATTAGCTTCACGTTCGAGCCTCCGACATCGATGACCAAGACCTTCTTGCTCACGATTTCTTGGGTGCCGCGGCTGCCGTCGCTGTCGCAGGCTCCGGCGGACGGTCCGCCGTCGCCGCCACCAATTTTGGATTCGCCACCGTGATTGGAACCAGCTTATCGGCGCGAGTTCGTCTCTTTGAGCCGCCCAGTTTCTTCACACGCTCGCGCGACACTTCGCGAAAGTGCCATTGCGCCTGAAGACGCGGTTCGGTTCCTTCGGGTTTCAATCGCCGGTACGTTCCATCGGGCTGTAGCTCGCGCGCCTTGACTCGATCGTTCATAAATCGCGGGATAACTTCATTGATCATTTGATCGCGCAACGCAGGTGCCTCGACCGGGAACGCCACTTCAACGCGCCGGAAAAAATTTCGCGGCATCCAATCGGCGCTGGAAAGATAAACCACCGGCTCACCGGCGTTTTCAAAATAGTAGATGCGGCTGTGCTCGAGGAATCGGCCTACGATGCTGATGACCCGGATATTTTCGCTCAAGCCCGGGATTTTCGGGCGAAGGCAGCAAATCCCGCGCACAATGAGATCGACCGTTACGTCTGCGCAGGAAGCTTCGTACAGTTTTTCAATGATCTCCTCGTCGACCAGCGCGTTCAACTTCGCAACGATCCGGGCCCGCTTCCCAGCTCGGGCATTGTCCCTCTCGCGTTCGATCAACGAGACCAAACGGCTGTGCAAATCGAACGGCGCGACCATCAGTTTTTTCAATCCAGGATAACCGGCCAGACCGGTCAGGGTATTAAAGACAGTGGCTACTTCTTCAGTCAGCTGCGGTTCGCTAGTGAGCAGGCTGAAGTCGGTATAAGTGCGGGCGGTGCGATGATGATAATTGCCGGTACCGAGATGAACGTAGCGCCGGAGCTGGTCGGCATCGCGCCTGACAATGAGAAGCGCTTTGCAATGCGTCTTCAATCCGACCACTCCGTAAATGACGTGGGCACCGGCTTCTTCAAGGCGGCGAGCCCACTGAATATTGCTCGCCTCATCAAATCGGGCCCGCAATTCGACAATGGCTGTGACTTGTTTGCCGGCATTGGCCGCCTCAATCAGCGCTCCAACGATGGGCGAATCGCCGCTGGTACGATATAAGGTGATCTTGAGCGCGAGCACTTGCGGATCACGCGCAGCCGACTCGATCAACTCTACGATTTGGTCGAAGCTATCGTAGGGATGGTGCAACAACACGTCCTGGCCGCGCAGTACGTCAAAAAAAACCGCATGCGGCGGCAAGGCCGGGTCGCGAGCGGGCTGAAACGGCCGGTCTTTTAATTTGGCAAATGAATCATTTGCCTGCAGCGGCGCCAGGTGGGTCATCGACAGCGGGCCATCGAGCTTGTATGCGTCCGCTTCGGATAGATCGAAAAATTCGAGGAGCAACCCGAGAAATTCCTTCGGACAATCCGCTTCCACTTCCAGGCGAACGGCGTCGCCCTGGCTGGAGCGCCGCAATTCCTGCTCAATCGAACGCAAGAGATTCTCGGCTTCCTCTTCGTCGATATAGAGGTCGCTGTTGCGGGTGATTCGAAACGCGTGTGCGTCTTCGATAATGAGTCCCGGAAATAACTCGCCGATGTGCTTTTTGATAAGGGACGCCAGATAAACGTATTCCCACGGTTCACTCGCGCCGGCGGCGCGGGGCATCGCGATGAGTCGCGGGACCACTCGCGGGACCTGCACGATCGCATGCAAACGCTCACCGCCGCGCCGCGTTCGCGCGCGCACCAGCAGGTTATGGCTTCGATTCAACAAGTGCGGGAATGGATGACTGGCATCGACTGCCAGCGGGGTAAGCATCGGAAGAACTTCCTGCTGAAAATATCGGTGCGCCCAAGCCGCGCGTTTGGCGCCCAATTGGGAAATTTCGCGGACGTAAATGCGGTGCTTCGCCAGCGCGGGCAGCAAATCGTTTTTCCACAGCGCGTATTGAGCCGCCACCAAATCGCGCACCGCTTTCTGAATCCGAGTGAACGTCTCCGTCGGGCTCAATCCATCGGGTCCCATCTCACTGGACTCGCTTTCGATCTGTTGCTTGATACCAGCGACGCGAATTTCGAAAAATTCGTCGAGATTTGAACTGACGATTGTTAAAAATTTCACCCGCTCGAGTAATGGCTGAGTTAGATCCTGCGCTTCTTCGAGTACGCGCCGATTAAATTCGAGCCAGCTCAGCTCGCGGTTAATGAAATTCTTCGGGGCTCCGAAGCGATCGTGTGCCGATTCGAAGATCTGCGGCGATACAACTGCGGTGCTCTCAACTTCTGTTTTGTCGCTGGTCTCGGCTTGCGGCATATGCGAATGCCGTCAGCTTGAGGCGGCGAAAGTTTGATGCCGGATGTCCTCAGCTGCGGCTGCGTAAACAGCATCCTCCGAAATGTTGGTAGCATGGTCGCCAACGCGTTCCAGGCAGCGTGAAACAAAGATCAAGTTGAGATAGCCTCGAAGCTGATCGGGATTCTGAGCCATAAGCTCCGTCAATTTGCGATTGGCCGTTCGATTCATGTCATCCAGCTCGTTGTCACGACCGACAACGGCTCGGGCCAGATCCACATCTTCGCGGACGAAAGCGTCGATACTATCTTTGAACATCGCCATCGCATGCTTCTGGATAGGAAAGATCCATTCGACCTCAGGCAAGACGGGGTGGCCATTCAGTTTCCGAGCGCGGCGTGCAATACTGGTGGCCTGATCGCCTACGCGCTCGATGTTCGGCGAGAGTTTCATTGCCGAAATCACCCGCCGCAGATCGGACGCCACTGGCTGATAGCGAAGCAGGATATCTACGCCATCCTTGTCGATCTGCTTTTCGAGCTGGTCGATCTCTTCATCGTCCGCAATCGCAGTAGCGCAAAGGTTGTCGTCGCGCTGCAACAGCCCCTTGAGAGCGCGATCGAGGCTACGTTCGGCCAGACCGGCCATCATGAGCACGTCGTTGCGCAAGGTGGCCAATGCCTGATCGAAGGTCCCAAGAATATGTTTCGGTTGTGTCATCTCGTCCTCGTATTCTTACTCTTGTCCGTAGAGCATCAACCAAACCTGCCTGTAATATAATCTTCGGTTTGTCGCTGGCTCGGATTGGTGAAAATTTTGGTCGTTAGTCCAAATTCGATCAGCCGGCCCATATAAAAGAACGCTGTGTAATCGGACACGCGGCCGGCCTGCTGCATGTTGTGAGTCACGATCACAATAGTGTATTGCTTTTTCAGGTCGTGGATCAATTCCTCGATCTTCGCCGTAGCGATCGGATCGAGAGCCGAACAGGGTTCATCCATCAGAATGACCTCGGGCTCGACAGCGAGAGCGCGAGCAATGCAAAGCCGTTGTTGCTGGCCGCCGGAGAGGCTCGTCCCCGGTTTGTACAGATCGTCTTTTACTTCATCCCACAGCGCCGCCATGCGCAGCGATTTCTCCAGCTGCTCGTTGAGAAGCCTTCTGTCGCGTACGCCGTTCAAGCGCAAACCGATGATCACGTTTTCCCCGATCGACATCGTGGGAAATGGATTCGACTTTTGGAATACCATGCCGATCCGCCGCCGGACGACCGCAGAATCGATCGTGTTCGCATAAAGATTTTCGCCGCGCAGCAACACCGTTCCCTCGATGCGCGTCCGCGGCACTAGCTCGTGCATCCGGTTGAGGGCACGAAGAAACGTAGACTTTCCGCATCCGCTCGGGCCAATAATGGCGGTCACCGCTTTCGAAGGAATGTCGAGCGTCACCTTGTCGATTGCGCGCTTGCTGCCGTACCACATGGACAAATCCTTCACCGCAAAAGCCAGTTCGGATGCGGGCTCGGCTTCCGGTGACGACGCGATCCCGCGGTCGCGACGTTCGAAGACGACTGGATCGGGAGAAGGCATAAGAACAGTGGTCATTTTCGTCTCTACGCCGATGCGGTTCGCTGCCGGGTGAGAATTCTCACCAGAACATTAACGCAAAAAACTCCGGTGACGAGCACAAGCGCTCCGGCCCAGGCCTGGCGGTGCCATTCGTCGTAGGGCGAGATGGCATACGTGAAAATCTGCAGCGGCAGCGCGGCGATCGGCTCACTCAAGCTGTGGTTCCAAAAATGATTGCCGAACGCAGTGAAAAGCAGGGGCGCCGTCTCGCCGCCGATGCGGGCCAGGGCGATCAATATTCCGGTAATGATTCCTCTCGAGGCGGTTTTCATCACGATGTGGACGATCGTTTTCCACCGCGCGATCCCGAGCGCGAGAGCTGCCTCGCGATAACCATTTGGCACCAGCAGGATCACTTCCTCGGTCGTGCGGAGGATGAGCGGGATCATGATCAATCCAAGCGCGAGACCGCCAGCGTAGGCGGAGAATCCCTTAAATCGCAACACGACCAATCCGTAAACAACCACGCCCCACGTGATTGACGGCACGCCGTTCAGAACGTCGGCAATGAAACGCAGCATCGCGTTTCCCCGAGCCGAGCCATATTCCGCGAGATAAACGCCGCCCAGAACCCCAATCGGAATTCCGATGGCCGAAGCGAGCGCCAGGAGTTCCAACGTTCCGATGATGGCGTTGGCCATTCCGCCGCCAGAAGAGCCGACCGGCGCCGGCAAATGCGTAAAGAAATCGAGACTCAGTGCGCCCGCACCCATTTTGAGGACATAAAAGAAGACCAGGCCCAGGGGCGCGATCACGAGCACGGCGGAAACGAACGTGAGTGCCGACGCCAACGCGCTCTTGGTTTTTCGCCAGGTATGATTGTTGGCTCGAAGTACCTGCATGATTATTGAACGGCTCTCGTTGTTGAAATTGCCCCGAACGTCCTGAGAAAAAGCTGCGCGATTAGGTTCACCAGAATGGTGACGCCGAAAAGCACCAGACCGATCTCGAACAGCGTCGCGAGATAAAGATCGGTTGTCGCTTCGGCGAACTCATTGGCGATGACACTGGCCAGCGTGTAGCCGGGTTTGAAGAGTGAGGCTGCGATTTGCGGGGTGTTGCCGATCACCATCGTGACCGCCATCGTCTCACCCAGCGCCCGCCCGAGGCCGAGAATAATCGCGCCGAACAAACCTTTCTTCGCATAACTGAGCACTGCGATACGCGTGACTTCCCATCGAGTCCCGCCCAGCGCGTAGGCTGCTTCGCGCTGCAAGTTCGGAACGCTGCGCAAAATCTCGCGCGAGATTGAAGTGATGATTGGTAAAATCATGATCGCGACGACGATCCCACCGGCCAGCATGCTCGGGCCATAGATCGGACCGTTGAAAAAAGGAGTCCACCCGAGAGTCTTCTTCAAGATCGGAAAAGGATAATCCCGGAGCCACGGGATCATCACAAAAATTCCCCATAATCCCAGGATCACGCTTGGAATCGCCGCCAGCATCTCAATCAGCGAAACGAGCGGCTGTCGAATCCAGCGCGGTGCGAGCTCTGTGAGATAAATGGCCGTCGCGATGCTCAGCGGCACGGCGATCACCAAGGCGATCAGCGACGAGACCGCCGTTCCGTAGATGAACGGCAGCGCGCCGAATTGTTCCGCGACCGGGTCCCACGTCGATGTTGCGAGAAAATTGAACCCAAATTTCTGGATCGCTAACGAAGAGCCGCGGGCCAATTGCCAGCCGATGAGAGCAACCAAAATCACCACGGCCAGGGCCATCGCGAGCGTGATCCATTCGAACGCCTTGTCGGCAAAGCGCGACGGCGGCGACATCTTGCGCGTCGCTGGCGTATCAATCGACATTTCTCCCGTCTGCGCCATCTAGGGGCCCTCCTCCTATCCTTCTCCCAGCGGGAGAAGGGACATGCCAGAATAGCCACCACGCCTTTCTCTCCCGCTGGGAGAGACGGACGCGAAGCGCCAGTGAGGGAAGATTAGGTTCGTTTGCACGATATTAATACTTGATCTCTTCGACCCGTTTCAAGACGCGCTCCTGCAGTGTTGTCGGCAGCGAGGCATAATCCAGCTCCTTCGCCATCGCTTCGCCTTTCGTCAGCGACCATTTCAAAAACTCGACCAGTTTCTTTCCTTTGGCCGCGTCCTTCTGTTGCTCATAAACCAGCAACCAGGTCGCGCCCGCGATCGGGTAGGCGTCCTTGCCCGGCGCGTTGGTCATGGAGAATCGAAAATCGTCCGGCACATTGGCTGTAGCCAGGGCGGCTGTCACCGACTCCAACGTCGGCTTAACGAATTCGCCTCCGGCATTTTTTACATCCGCGTACGACATTTTGTTTTGGATCGCGTAAATCAATTCCACGTAACCGAGCGCGCCCGGCGTTTGTTTCACTTGCCCGGCCACGC
The DNA here is from genome assembly GCA_040005265.1 of Verrucomicrobiota bacterium. Classification (GTDB taxonomy): domain Bacteria; phylum Verrucomicrobiota; class Verrucomicrobiia; order Chthoniobacterales; family UBA10450; genus JBDTZF01. The sequence goes on from JBDTZF010000008.1 coordinate 16,666, forward strand.
CTTCGTTGCCTTTTCCGCCAATCCCCGCCGGCCAGTTCACTGAGGTGTTATTTCCGGCCTTTTCTTTCCATTCCGCACTCACCTTGCTCAGGTAATCGGTGAAAATAAACGTCGTGCCGCTGCCGTCGGACCGATGCACCACAATAATTTCCTGGTCCGGCAATTTCGTTCCTTCATTCAGTGCGGCGATCTTCGGATCATTCCATTTCTTGATCTTGCCCAGAAAAATACCGGCAACGGTCTCGCCATCGAGTTTCAGAGCCGGATTACCCTCGAGATTGTAAGTGATCACTACCGCCCCCGCGACCGTCGGAATGTGGAGGATTTTTCCGGGGGCTTTGGACAGATTATCGTCGCTCATCGGACCATCGGAGGCTCCGAAATCGACCGTTTGGGCCATGATCTGTTTCTGGCCGCCACCGGAACCGATCGATTGATAGTTAAACCGGACGGAAGGATCCACCTTCGCGTATTCATCAAACCACTTCGAGTAAATCGGATACGGAAATGTAGCGCCCGCGCCGTTGATCATGAGCGGGTTTTGAGCAGAAGCTGTCGCGCCCAGTCCCAGCGCAATCAAGAGTCCTAGAATTTTTGGCCTTTGGAGTTTCATGCAACGAAGTTGCCGCACCCGGCTTTAACCGGTCAAAGCCTTTACTGTTACGATTGTGTGACGACCGGCAGGATCACGCGAATGGTTGTGCCCCTGCCGAGCTCGCTTAGGGCCTCCACCGGCCGTCATGGAGCTGAGCGATGTGTTTCACAATCGCCAGGCCGAGACCGGTTCCACCCAGCTCGCGACTGCGGGCTTTGTCCGCGCGATAAAATCTTTCGAAGATTCGCGGTAGATCCTCCTTGCTGATCCCGACTCCGTTGTCGGTCACGCTAATAACGATTTCGCCGGGCGGCGTTTTTCCGGGGTCACCGGCGCCGGCTACAGTCTCGCGTCGCTCGGCTTGCAACTCAATCTGGCCGTTCTCGGATGAATATTTCACCGCGTTATCGAGAAGGTTGTAAAGCACTTCCTGGAGACGCGTTTCATCAGCGCGAATTGTCGAAGGCAAGTCAGGCGCCAGCCGAACAACCGCTTTCAATCTTTTATCCGATAGCTTCTTTTCCCAATCACGGGCGACGTTTTTAAACAACTCCGCCAATCTCACTTCGCTCAACTGCAAATTCGGCCGACTCGATTCCAATTCCGCCAGCGTGAGCAAATCTTCGACCAGCAAACCCAGCCGCATGGAATGGCGCTCCATCACTTCCAGGATGCGCGAAAGTTCTTCGGGCGGCGTCGTGGGATTATCGCGCAAGGTCTCGATGTAACCACGCAGGATCGACAATGGCGTGCGCAGCTCGTGGGATACATTCGCTACAAAATCACTCCGCACTCTGTCCGCTTGTTTGAGCTGGGAGATGTCGTGAAACAGAATCACCGCGCCAGCTGTGATTCGATCCGCATCGTCCCGCATCGGCACAGCGCTGATCTCTAGGTGGCGTTCGCCACGCGAATCGGGGAAAACCAATTCGCGCTGCGTCGCCTGGCCGGAGCGCAGAGTTTCGGCGATCAACCCGTCAATGGTCGCGTCACGCAGAACATCGAGAAGCGGTGTGCCTGGTGAGATCGGTGCTAATCCGAACAATTTTCGAAATGCTCGGTTCACAAGGGTCACACGCCGCCCCGAATCCACCGCGAGCAGACCGTCCTGCATGGCGCGAAGAATCGTCTGCCGGTCGGATTCGCGTCCGGCGACCTGGCGCTCCAGTTCCTCCTGGCGAGCAAAGATTTTTTCGAGGGCCAGTCCAACGCGCTTCGACTCCGCCCCGCCTTCAACCAGAAAAGTGCGCGGCCGCTCGCCACTGGAGACCTGCCTAACGAGCTTCTCGATCTGGTGCCATGGCGCGTTCGATTTTCGCCAGGTTATCCAGACAAAAGCGATCACCGATACCACGATCGCGCTGAGCAGGAACCAAAACATTCGCGCTTATTTTTCCCGCAAGCGGTACCCGAACCCGCGCACGGTCTCGACTACGTCGCCGGCCTTGCCGAGCTTTTCCCGCAAACGCCGAACGTGAGTATCCACGGTGCGGGTGTCGATCATGCTTTCATAGCCCCAGACTTCGTTGAGCAAACGATCGCGCGCCTGCACACGCCCGCGCCGCTGCATCAAGGTGCTCAGAAGTTTGAATTCTAGGCTGGTGAGATTCACCCGTTTGCCGTTAACCGAAACCTCATGCCGCGCGGGATCGATCGCGATCGGGCCGGCGGTGAGACGCTCATCGTCCTGCATAATCTCGCCACGACGGAGAATCGCCTTTACCCGCAGCACCACTTCACGCGGACTGAAAGGCTTCGTCACATAATCATCGGCTCCGAATTCCAGGCCAACGATGCGGTCGATCTCCTCGGCTTTTGCGGTTAACATCATGATCGGGATGTGGCGCGTCGCGGGATCGGTCTTGAGGATCTTACACACCTCCAGGCCCGGCATTTTCGGCAACATCAGATCAAGGATGATGAAGGCCGGCTTTTCAGTCCGCGCCTTGCCAAGTCCAGTGACACCGTCGTTGGCCGTCGAAATGGCGAACCCGCCGGTTTTGCGAAACGTCAATGCGAGGAGATCGAGCACATCGCCCTCATCCTCGACGATTAGAATTTTCCTGCTGGATGCCGCCTCCATACGCAGCGGTCGTCGTGAAAAAGCTACTTCGATTCGGCCGGCTTAACCCCGGCTTTCTCATTCAGGGCCAACGTGAATTCCTGCAAACTGGCGACGATCTGTGGCGCCTTGCTAAGCACAGTACTGGCAAGCTTTTCCGAGTAATCTGGCCGGCGTTGCGACATTTCGGAAAGCGCCATCATCACGGCGAGCGCGTTATTAATCGAATGCTTGATCTCGCTGAATTTCTTCTGCAAGTGGACAAGCTCTTCGGTGCTGATTTTGGGGTCGGAATCACTCATGTTTCGGGGATTTCACTGGAGAAATGGGGCACCTATGCTTGACTAAAAGGTTCGGGATTTATCGTCAAAATGCCTGCGCAAGTTATCCAGATCAGCGGAGCACGCCAGCACAATCTGAAGAACCTCCATGTCGAAATACCACGGGAGAAGCTCGTGGTCATTACCGGCTTGAGCGGCTCGGGGAAATCGTCGCTCGCCTTCGATACCCTCTATGCCGAGGGCCAGCGCCGCTACGTCGAGAGCTTATCTGCCTATGCCCGGCAGTTTCTCGACCAGATGGAGAAACCGGACGTCGATTTCATCGAAGGCCTCTCGCCAGCCATCGCCATCGAGCAACGCAGCGCCGGGGCCAATCCAAGATCGACAATCGCTACCACGACTGAGATTTACGATTACCTCCGGGTACTTTTTTCGGCAGTAGGCCAGCCGCACGATCCGGCGACCGGGCAGCCGATTCACCGGCAAACGCCTCAGCAGATAGTCGATCAGATTCTGGCCTACCCGCCGGATTCGAAAATCGTGCTGCTCGCTCCACTCGTACACGATCAGATGGGCGAGTTTCGCGACGTCATTGAAAAAGTGAAGCGAGAAGGATTCGTTCGCATTCGCGTGGACGGCGAGATTATCGAACTTAGCCGGCCCGAACCAATTCGGGTGAAGAAGAGCCAACGCCACACCATCGAGGCGGTAGTCGACCGATTGGTTGTGCGCGACGGGATTCGGGCCAGACTAACGGATTCGGTTGAGACAGCGCTGAAATGGGGCGGGAACAGAATTGCAGTGCTTCGCCAAAAAGGAGAAACGCTGAACGCTCAACGCTCAACGCCCAACGTTCAATTTCAAGAAGAATGGGAAGAGATTCGTTACTCGACGGATTACGGAAATGCCGAGACGGGGTTCACCCTCGGCGAGCTGACACCGAAACATTTTTCGTTCAACAGTCATTTCGGCGCCTGTCCCGCTTGTCATGGACTCGGCACGCAGCCCGTTATCGATCCCGACCTGATGATTCCAGATCAGGATAAAACAATTGCAGAAGGCGCAATCATGCCGTGGCGGCGCGGGACGAAACGAATGCAGGCATACTATCGGCAACTGCAGGGCGCGTTGGTGAAACATTTTCACGTCGATGAAGATGTGCCGTTTGCCGAATTGCCGGAGAACTTTAAGAGTGCGCTTTATTTCGGCACGAACGGCCACCCGATTGACATGAAGTTTAGCGGGAACGGCGAAAAGAAACGGCCGTTTGAAGGCTTGGTGCCGCAAATGCAGCGTCTCTACGAAGAAACTCAGAGCGAGTTCACGCGAAATCGCATCCGCTCGTTTATGACTCGTGTGCCCTGCAAGATTTGCGGCGGCGCGCGACTAAAGCCGGAAATTCTTGCTGTCACCATCAAGGACCGCGACGGACGCGAGCTCAACATTCACCAATTCAGCATACAAACGACAGCGGCGGCGGCGCGTTACATCGACAAACTCGCGCTCACAGGCCAGCAGAAAAGAATCGCGTCCGACGTGGTTCGCGAGATTCAATCGCGTTTGCAATTCCTGGTGGAGGTCGGGCTCGATTATCTCACGCTCGATCGCGAGAGCGGCACACTGAGTGGCGGCGAAGCGCAACGAATCCGGCTGGCCACCCAAATCGGCTCCGGCCTGGCCGGTGTATTATATGTACTAGACGAGCCGAGCATCGGATTGCATCAACGCGACAACGCTCGCCTCCTCGGCACGCTTCGGCGGCTCCGTGATCTCGGCAATTCCGTCATCGTCGTGGAGCACGATGAAGAAACGATTCGGGCGGCCGATCATATTATCGATCTTGGCCCGGGTGCAGGTCCGCGCGGCGGCGAGATCGTGGCCCAGGGCGATCTCGAAGATATCTTGCGCTCGAAGAATTCACTGACAGCGGATTATCTTTCCGGCCGGGCCCGCATTCAGGTTCCCAAACAGCGGACCAAACCGCGTCCGGATGGGTGGCTCACCGTGACCGGCGCCGCTGAGAATAACCTAAAGAACGTTGATGTTTCGTTTCCGCTCGGCTGTTTCGTCTGCGTGACCGGCGTCTCTGGCAGCGGCAAATCGACGCTTGTTGATGATATTTTGCGGCGCGCTTTGTTCCGGCGCTTTTACAATTCGAAGGAAAAGCCAGGCGCACATCGAGCGTTGGGCGGCGTCGAACAAGTCGACAAAGCGATCGTGATTGACCAGAGCGCAATCGGACGCACGCCGCGATCCAACCCGGTGACCTACACCGGAGCCTTTGCCCCGATTCGCGAACTCTTCTCACAATTACCAACTGCCCGCGTCCGAGGTTATGATGCGGGGCGCTTCAGCTTCAACGTCAAAGGCGGCCGCTGCGAGAATTGCGAGGGCGGCGGCCTGATCAAGATCGAGATGCATTTTTTGCCGGACGTTTATGTACAGTGCGAAGTTTGCCGTGGCCGGCGTTACAATCGCGAGACACTTGAGATCACTTACAAAGGGAAAAATATCGCGGACGTGCTCGACATGACCATTGATGAAGCGGCGCGCTTTTTCCGAAACGTGCCAAGCGTGTCGGATAAACTAAACGCGCTGCTCGATGTCGGGCTCGGTTACTTGCAGCTCGGCCAGGCTGCGACAACGCTTTCCGGCGGCGAAGCTCAACGCGTAAAGCTTGCGACTGAGCTGGCCAAGAGGGCGACCGGCCGCACTGTCTACATCCTGGATGAACCCACGACGGGATTGCATTTCGCGGATATAGAGAAACTACTTCAGGTTCTGATGAAACTGCGCGACGCCGGCAACACCCTCATCGTGATCGAGCACAACTTGGAAATGATTAAATGCGCGGACTGGATTATCGACCTCGGTCCGGAAGGCGGGCAGAAAGGCGGCGAGATCGTTGGCGCTGGACCGCCGGAAAAAATTGCCGCTCTTCCAAATAGTTACACGGGCAGATATTTGCAGCCGCTCTTGGAGCAAAAATGAGACGGATACGAAACAATTGCCTCATAAGCCTGTTTTTGTTAGGGCGTGCTTTGCATGCGCAAGATTCTGCCGAACTGGCAGCAGCAAGGGCGCCCCTCGCAGAAGGCATCCCCGAGGTTGCTATTGCGCGCGCGCAAGCCTTGCTCAGCCATAAACTCTCCGAACAGGAATGGCGCGCGGCGGCGGAAACACTCGCCGAAGCTCGAGTCGCTGCCAAGCAGCCCCAGGAGGCTCTCAAGCTGCTGGACGATCCGCGCTTGCGCGACTCGCCATCGGCTAAACTTTGGCGCGCACAGGCTTTAGCCAGCTTGCATCGATGGAAGGACGCGTTGCCCCTTTACGAGCAAGCCGCCGCCAGCCGGGATTCATCGTCACGGGCCGACGCGCTTTTTGGCGCGGCTGAAATGCTGCGCGCCCTGGGCCGAAACGATGATGCCTTGCAAAATTACGCGGCGCTCTTTCGTGATGCAAAATGGGGCGTGGCCGCCCAGCTGCGCGGTGCCGAAACGTATCTCGATAAATCTGACGCCGCCGATGCGAGGCGGTTACTCGACAAAATGCAGCCGAAAGCGGCGTCGGAAAAGAAAACCCGACATTTTCTCCGCGGTCGCGTTGAGATGGTCCTTCATAGGCCTGATCGGGCTATTCCGGTCTTTGAATCCCTGCTCAAAAAACCTCAGGGAGCGAGCCACTCCGTTCTAATGGGCGCGCTCTTTTCCATCGCCGATGCGCATTTGCAGTTACGAACGCCCGACACGGGGGACGATGTGCTGGAGGACTTTATCGAGCGCTACCCGAACGATCTCGATCTTGCCCGAATCTTTGCAAAATTGGACGAGCTTTATCGGGCGCAACGCAAACCATCCCGGTCCGAGTTAGAACGTTGGATTCGTGATCCCGCTCAGCCGAGGCGAGGTCTGGCTCGGTGGTACCTGGCCCGGCTCGACCTTCGCGCCGGACATCGCGATCGCGCTTTGCAGATTTTTGCCGACTTGCGACGTGAGGGTACCAAATCCTCGATGCTGGCACCAGCCCTTCTGGAGTATGCAAAGCTTGAGATCGAAGATCGATATTTTGACGATGCAATCGCGATCTTAAACGATGCACAACAACTCAAACCGCAACCATCAATGCTCGACCGAATCGATTTGATGGCAGCTCGCGCAAACTATCTCGCAAAACGTTTTGATGTAGCAACCGCCACCTTCGAGAAAATCGCCCATTCGTCGTCGCCCTTCGCAAAACTGGCGCTCTTTAACGCGTCCGCCGGTTCGCTGCACCTCGACGATGGCTCCCGTTTTGTGGCCGACTATGACGAATTTGAAAAACAGGGGGGAGGAGGAGATGAGTGCGCGGAATTGCGGTTGGAAGAAGGCTTGGCTCAGGGAGCGAAGGGCGAAAAGAAAGCGTCTCAAACTTTACAAGGATTTGTGCGAGATTTCCCGGGGAACCCGCGCGTTTCCGAGGCTTGGGTTGCATTGGCCGAGCTCGCCTTTCACGCCAGTCCCCCTCACCTTGATGAGGCGCGAAGAAATCTCGCGCGTGCGGTGGAGGCGAAGCCAACAGCGGCGGCTACCGAGCAGTCCGATTACCTCATGATCTGGATAGAAGATTCCACCGAAGGGAATGATGCGAAGGTCGTCGAACTTTCGGACCGCTTTCTTCAGAAACATCCGGACTCGCCCTTCGTGCGCGACGTTCGCATGAAGTTGGCCGAGACGTTTTATCGTCGCCAGGATTTTCCTAACGCCCAAACCCAGTTTGAAATTATCGCTGAGCAGAATCCGGGGAGCTCGCTCACCGAGAAAGCATTGTTTTTTGCCGCGGAATCGGCGATGTCGAGCATGGGAGCGAATTCGCTCGACCGCGCGATAATCCTTTTCGATCGGGTCGTGCGATCGAACGGCGAATTGAAATGGGCCGCGCGCAATGAGCAAGCCATGATTGAGCGGAAACTGGGCAAACCGCAGGACGCCCTCTCACTTTATGAAGAAGTTCTGAAGGGCAACGCGCGCCCGGTCGAGAAGCGCGAGGCGCTTTGCGGGAAAGGCGACATCTTTTTCGAGATGGGCGGAAGCGAAAATTATCGGCGCGCGATCGAGGCCTACGACCAATTGGCATCCGAGACTGGGGCGCCGATTCATTGGCGTAACCAGGCGCTTTTTAAGAAAGGTCTCTGCCTGGAGAAAGGCACTGATTCGGCTGGCGCCCTGGCAACGTTTTATCAAGTCTTGGAAAGCGAGGCTCGTCCTGATCAACACCGTGAGCTTTTCTGGTTTTATAAGGCAGGATTTAACGCCGCCCGCCTGCTGGAGGACACTGAAAAATGGGAATCAGCCGCAGCGATTTACCAAAAGCTGGCCGCCGCCGGAGGAAGTCGAACCGAAGAGGCGAACGCCCGGCTGAACCGTCTTCGCCTGGAGCATTTTCTCTGGAGCGACTAGCTCTCGGAGCCTCTCATTTCTTTTCTATTGTTTTTTCCCCTAAAAGGGCTCACGCTTCTATCATGACAACTGTAAACAGGTTACATCGCCTGTGCGGTTGGTCGGTGCGATGCGCGAGCATTATGCTTGCGCTCGCATTTTGCACGTCGGTATTCGCCGATCCGAGCAAGAACGTAGTCACACCGGAAAAACAACAACCTGCCAAAAATGCAGTAAAAAAGGTGTGCTACATCATGATCTCGGGCTCGGGAATTCCGCAGCCGTGCACCCGGATAGCTGGGCCGATTCCGACCACCACATACCCAATGCAGAGAATTGGGACAGGCGTACCCAAAGATTAGTTCCGGCAGAAACACTTCGCCGGTGGAGGCTGCGCTGCTGAACGCGGCGGGGCTTAGCGGATTTTTATTTTCTTTTGCCAACTCATGAGGCCGCGAAGTCTGCGTCCCACCGATTCAATCGGGTGCCTTTCCGCTTCTCTCAGCAACTTATCGTATCGTCGTCGGCCGGTTTTCATTTCTCGAATAAAATCTCGAGCGAATTTTCCCGAGCGAATTTCACGGAGCGTAACCGCCATTCGTTTTCGAACGGCCCGATCGATAATTTTCGGCCCAATGGTTAACTCTCCCCATTTCGCCGCGTCTGAAATGAGGGCGCGCATTCCCGCCAATCCAGCTTCGTGGATAAGATCGACAATGAACTTGTGCTCGTGAAGGCACTCGAAATAAGCGAGCTCCGGCGGATAACCCGCGTTCACCAGCGTTTCAAATCCCGCGCGTATGAGCGCCGTCGTTCCCCCGCAAAGCACAACTTGTTCGCCGAACAGGTCTGTCTCGGTTTCTTCACGAAAGGTTGTATCCATTACCCCTGCACGAGTGCAGCCGATACCCTTCGCCCAAGCCAGCGCCGTTCGCTTTGCCCGCCGTCTGGAGCCTTGATGAATTGCTATGAGCGCCGGCGTGCCGCGTCCTCGCAAGAACTCCCGCCGCACCATGGGGCCAAGACCTTTCGGCGCGACCATGATAACATCGACATCTTTGCGCGGGACAATTGTCCGGTACTGGATGGCAAAGCCATGGGCAAAAAGCAATGTTTGGCCGGGCCGTAAATTGGGCGCAATTTCCCTCTTATAGATCTCCGGCATTTCCGCATCCGGCAGTGCGAGAAAAACGATGTCCGCCTGCCGCACCGCTTCCGCTGTGGAATAGACTTTGAGCCCGCTCCGCCTGGCAGCGGTGCGTGATTTGCTCCCGGGATAAAGGCCAATGATGACCCTCATCCCGCTGTCCTTCAGATTGAGCGCGTGAGCTCGGCCCTGAGAACCAAACCCAATCACCGAACACGTCTTTTTTTTTAGCCAGCGAACATCGACATCTCGATCGGTGTAAATGCGCACGGCCATACATCGCCGAAGCAGGCCGCGATTGCTAACCAATTCAGTTGGCGGTCAATTGATTTCGGAGGATCAATCGCAACTGCGCGGCTCTAGCCAGCGCGGCACGCGATTCAGAGCTGCGACCGAGCTTCTCCAAAACATCCGAAAGCAACATGTACTGGCGCGGCTCGTCGGGTTGACGCGCGACCGACCGACGCTGGACTTGCAGCGCTTCGTCAAACCTGTTCTGTCGCAATCGCATGAGAACAATGAGTCGCAGCGACTCCGTATCGTGCACGTCGAGCAAACTGGCGCGGCGCAGAGCTTCAACGGCTAGATCGACATCACCCTTCTGCGCGTACAAGCGCCCGACCGCGAGTGCTGCGCCATGATGCCACCAGTTCGCGGTAGCGAATGTTTGCATTAGGCCCATTGCCGCATCAGGACCTTCCGTCCCTCGCAAGATTTCAGATTCGAACGCGGTAATTTCCCAAACATCCGGATAATCGTGTCGAGCCCTTTCTAAAGTTGCGATGGCGGACGTGTCGTCTCCCGCTTTATGACGCATCGCGGCCAAGTTTAAGGCTCCAATCCAAGTAATCCCAGAGTTTGGGACCGCTGTGGTGGCCGACGCTGCGACACCGGAAAATAGATCTTCAGCCTCTTTTTCTTTTCCCTGACGAGACAGCGCGTCGGCCAGGTTGTTTTGCGCGAGCGGATAGTTCGGCGCAACTTTTAGAACGTTCCGCAGAATTCGCTCTGCTTCAGCGTAGTCACGACGGCCTGATGAGATCTGGGCCAGGTTCACGCCGATCCGCGCAGAAGTGCCGCCGGCGGAGAGGGTCCGCTGATAAAACGTTTCGGCTGTCGTCCAATCTTCGCTTCTCAGGTAACTGCAAGTACCGAGAGCCGCCGCCATGACAAGAGCCAATGGCACAGTAAATCGCCGGTGTAATTGGGGAATTTCGAGGCTGCACCCAGCGATGAAAATCAAAAAGCCGACACTCGGCAGATAAAGCCAGTGCTCGGCGACCGTCGCATTCAGCGAGACAAGATTCGAGATTGGTAAATATCCCGCGAGAAACCAGCTCGCGCCGAACATGCGCAGAGCTTGAGTGCGCCCTCGCTTTGCGCTTCCGACAATGAGGCCAGCCAGAACGATTACGCCTAGGATCGAGAGGTACTCCACGCCAACCTCAGACCGCCATGCTGCGTTGCTTCCGTATTGAAGCGGATCAAAAACCGTGCGCTCCACGTGGAGATAGCGCGGTAAAACGATTAAACGTCCGTAATCGCCCAGTGCTCTTGCCATCATCGTTGCACGAACCGGAGCACTCCAATTCTCGCTAGGGGGAGCGGTGGCCCGTGGTTCCGGGAGCCGCCTTAACCCAAAGTAAGTAAGGACAACGACCGAGCAGCACAAAGTCGTTAAAACGCGGAGCCGGATCGCTGTTCGTTTTTCAACAAGGAGCAAATGCGCCACGAAAATAGCGATCCAAACGAGAGCGACCTCGCGGGAGCATAGAGCTGCCAAACCCGAGCCGGCGGCTAACGTGTACAGCGAACCGCGCACAACGGGATGCAAGCTTTCTCTCGCCCGCAAGAAAATAAGCCAGCCAGCACAGGCAAACAGGAACGCCAGGCTGTCGGCGCGACCCGAGATGTAGTCCACCACCGCACTGTGGATGGGATGGAGAACCCAGATTAGGGCGACCAGAAACGAGGCGTGCGAAATCCACCGAACCCGTTGCAGCAGGCGGACCCGGGCGTCAGCAGAAATACGAGGGAAGATAAGCGACGCGAATAATGGTCGCAGCAAAAAATAGAGCAGGAGTCCGCTAACCGTATGAAGAACGACATTCGTTACATGAAAGCCCCAGGTGTTCGTGCTCCAAAAGAAATAATCAAAGATGTAAGAGATGTTTTGGACCGGCCTGTAGTGGACGGACAAAGAATCCTGGAACAAATAGTGTCGGAAAGTTTCCAGGATCAGCGCCGGGCTTTTGGCGAATGGATTATCCCGAACCAAATGATTGTCGTCCCAAATCCATTCCCCCTGCAGAGCTGGAATCCGAACCGCAATTGAAACGGTGACTAGAATAACGATGCGCAGGCAATCGATTGGAAGGAATTTTGCCGCCACGGTTGAGCACGATTTTGCCAGGAACCACAGATAAGCAGCCCTACGGGTCACCGGATGATTGTCTGGTGCGACGTTGGCTGCGGGTAATGGAGCGAACATGATCGGCGCGATCCCCAAAATGCAAAGGCGTCTCCCCCGGTACCGGAGGAGACGCTTGCGTTAAGTCGAACTGGCTGGTCTACGGATGCGAATAAGGCGACCAGAAACTATCCGGGGCAACGTCTGACAGCGCTGTGAAGCTGGCTCCCGGTACTTGTGGCAAAGTGTCTACGGTTTGATCGCCATAGGCGTTGCCGAGGACGTCATTGCCCGTGTTGTAAAGCGTGGTGTCTTTCTTGATGTAATTTATCCACTCTGTTTGTGGAACGGTGAATCCGGTCGAACGGTTCGTTTCAATCGCGTACTGATCGACGGCTGAGTCGATCATGCGCAGATCGTTCAGGATTTTCGTGGCTTGCGAGCGCTTGCGAGCACGGAGAAACCCGGGTACCGCGATTGCCGCCAAGAGTGCGATAATCGCAACAACGATCATGATTTCCACTAGCGTGAAGCCAGCGCGTTTAGGTGACATTTTTTTCAACATATGATTGCTCTGTCTATTGGCTGTATTAATTAGTTCGTTTTATGCGAGGTGTGATGCGCGGCCTGATTGGCGGGCTGGTTCTCACAACTCATTCCCTGCCACCTCGATGGAACGAGATGACAGGCGAATGAATCGTTAGATTCCTAGTTGTGGTCGTAAGGCGACCAGAATGATGCCGGCGCAACGTCTGAGAGCGCGGTATAACTGGCTGCTGCCACCTTCGGCAAGCTGTCGACGAGTTGAGAACCGTAGGTATTGCCCAAGATGTCATTGCCGGTGTTATAAAGAGTCGATCCGACTTTGAGGTAGTTCTTCCACTCGCTGAACGGAACAGTGAATCCGGTCGAACGGTTGGACTCGATCGCGTATTGATCGACGGCTGAGTCGATCATGCGCAGATCGTTGAGGATGCGGGTGGCTTGCGAGCGTTTGCGGGCACGGAGGAATCCGGGTACCGCGATTGCCGCCAGCAAGGCGATGATCGCGACTACGATCATGATTTCCACGAGGGTAAAGGCCCCGCGGCGTTTATTGATATTTTGTAACATGTGTTGCTTTCTTTGGTTTGGTTTTTTGATTGCGGTCCGCGATACCGATCACGAACGTGCCTCAGTAGAAGCAGCGTTGGTGCCAAACCAGTCGACTTTTCACTGTTTATCATGATTATGGTAATGCTGGAGGATTTGGGCGCTGGGTGGCTCACACTGCAGCGGCGCACACTTCATGCTTAGTTCCCGCCGTGGAACTCTCTCGTCGTGCCTGGGGACTTTCCTTCGGTCTTGCCCCTTGGGTCTTTGTAGGCGTCTTTTTCATCCGGCTTATCGTGCTGGCGCGATTGACAGCCTCGCCGCTCTTGCTCCCAGCGCAGGGAGATATGCATTTCTACGACGAATGGGCACGCCAAATTCTCCAAGGCCGCCTTACCGATCATTTGGCCTTTTACGGCCTGCCTCTCTATGCCTATTTGCTAGCCGCGATTTACAAGCTCGTCGGATATGGGCCCTTCATCCCAGGTTTGTTGCAGGCTTGCCTCGACGCAGGGACCGCGGTGCTTCTCTGCAAACTTGGTGGCCTTATTTTCGCGACAGACAACCAATTTAGTAAGACTCAAGCGGAAGACTCAACGACCACCTTTCCTTTAAGCCACCGCGGCAAGGTTGTCGGGTTGATGGCCGCTCTGGGGTGGGCCTTTTTCGCTCCGGCACAGGCTTACGCCGTAATCTTAATGCCGACCGTCTGGTTCATTTTTATCTTTTGGTTCGTCGTTTGGCGAGTCGTCAAAGCCGATTCCCAAATGTCAGCGCGAGAATCGCTGTTGCTCGGTTTGCTCATCGGGATCAGCGCAATGGGCATCGCGACCATTCTCTTCCTCGTGCCGCTTGTTCTGACCGCCGTATTCTTCAAATGGCCAATCAACACTTCAAAACGAGCATTGAGCATCGCTATTAGCGCCATACTTTTTATTTCCGGGGTCGCGTTAGGGACATCGCCGTGCTGGATCCACAATTATTTCGTCGCACGTGACCCGGTCTTTCTATCAGCCCATAGCGGTGTGAATTTTTGGATCGGCAACAACCCGATGGCGACTGGATATCCGCGGTTCCCGCCCGGCTTGCATGCGGGTCAGGAAGCTATGCTGAAGGATTCAATTAATGCGGCGGAAATGGCGGCCGGCCGGCCGTTAAAGCGTTCCGAAGTTTCGGCGTATTGGTCCTCCAAGGCGAATGATTACATCCGTCATCATTTCGTGGATTGGTTGAGGCTGCTTATGACGAAGACAAGGAATTTCTGGAACGCATTTCAGTACGACGATCTCAGCATAATCACCGCATTGAGGGAAAACCATGTGATCTTTCCCGCATTGCGATTTGGGTTTGTCGCGGCACTGGCGATTCCCGGCCTTCTGGTTGGCTTGCGTCGGTTTCCTCTCTCCCGCTGGATAACAGCTGCGATACTGTTGCAAATGCTTGCGATACTGCCGGTTTTCATCACCGAGCGCTATCGCCTGGCGGTCGTGCCCGGCCTGCTCCTGTTTGCAGCGTTCGGCTTATCGATCTTCTGGCAGGCCTGCGTAGCGAAACAATTCCGCGTCGTGGGGCTTTACCTCAGTTTGCTCATTTGCTCGACCATCTTGGTCGGCTGGCCGCAGCGTGACGCTTCGCTTTGGGCTCTCGACAGCTATAATTCGGGTTGGCGGGCGCTTGAATCGAACGATTTCGCCACTGCGGAGCGGAAGCTCAACCTGGCTTACGCGTATGTTCCGGATAACGCCGAAACAAACTTTGCGCTGGGTAATCTGAACTTCGCCTTAAGCAAGAAGGCCGAGGCCAAGGTGTTTTACAGGGCTACGCTTCAGCTCGATCCAAATCACGAAGGGGCCTATAACAACCTCGGCATTCTCGCATTGGAGGAGGAACGCTGGACGGTTGCTACAAAGTTTTTCGCCAAGGCGTTGGAACAGGATCCATGCAACGCCAAAACCTATTTCTTACTAGCTGAAGCGCACTTTAGGGGGGGGGACGTGGGGAGTGCCCGTGACGAGATTGACGAGGCGATTACCCTCAAGCCGGATCAACCTGAATTTCGAGATCTGCGGCGTCGAATTGAAACCGGGTCACACTAAGGCCTTTCATAGTCGCGACCTAAGACGGGCACCGAAGCTGCTCCCCTCTCGAGGCCGGTGGAACTCTCTCTTCGCTCCCATCTTCAGCTTTCTCCCGATGTCGATCGTACCGCGCGACAGGTGCCAGTATTAATAGAATCATCGGTCGGTCCTGGCCCGGATATCTGGATAATCGCGGCCGCTCTCATTGCCACATTTCTCAAGCTGGCTATCGCCTATACCACAATCGGGACCAACGACTCGGTGAGCTTCTACGTCTTCGCTCGTTCACTCGCGGAGCATGGCTTGGCGTGGACATACGTGCGGGGAGCGGAGTTTCTTCCCATAGGGCCGATCTTCAATCATCCGCCAGTAACGGCTTATTACTTGCAGCTCATCGAAAGGTTAACCCGCACCGAGTTTTTGCAGGCATGCGGGGTGACCTTTCCGTTCTTGCTGCGCCTTCCCGGGATTGTGGCCGATTTTATTGTAGTTGCTGTTCTAACGCGTCTTTCCCGGACCGACGCGCGATGCCGCTTGCCACTTTGGGCGCTGCTCTTCTTCGCAGTCAGTCCGGTTTCTCTGATGGTCTCCGGGTTTCACGGCAACACTGATTCCGTTATGGTGATGTTCCTTTTCCTTGCCGCGGTCGCGTGCATAAAGAACCGGGCCTTATTCTGTGGGTTATTCCTGGCGCTGAGCTGTCAGGTAAAAATAATCCCGCTGTTGTTCTTTCCGATCTTCTTCTTGTTTTGGTCGCATCGGCGTGAAGCAGGTCGATTCATGGCACCTTTTGTTTTGACCAATCTGGCGTTGTGGTGGGAGCCGCTATCGAAATTTCCAGTTCTGTTTGCAAAGAACGTTCTTCTTTACGGCAGTTTTTGGGGAAACTGGGGAATAACGTATTGGCTCCGATTCACGCATCTGGAGACGTTCAGCCGCGTGAGTTTTATGAATCTTTCCGTCGCACAGACGGCCATTGCCATACTTTTAAAGATATCGATCATCACCGCGATTCTAGGGCTGGCCTGGCGCCGTCGCAGCCTCGATGGCTATGCGATGATCAAATCGATGGGATATGCGTGGCTGATTTTCTTTGCTTTGTCCCCAGGTATTTGTCCGCAATATATGGTTTGGCTTGCGCCATTCATTCTCGTTTTCTCATGCGGCCTATATGCCTGGTTAACCGTGGCGAGTTCGTTATTCCTCTTCTTTTTCTACAACACGATCGCTCACGGGTTGCCTTGGTTCCTCGTTGTCTCGAAAAATAGTGACATCGACGCATGCGCTCCTTGGGCGCTTTGGCCTTGGGTGACAATCGTAATCGCACTGGTCGTGCTTTGGAGGAGAGCCCAGGCCGACGATTCATCCTTGCGTCTGTTCAGTCTTAACAGCCTACCCGGGCGATTCGCGTGACGATTGTAACCGCTCCTCCTCAAGATCGACATCCTCACCACCCCCACTTGGGAGCGGTCGATGCGCAAGTCGGTCCGGTTCCGGCCATCTTTCGCGCCTCGGAAGCAACGGCGAAGTTTTCGAGGAGCAATCCCGATTGGTTGAAGACGGCTGAATGGGTTTTGGCGTCTCTGCTAACAACGACCCTGCTGTATCTCCTGTTTGTCCGTGCAACGCACGCTGGAGCGCTATGGCGCGATGAATGCGCTGTCGTTCAATTGGCCAACTCGCCATCGGTTTCAGATATCTTTCGGAATTTTCCCCACGAAGCTTTTCCGCCTCTGTTTCATCTAACGATCCGTGGTTACACGGCGTTGTTCGGAACAACGGATGGAGCTTTGCGCGCTTTTGGATTTTGCGTGGGTGCTTTGCTCGTTGGCGCGTTCTGGATAAACGCACGTTTGTTCCGCAAAGACGTTCCCTTGGTTGCCCTGAGCCTGCTTAGTCTCAGTACTACTTTTCTTGTTTGGGGAACAACGATCCGCGGCTACGGCCTCGGTGCCATGCTAATCGTGCTGGCGTTCGGTTCAATTGGGCGCCTGCTTCTCAAGCCGACACCAACGCAAATAATTGCCGCCTTTTTCTTTAGTGTGGCCAGCGTACAAACTTTGCTCCACAACGGCGCGCTGATACCCGCAATCGCGGGGGCGGCGATCGTGGTCTGTCTCTTCAAACGTGATCTGCCGCGCACCTTGTTAGTCTCGGCGGTCTGCGCGACTAGCCTCCTCTTGTTCCTGCCTTACGTGGATGCGTACTCTAGAGCAAGGGATTGGAACATCATTGTACGCGGGATGCCAACCCTCTCCTCGTTGTTTGGTGAGTTGGAGATGGCGTGGGGAAGCGCCATTTACGCGATACCCTCTATCTGGTACGTAGTCGCAACCAGCTTGATCGGCCTGGCTCTTTGGCGCCTAACCACTCTTCGTCGCAGCAAGTCGGAACCCCAATGGACATTGATGTGGTTTGGGCTCCTGGTTTTGCTCATTGCCACAGTCGCCTATTACGTTTTTCTGCGTGTTCTCAGCTACACTCCGAACCCGTGGTACTATCTCGCCTTTATTTGCATAATGGCGTCTGCGCTGGACCTACTCGCGGCAAATCTCTGCACAATTGCGTCACTGCGATGGATTCGTCTCACTCTCGCGGCCGCCGCGATCAGCCTTGCCCCCTTCGCCAGCTGGCAGGAGATCACTGAACGCCAAACCGACGTCGATTTTGTCGCGCGCACACTGGAGACACAGGCCGCGTCTAGTGACTTGATTGTCGTTAGTCCGTGGCAAATCGGCATTCCATTCCACTACTATTACAGAGGAACAACTCCGTGGATCACACTGCCATCTATAACTGACCATCAAATTCATCGCTACGATCTGCTGAAGGCAAAGATGCTGTCTAGCACCCCGATTGACGACGTTACGCAAATTATCCAGAGCACACTGGAAGCAGGCCATCGCGTTTGGTTTGTCGGTGGACTTAAGATTCCACGTGGCGACGAACCGGTCTTCCTGCCACCGGCCCCCAAATCGACTTACAAATGGGACAGCAGGGCCTACACATTATCGTGGTGGCAGCAAATCAGTGCTCGTGTTCTGGCGCATGCAAACCGCGCAGACCCAGTCGCCATATCGCGGCCCAGATATGTCCAGGTTAACAGGCTGGAAACCACCCCCCTGGCCGTTGCTTCGGGCTGGCACGAGTAACCAGGACGGCACTTTTCTCCGCTTCCTCTATTTGTTAATACTGCGTCTCACAGGGCTTTCAGAAGGAAGTGGAGGATGACGCTCTCCATGTCGAATGAGAAGTCGAGGCCGCCTCTAAAGTTCCGCCCTTGCGAGCAAGCAGGATAAACAGATCTGTTTCAGAGAATGGTCGATAGTTTTCTTTGAACCAATGGATCACGGGGTGCCCGGGGTTGGTTTCTGCAAGAGTGTTCTTGCCGACAATGATCAGATCCGGCCTGCTTTTCTCAAGGTCGCTGATTAGACGCTGTGACAATTTATCCATCAGCGGCCCACTTAGCATCGGGTAGGCGAAGAGAATGCCGGAAGCTGGTCGTCGCTGACTCGAGAAGTAAAGTTCAGTCTCACTCCCCCATTCGTAAAAGGTCGCGCCCGGGGGCAATAACCGGTTCAGGCGGTATGCGAACTGGTCCGTGCCCAGGAAAATGATGCCGTACTTATTGTACGACCAGGCCTCCGCCGGAGCCAGGTAATCCGGCACCTGCGCCATTACGACGACGGCACAGGCGACGCCACCAACGCTGTACGAAAGCGCCGACAACGTGGTGGGCAAGAGACGCCTAAACAAAGCGATTGCCCATCCAGACCCTATGGCCAGTGGCGGCAACCAGAGTTGGTGATAATGCCAATAGAACCATCCCGGTAGTAGCACTGCGATCCCGGTCGAGGCCAGAAATGCAAGAAGCAAGGTCCAATGGCGCCGCGGCCCGAAAGTCAGGCCGTGAACAAGTCCCGCGATTACCAAGACCATCATTGAAAGAGCAATCGCGAGAACGTCGTGCGACACCGTGGGCCAGCCCTGAAAGTTGCTCACCGTGTAATTCCAACCGCTTTTCGCGTAGTAGTTGTTGTAAGTAAATACAGCTTCCGTAAACGCCGGCCCGCTCCCGCGCATAAAGAAATAGGCAAACACCAGCCCCCACATCGCAGCGCCGATGGCAGCAATGATCATGGCGTCGATGATCGCCCTCTTGCGCGAAGTGGATTCACAACACAGGCAATAGGCGCCCAAGAGCAGGGCCGCTTGCACCAAGACAACCTGTTTGTACAGCGATGCAGCGGCGAAGAGGAGTCCCACCAGCACCGCTGCCCAGGTTCCGAGGTTTCTTTTTCGCACTAATATGGCAAACGCAGTGGCCAGACATGCATTGAGAAAGACTTCAGTGTTTGGCTGGTTTCCCTCGATCGCGAGATTGCCGGATGCCAGAGCCCAAAACGCAGCAGCGAAACAGCCGCCCGTTCGTCCTCCGCCCGCTGCTGAGCCAGCCCAGTAACACGCGAGCAGCGTTGCAACAGCAGCAGTGATGTTCATTAAGAAAATCGAGTCACGGCCGTAACCTGCAATTAGTTCCGCTGCGGCATAAGTTACATGAATCGCCGGTGGTTTGTGGTCCCACAGATCACTGTAGAGCGCCTTCCCCGAAAGCATTTCATGCGCAATAACGGCATAAGTCGTCAAATCGCGATCCAACGGCTCGTCATAGGTGTGCAGCCGTGAAAAGAAAATTAGGCCGCAGAGAACGACCAATACCGCAACGGGAAATACTTTTTTCAATTTGCCCATTGCTTAAAGGGAAACGGATGCTTTTTGCTTTTCGCGCGATTCCCGTGACCGATTTGGTTAAGAGGCCACGCGGCGCCGCGTCCATCGGGGCCGCCACCAAACGTAAGAATTCTCATGGCTGATTCGGCGGAAATCGCGAATAAATCCGAGCCCCATCTTCGCGATTTTGCGGTAGTCGATACTGTTTTCCCCGCCTTGCCTCGCCCGGAAATGGATCGGGAAATATTTCCAACGCCATTCTTCCTCCCGTTTCAACACCACGCTGAGGGCGACGTTTTGTAGAACGAAATCGGCGGGAATTCTTCGCAGCGCCATTCTCAGTGCTTTGGCCCGCATGAGGCGATAGGGCACGTTTGCGTCTTTCAAATATGTCCCTGTCATCAAACAAAGGAGTGCTCGATAGCACTTGGAAATTACTAAACGGCCAAAGCCATCATCGCGCGTTCGACGGTGCCCGAAAATGCAATCATGGAAGGCACGCCTTTCGTAGAACGCCTGAAAAAATGCCGGATCGCATTGCCCATCGGAATCGATTTGGAGAATCCAGGCCGCGCCTTGGGCCAGAGCCATTTCATAGCCTTCCCGACAACTGCTGCCGTGGCCGGAGTTTTTCTTGCTCACGACCTGGAGGCGCGGTCCCAGCTCGCGGCTCAACGCAGCAAGGATCGAAGCCGTATTGTCTTTCGATCCGTCGTTAATCACAAGCAACACGAAGTCCGGCGCCGTTCGTTCAAGAGTTCTAAACCATTCGCGCAGGACGGCCCCTATATTGGCAGCCTCGTTGTAAACAGGCATCACCACGGCAAGCTCGGGCGTCGAGAACGGTGGGGATACGTTCATTGCCCTTGGAGAAAGCAAATTCTTGGCCTTTGCCCATGGTTTTCCGGAAAATCGTAAATTGGATTTATCCCAGGGTGTAGATTTTGCTCATAACGGGCAAATCGGTTACACCTCGGGTATCACGCAGCCTTCTCCATCAATGCCCATTTCGGAATCGCGACTCCGCGGGAGTGCTGTAATTTGCCTCGGAATCATTCTCGCTCTCGGGATTTTCCTTCGCATTCCGTCGAACACATTTTCGCAAGATGCGCCGTTACACTCGATTGTGGCGCTCCATCCGCAGGCGGCTTTCGGGCAAACGGGTTTCGATGAGGGCCTTTATCACGAATACGTCAACGCTCTCATCAAAGATGGAATCACCTCTTACCCTGATCTCGTCGAGGGCTACATTGAAGTGCAGAAGAAATTGCCCGGCTCAATCCTTCCGCCGCTGCGCTTCCTGTATATTTTTTCAGCGTATCTATGGCATGTCGTTTTCGGATGCGAGTCGCTCGAGGCTCTGCACAATGTCGCCGCATTCTTTAGTGTGCTGACGCTCGGCCTCGCCACCCTCTTTGCCTGGCGCTTGCGAGGACCGAACTGGGCCCTCGGGATCGCCGCGCTGATGGCCGTCGCGCCAACCCAAATTCACATGTCACAGCACGCGCTGGTCGACGGCTTTTTCACTTTCTGGGCGCTGCTTTCGCTTTGGCTGGTCTGGGAAAACCTACAAATGCCGCGAGCGTGGCATTGGCTTGCCGCCTACATCGTTACTCTGGCTCTCCTCGTCCTCACAAAGGAGAACGCGGTCTTTGTTTGGATCGCTATTGTCGCTCTTCTCGCCGCCAATCGGTGGCTGCAATTTGGGACCGTCACGCGCGAACTAATCATCGCAACGATTTTGGGCCCGATTCTTGGCGTGGTTGTCCTGATCTTTCTCGCAGGCGGTATCGATATGCTTTTCCAAACCTACCGCCTTTCGGTCACAAAAAATTTCACTCTGCCTTACGCGCTTATGACGGGAGACGGGCCATGGCATCGGTATCTCGTCGATCTTTTGTTGGTTAGTCCGGTGGTCCTAATCCTTGCTCTTGGATCGGTCTTTCGCCTGGATCGCACTAAAAAGCCCGAGATCTACCTGTCGGTCTTTTTGGCTGCCAGTTACCTGATCATGTGCAACGTGAAATTCGGAATGAACCTGCGTTACGCCAATATGTGGGACATGCCGTTGCGGTTCCTTGCAATCAGCGCGCTTGTCTCGCTTACCTCACCGCTTCGGCAGTATCGCAAGGCCGTGCTCGTCGCGGCGATCGCCGTGATTTGCGCCATGGAGCTGCGCCAATACGTGATCCTGGCGGTACAATTCCCTCTCTACGAATTGGTACCTGAAGGACTCCTCCGCGCCCTTCACATTTTGAAGTCGCCTTAGGCTACGCGCCCCAACACTTGCGTGCGCAACGCTGCGCTACTGGCGATGGTTTGCTTGAGCAGATGGCCCACGTTCGGACGCGGCCGCAAACGCATGCAAATTTGATAGGAGAACACACGCCGCGAGATCTTGATTAACGCTTGATTGAGCGTCAGTAAGGCACGGCTCCAACGACTGTTCCCCAGTGCCAGCGGAAATGGTGCAGGAACTCCGCGCACCTCGGAAACTTCATAGCCGGCTTGTTCGACCAGCGCACGCAAAGACCTGAAGGTAAAGAGGCGGCGGTGTCCGAAACCGAGAATGCCCTTGCGACTATAATTGAATTGGCCGAGCGCGAGCATGATCCGCGTGACAAAGAAAGCCACATTCGACACCGTGATAATTACTTCCGATCTGTAGCGTCCAATTTTGCGGCGCAGCTCGTCCATGAAACCTTCGGGGTCATGCAGATGCTCGATGATATCCATCAGAAGGATCTGATCGTAGTTCACGTGAGCAGGGAGACTCGGCATCGGCGCCAAGACGAGCGCGGGCGATGTCGACCTTGCCAGCCTTTCGTTAGCGGCGAAATCAACAGCCGTCACATGGCACAATTTTCGTTTTAATTCCTCGGCAACATTGCTGTGACCGATTCCTAGTTGCAGCACATACCGGCCCGGCACGCACGCATCGACGGCAAACGTTTGCGATGAATCAAAGCCGAGCTTGTCGCTATGAGACACCACCTGCGGATCTACATCGAACTTGCGATCGAAGAAAAGCTGAACCCCGCACAGCCGTCCCTTGATTGTCGATTTTACGATTTGCCACGCGTATTTCATACCGTTCACGTAGCAAATTTCATCGCCGTAAAACGTCGGGATCGGCAATTCGACAATTCGCAGATTTTTCAACACGAATTGTATGATGATCTCGGTGTCGAATGAGAAGTCGTTAGCGTTCTTTTCGAAAGGCACCTGGTTTAGCGCTTTGACTGAGTAGAGCCGGTAGCCGGAATGAAATTCCGAGAATTTGGTCCCCAGGATCCGGTTCTGAATCCCCGTCAGAACCTGGTTCCCGATCCATTTGTAAAACGGCATTCCGCCGTGACGCGCGCCGCCCTTGGCGAGCATCCGCGAACCGAAAACAGCGTCGGCCTCTTCGCGAATTAGCGGCGCAAGTAGTTCCGGCAATTTCTCTGGCGCATATTGGCCGTCGCCATGAACGAGTGCGACGATATCAAAGTGGTTATCTATGGCGTAGCGATATCCGAGCTTCTGATTGCCGCCGTAACCTTGATTGCTGGGCGTGCGCAAGACTGTGATCTTGAAATCGGAACTTGCCTGCTGGCATTGAAGGCCGCGGACAAATGTGTCGTCCTTGGATGAATCATCGATAATCAGGACCTCAATATTCTCCGAATGGAGACCCGAAGGAATTCGGTCCAGCACTTTCTGGATTGTAGTCTCCGCGTTGTAGGCGACGACGAAGATCAGGACGCGTTTGTTACGAAGATCGACATGCGGCGGCCGCGATGGGATGAGGTGCATGCCGCATCGCTGCAGCTAAAACCGGGCCAGCTTTTACCAGGTTGGAGGGACGAGCTCAGTCTCGTCCCAGACAGCACGGAGGCCGTCCCTCCATCGATCTACCCTACGAAGTCTTCCCAAGAACAGAATCGGCTGTCGCCAGTAAAGCCTTGTCGTCGTTGTGGTTCAGTCCATCGAGGAAACCGCGGATTCTTCGAAATGACAGGCGCAGGAAAAGATCGGCCGCCTTCTGGTTCGACGGCGCTGATTCACCGTTGCGCCGCGGAGCTTGCAGTTCGGAATCCCAGCGGCTCAAGACACAGGTCGATGCAAATAAATCCATGGCCGCGCCGGCGATTCGTTCCTGGATAAGTTGCATGTCGAGGATCGGTTCGCGATATGCGATCAGGGACCGATTGACTGCAAAATTGAAGCGCCAGATCAGCCGGGCCAGTTCTCCCGCTCGCGACTTGAGCTGTTCGCTTTGTACCGGCACATCGGGGGTACGAATGCTCGCGCCCAGCCGGTTCATTCCCGCAGTCCAAGCTTTACCGATCCCGCCGTCGCGCGTTGGCTTCAACATCGTGTCGTAAATCTCCTTGAATTCCATGCCTGGACCGCGCATTCCAACCAACGCGATGAAGGATGTCAGGACTTCGTTGCTGCCTTCGCCGATCTGATTGATTCGCGCGTCGCGCAACATCCGCTCCAAGGGGAGATCGTTAAAGTAGGCCGAGCCACCGTAAATCTGAAACGCTTCATTGATGATCTCCCAGAGCCGCTCGGTTGTGAACACCTTGAGCATCGCCGTCTCCATCATGTAATCTTCCAGCCCGCGATCGATGAATCCCGCCGTCATTGTCGTCATCGCGTCCATCGCGTAAGCGTCCGCCGCCATCTTCGCGATTTTCTTTTTGACCAGATGAAAGCTGCC
>JBDTZF010000009.1:0-40687 GCA_040005265.1 Verrucomicrobiota bacterium
CATTGAACACAAGGAAAGCCTCGCAATCTGTTTCAAAAATCTCGCGCACACGTTGACAGAGTTGCGCAGTCCATTGGTCCTCCCCATACGAGGGGGCGGCGCCTGCTCTTGCTTGTTCCAGCGCCAACCATGCTTCTGGACAAACAGGCGCGGTATTATCGCTCGCAAAAAAATGTCGATCCATCGCGCGACTCATTTCGCCAGTTTGCTACGCGAGTCTTTGATGACGCGCAATCAAGAACGCAAGAATCATCTATGTGTTCAACGAAGCACGATTACCAATGGCATGATCGAAAACGGAGTTTGCCTAACGGATCCGAGCCCTACGCCTCTGGAATCCGCCAGGCAAATCACCTCCGCTTGCTCCCCCAAACACGTATCCGCTCATCGCGAAAGAAGTTTGAGCTTCATTAATGATTCGCATTTAAGGAGCCAATTGGGTGCATGCCGGACGCAAAGAAATTGCTGGGGGCTACTCAATCCGCAAATGGCTGAGGTGCTCGCGCCTCCAAAAGTCGGGAGGCTTCCTGGCGATGCCTATCCGCCAAATCGGAACGACCGATCCGGCCATAAATGCGCGAAAGATATCGGTGTGCCAGCACGAAGCTGGGGCGCATGCGCAAGGAAATCTCAAAGGCTTGCACGGCGCGCTCGTACCATCCTAGACGGGAAAGCAGCGCACCGAGTTGAAAGTGTGCCTCGGGAAATTCGTGACGCAGTCCCACGGCCAGCAGCCCATGATCGATGCCTTGCTCGACAAAATTCTGCCGAGGTAGCGCTACGCTTAGCCCATAGTGAGCTTCAGCCAGGTCTGGGTCGAGAGCCAGCGCGCGTTTGAACGCGCGTTCTGCCTCTGGCCACAGACGCTGCCGGAGATAAAGCCGCCCCAAGTAAGTCTGAATAGATGGGTCGTTAGGCGCAATTCTCTCCGCCTCATGAAATGCCTTCGCGCATTTTTTCATATCTCCACAAGCCCACGCCAAGACTCCTCGCAGCACAATGGTCGGCGGAGCGTCTGGCTCGAGCCGATCCAAGGCAGCCTGCGCCGGTAGCGCCTCCTCCGGTGTTTGCGCACACAAACACGCCTGAACAAAGGCCCGCCAATAACGCGGCTCGTCCGGGCGTCGCGCAGTTAATTTGGAAAGAATATCCTTGGCTTCGCGAATACTCCCGCCCTCGCATAAGGAGATTGCTCCATTGAAATCCGCTTCAGCTTCGGCCAATTCAATGTTGCGAACGGCATCGTTGGCAGGCGCAGTTACATAACCTAACTGGACAAGTTGATGCAGAACCGCCTTTGCGGCGTCGGCGTTCTCATCTTCGATCCCAGCGCCGAGCCGGCCGTCATCCCCGGCGACTTTTTCCCACGACGGGATTCGCTCGATAACAGGCGACTCCGCAAACGCGTTAACCAACGGCTTCCCTTCCATATCCTCGCCGATCGGCAAGCCGAGGAGAGCTAATACAGTGGGGGCGACATCGAGCAGGGTAGCTCCTTCGATTCTCTCGTCGGAGCGAACTCCCGGGCCAGCCAGCACGAAGATTCCCTGTGGCCGATGCCATTTGGCCGGCTCGACCGGCCCCTGGGGTCGTCCTGCACCGCTTTCGAATCCGTGATCGGAAACGATCAGAATATGAGCCTCGGGACCGGCGAGTTCCATCAGGCGGCCCAGCATCAAATCGTGAAAACGATAAATTCCGGTCATCACTTCGCGGTAAAAATCGAAATCATGCTCGGAAATCGGCGCCAGGCGTGGCGGGTGAAATTGCATGAACTCGTGTCCAACCTGATCGATGCATTCGTAATAAACTGCGCCGAAATCCCACTTCTGATTTTCCAACAGGTCGGTGGTGACCGCATGAATACTGATGACCTCGGCCAATCTTTGAGCCAGAAACGCCAACCGATGTCGGACAATCGGGTCGCCCTGATCGAGCTCGGCGGCACGCGGAATTAATTGCTGAAGTGGCGGCGCTTCCATCTCAGCTGGATGGACGCGCAGTTCGGCCAAATTTTCCGCGATCGCGGGAGGCACTACGCTTCCGCCCGGTATTGGCCAAGCCTCCGGAGTAGACGTCGCGGGCGGTACAAAGAAAAGATTCGAAACCATTGCCCCATGTACCGGCTCGGCAGGGTGACTCGCCTGCCATCCGCAAACCACACTGCTCAGACCGGACTGCGAAACAATATTCCAGAGCGCCTTGCAACGGCGCGTCAGCGTTCCGACGGGTCTGACCCCGGACCGATCGGGCAACGGCTCGATGAATCCTTTTACTCCATGTGCACTGGCGCGTTTTCCAGTGGCGATGCTGGTCCAAAGAATCGGCGAAAGCATGGGCGAAAGCGACGAGATGTTGCCCATCACTCCGCCTTCAACAAGGCATTGAAGACTTGGCATCAAGCCGGCATCAAGCAATGGATTGATCACCTGCCAGTCAGCGGCATCCCACCCGATCACCAGAACCCGTGAAGGTTTTCTGCCAGGAGAAATCATGTGTCGTTCCAAAGCGGTGAAATCTGGAGATGATTCTAGCGCGAGCAACTCTCGGAGAGTCTTGCTGGTTGGGTCCTCACTCGCAAAAAGCAGAAGCCCGCGCGAACCTCAATTCGCGCGGGCTTTCTGAAACTACCTGTCGGCTGCTCGATTAAGCCTTGCGTTTGCGCCAGGCGCGCACGCCCAGGGCTCCCGCAGCCATCACACCCAGAAGCGCCATTGATGACGGCTCTGGAACCGCAC
Organism: Verrucomicrobiota bacterium; assembly: GCA_040005265.1. GTDB lineage: Bacteria > Verrucomicrobiota > Verrucomicrobiia > Chthoniobacterales > UBA10450 > JBDTZF01. The sequence continues at coordinate 2,739 of JBDTZF010000009.1, forward strand.
CAGCCAAAATTCCCGCGCCAGTGTTATCGTAGGCATATTCAACAATCGCACGTGGCTGGGCACCAGTCGTGCCCGCGAGTGTAATCCTCATCCAGCCGTATTGAGTCTGGTTCGCAGCCGCCTCGTTTTGAAAGCGGAAACCGACGATGTTGCTGGAGCTGTTGACAACGAAGGCTGTGGGCCCTGTTGTTTCGCCTGTCCCCGAGCCAAACCCACTGGCCGCGCTAATCAATAACCCGAACGGCAGATTATCGGGAAGAGTCGCGGAGGTTCCGCCTGGGGCATCAACAACATATACGCCACCTACAGGGGCCGTCGGATTGAAAAGGATCAACGAGGTGCTCCCGTAAGGGTTAACGTCCCAGCCAGGAGCGAGGCCTGGACTTGGGTTACTTACCCCGGTCTGGACGTTCAAATAAACGCCAGCAGTCGTGCTCGGGATATTAATATTAACCGGGCCACTCCAAATAATGTCGGCATCGGCAGTTGGTAACGCAGGTGCGGCAAGGGCTGCTCCGGCAAGTGTTGCGTAGGCGACCAAGCGACCGTTCACGCGGGGACTTAATTGTTGGTTTCGTGGGCTCATTTTTTTCTCCTTATTTCAATGTAGGTGAGGTGTGCCGTCGGTTTTGATCAATTTAGCCGAAAAGGTCAAGCTTTTTCAGAAGTAAATGATCTTTGTTTTGGCGACTGACCATTGCGGCCCCTTTGAGGGAATCGGCTTTGCCTAGGACCAAGCAGCAGATTAACTTTTGTCCGAATGAGCGCGTTTCAAACCGAGATCGAACGAAAAGGAGAACGAATCTTCGAATTGGTTAACCAGCATCCCGAATCGATTTTCAGCAAAGCTGGGTTTTACCAGCGGATGATGGCGTTCTCCATGCGTGATGAGCAATTCAAAGTGCAATTATTTCGGTTCGTCGATGTCTTGGCTTCCCTTAAACGATCCAGCGATGTCGTAAAACATCTCGAAGAGTACTTCGCAGACATGCAAGACGGTTTCGCGCCATTGCTTCATACTGGCGTCCGGCTGGCCAAGGTTGTGCCCTGGGTCAGTGGGCAATTACTGCGCTGGAACGTCTCGGGAATGGCTCGCCAGTTTATCGCGGGGAGAAATCCACGCGATGTGATGAAGACATTGCGAAAGAAGCGGGCTCAGAAAATCGGATTCACCGTCGACCTCCTGGGTGAAGCAGTGGTCAGCGAAGAAGAGGCCAATGAATATGCAGCGCGATGCCTGGAGTTACTCGACGGCCTTGCCCACGAAACGCGTGGCTGGTCGGACCCGCTGGGGAAAAACTCCGATCTTTTTCCGGTCGTAAATCTTTCCGTCAAAATTTCCGCGCTCTACTCGCAGATGAACCCGGCCGACCCGGCTGACGCAATCGCTCACGTTTCTCCCAAGCTGCTCCCGATTCTTCTCCGGGCGCGTGAGCTTGGCGCGTTTGTGAATTTCGACATGGAGAGCTACGCCCACAAGAACACTACGCTGGAGCTCTTTAAGGCCTTGTTGACCCACACGGAACTCAAAGACTGGCCACATGCCGGGATTGTTATCCAAGCTTATTTGCGTGATGCCGAACGCGACCTGCTCGATCTGATCGATTGGGGTCGGGCGCGCGGGACTCGTTTCACTGTCCGATTGGTGAAAGGAGCTTACTGGGATTACGAAAAGATTAAATCCGGACAAAATGGCTGGGATGTTCCGGTGTTTCTGCAAAAGCCCGCCAGCGACGCCAATTTCGAAGGGCTCACCCGTATCCTGCTCGAAAACGAGTTGATCGTCACTGCAGCCTTTGGTTCGCATAACGTCCGCAGCATCGCCCACGCTCAGGCCCTCGCCGACGAACTTGGGATCGATCCGAGCCTATTCGAATTTCAACTACTCTACGGCATGGCTGGACCAATTAAGCGCGCGCTGGTCAAGACCGGCTATCGCGTGCGCGAGTATTGCCCGGTCGGCGAACTGCTCCCCGGTATGTCGTATCTCGTCCGGCGATTGCTCGAGAATACATCTAACGAAGGGTTCCTGCGGGCAAAGTTTTCCGACAACGTTTCCGAGAATGAATTGTTGCGAGATCCGATTGAGCTGACCGGAAGGAATGGGCAGGAGCCGCGGTCCGCTCCTCCGGCTACGGAGGATCGACATCGGCGGGATGGCGCTTCCCCTGATGAACGACCCGGCGATAATTATGAAAATTCACCGCTTGTGAATTTCGTTTATAAAGAGAGCCAGGAACTGATGCAGGCTGCGCTGGACAAACAGCGCAACCGTCTGGGCCAGAAATTTCCACTGGTTATCAATGGCGAGAAAATCTGGACCGATAAACTCACGCCATCCGTTAACCCGAGTTCTCCGAATCAAATTGTCGGTTATGCCGCGGAGGCCGGAATTCCCGAAGCGGAGCGCGCGGTGCAGGCTGCTCGTGCCGCGTTCGGAAAATGGAGCCGCACACCGTTAGAAACTCGCGCACGATTGCTCGAGCGAGTCGCTGTTATTCTGGATCAGCGTCGATTTGAACTTTCAGCGCTTGAAGTTTTCGAGGTCGGTAAGCCCTGGGCCGAGGCCGATGGCGACATTCGCGAATCGATCGACTTTTGCCAGTTTTACGCTCATCAGATTCGCTTGATCGGGCGACCGCGCCTGACCCAACAGGTTCCAGGCGAAGAAAGCTACCAGCATTATTGGCCGCGCGGGGTCGCGCTCGTCATTGCTCCGTGGAATTTTCCGATGGCGATCTTAACCGGAATGGCGACGGCCGCGCTGGTCACAGGAAACACGGTAATCATAAAACCGTCCGAGCAATCGCTCTGCATCGGCGCGGTGCTCATGGAGATTTTCGAAGAAGCCGGTATACCCCCGGGCGTGCTAAATTTTCTAAACGGCCGCGGCTCGATTGTAGGCGCGCACATGGTGGACCATAAAGATGTCGATCTTATTGCGTTCACCGGTTCGCGGGAAGTCGGGCTCCGGATTTGGGAAAGCGCCGGCAAGACACGGGAAGGCCAGCGCGAGCTCAAGCGCGTAATCTGCGAGATGGGCGGCAAAAACGCCATGATTGTCGATTCCGATGCCGATCTCGATGAAGCGATTGTCGATTCAATTTATTCCTCCTTCGGCTTTCAGGGGCAAAAGTGTTCGGCACTCTCACGGCTCATTGTTCTCGAAGGAAACTACGAGCGCGTGATAGAACGCCTTCTCAGCGCAGCGGCGAGTCTGCGCGTAGGTAATCCGGAGGAGCCGGGCATCACAGTCGGCCCGGTGATTGATGAAGCCGCTTACCGACGCATTCTGGAATACATCGACATAGGCAAACGCGAAGCAACCCTCGCCTATCAAGCAAAAGACTTGCCGCCACATGGATACTTCATTCCCCCTACGATTTTCACGGACGTAAAGCCTCATATGCAAATCGCTCGCGAAGAAATCTTCGGTCCGGTCTTGAGCGTGCTTAAGGTGCGCGATCTCGATGAAGCCATCGAAGTGGCCAACAGCACCGACTACGCGTTGACCGGCGGATTTTTCTCGCGGAGCCCGGCGAATATTGAGCGGGTCAAAGCGCAATTGGAGGCGGGCAACGTTTATATTAATCGTTCCTGTACCGGCGCGGTCGTCGGGCGCCACCCTTTTGGCGGATTCAAAATGAGTGGCGGCGGCACCAAGGCCGGGGGAGTTGATTACCTTCTGAATTTCCTCATTCCGCGCATCGTTACGGAAAATATTATGCGCCACGGCTTTGCCCCCGAAGAAACGCCGCAGTACCGCGAAGAATTCCTCTGGCCGAAGAAATAGGTGAGCCCGCCGGCAATTGCGCGACGACGCGCGATCACGAAAGCGGTCGCCCCTTGAGCAGCAATTTCAGAACGATAATCACCATATAGATGACCGGCCACGCTGCGGCCAGAACGACAAGAGCGAACACCGTCATTTCTCTGGCCCGCTCCTGCGCGCACACCATCAGGAATTCCCGATTCAGGCTGTAAAGATGCCGAAACTCCGAACTGTCTCCGTCTTCGGGTGAAGAATACCCGCGCGAATCGCCGATGCCGGATTGAAAAAAGTAGTCTGTAGGCGGAAATGGCCGCCCTTTATTCGTAGCGGAGTGAAACGTTGGTTTCATCGCCTGGTAGCGGGAGCTTGGATCGTTCCAAACAATCCCACAGGAATCGGTGTTTTAAACTTCGAATCAAAATGATTCCAGGGTTGTTACTGGCACTGGCTCCCCAGCGCAGCCAACAAGCGCCAGGAAAGCCAGCGCCAGCAAACAAATTGTTCCCAATGTACTAACACTCCCCGCAGCGATTCGGTTCGCAATATTTGCGCGGCCGTATCCGGCGCCACTTATTTGTCGGGAGCATTTAATGGCGGAAAGCGGATTCTGATTCGATCATTAGCTGTGCTCTACATCGTCGCCACGCCCATCGGAAATCTGGGCGACATCACCTTGCGCGCCTTGGATGTCTTGAGGGACGTTGATCTGGTCGCAGCCGAGGACACCCGGCACTCTGGAATGCTATTGAAACACTTCGGAATTAAGAAGCCGCTCATCAGCTATCACGAGCACAATGAAGCGATGCGGACCGCACAACTGATTGAGCGTCTGGCCGCGAGCGAGAACATCGCTCTGATCACCGATGCCGGAATGCCCGGACTCTCCGATCCTGGAGGCCGTCTCATTCGGGAGTGTATCATGCGCGATCTTCCCCTCACGATCATCCCCGGTCCCTCTTCAATCCTCACCGCCCTCTCCGGCTCTGGATTCTCGATGGAGAAATTTTGTTTCTGCGGATTTCTGCCAATCAAGAGTGGTCAACGCGAGCGCGAATTGCGCGCGGCCCTTGAACGCGGAGAGACGACGATCTTTCTCGAGTCGCCTTACCGATTAACGAAAACGCTCACCGCGTGCGTCGACATCATGCCTGATCGACAACTCTGCGTCGCGCGGGAGCTGACCAAGAAATTCGAGGAATTTCGCCGGGGCGCGGCGAGCGAGCTCGTCGCGCATTACCAAGCCCGTCCCCCGAAAGGCGAAATAGTGCTCGTGATTGCGGGTGCGGGCGAGTGATCTCGAGCTCCGCTCACTACCTATATGGCGAGCGGGTCGGGTAAACTGATCCTACCTTTCGGCTTGCCAAGCTGATGCAACTATGGAACGTTTCGCGACTTTTCTCCCCGGAAAAACGCTTATGTCTTACGCAATTATTAAAACCGGTGGCCGGCAGTATCGCGTCGCAGAGGGCGACACGATCGATGTCGATCTTCTTGATGTCGCTGCGGGCAAGACCGCGACGTTCGGCGAAGTTCTCATGTTTGCCGATGGCAAGAACATGACGCACGGCGACCCGATGATCTCGGGCGCGAAGGTCACGGCGGAAGTCGTTGAGCAGCGCAAGGACAAGAAAGTAATCGCTTTCAAATTTAGACGGCGCAAAGGCTATCACCGTACCGTTGGGCATCGCCGAAAACTGACTCGGGTGAAGATCAAGAGCATCACCGGTGGCGGAAAGAAGGCCGCGGCGAAGAAATCCGACGAATAACGCTATCGTCTCCATAAAATTTCAACCATAAACCTCTCCTCATGGCTCATAAAAAAGGACAAGGCAGTGTCAAGAATGGGCGCGATAGCGTCAGCAAGCGGCTTGGTGTAAAGAAATTTGGCAGCGAGCTAGTTGTCGCCGGCAACATCATCATTCGCCAGCGCGGAACAAAGTTCATTCCGGGAAAGAACGTGGGGTTGGGCCGCGATTACACAATATTCGCGTTAGTCGACGGCAACGTCCGCTTCGATCGGGCCGGCCGCCGGGTGAATATCGATCCTGTTTCCGCGAGTAAGTGACCGTCTATCAGGCGCAGCGCAGCTGAGCCGAGATTCTCTTTGGTATTCGCTCGGGATGACGCTTGTGAAGTACGCCGCCTTTGCGGTATAAGCGGACGTTGCCCATGAAATACAATACCTTCATTCTCTTTGGCGCGCCCGGCAGCGGCAAGGGCACACAGGGGAAGACGCTCGGCACGATTCCGCGATTTTATCACTGCGCTTGCGGCGACGTGTTTCGTTCCATCGACACCCGCACAAAGGTAGGCAAAGCGTTTCTCGATTATTCAGGCAAAGGCCAACTCGTGCCTGACGAAGTCACAGTCGAGCTTTGGAAGGCAGCGATCGACGCCGCGGTGGACGCGCACAAGTTCAAGCCGGACATCGACATTCTCGTACTCGATGGCATCCCGCGAAACGTGGGCCAAGCCAAAATCATGGAGAGAATGATCGATGTGAAAAAGGTCTTCCATCTTTCCTGCCCAAATCGGGAAACCCTTTTTTACCGATTGAAAAAACGGGCCCTCAAAGACAACCGGCTGGACGATGCGAATGAAGAGGTGATTAAACGCCGCCTTGAGATTTATGACGCGGATTCAAAGCCAGTGCTCAATTATTATCCGAAAGATACTCTCACCGTCGTTGACGCGACTCAGCCGCCCGCCAAAGTTCTGCTGGACATCCTGCACAGCATGAACGGCGCGTATGAACCAGAAGCAATTTGAAAATTTCACCGCCTCGAGCCTTTATTGCGAAAAGTGCAAGACCGCGATGCCAGTGCGCGAGCGGTTGCTCTTAGTTCTTCCGGACAAGGATATCTTCGATTATCTCTGCACTGGCTGCGGATCCCCTGTCGGTCAGCGTGAAGTAACCGCCGGCGACAAATTAAAGGCACAAGCGATGCCCACGCGCCGGGCCCACCGCGCGCACTTGTCTGCACAGCTTCGTTAGGCTCGATGCGTATCGTTTTCATCGGCACGGGCGAGATCGGCGTGCCGACGCTGCGCGCGTTGCAAGAATCGCGTGAGCACGAACTCGTCGGGATAGTAACCCAACCGGACAAGCCCGTCGGGAGAGAGCAACGGATCGAGTCGCCTCCGATCAAGAAAGCGCTTTCCGAAACAACGATCTCGATTCTGCAGCCAAGTCGAATCAAGGATCCGCAAGCGATCGAAGACATCCGCGCGTTGAAACCAGACGTAATCGTAGTCATGGCCTACGGGCAAATCCTGCCGCGTGATGTGCTCGAGGTCCCCCGCGTCGCCTGCCTGAACTTGCACGCGTCGCTTCTTCCCCGTTGGCGCGGCGCGGCGCCCCTCCAGGCAGCCATCGCGGCGAACGACCACGAAACCGGGATCACCGTGATGTACATGGACGAAGGGCTTGATACCGGCGACATTTTGCTGCAGCGCAAGATCGACATACTGCCGAACGAAACTGGCGACTCGCTTCATGATCGGTTGGGCTCAATTGCGCCGGAGGCATTGCTTGAATCTCTTCGCATGCTTGTAGACGGTACCGCGCCGCGTGTTCGACAAGACAAGGCGTTGGCGACTTATGCCCCAAAGCTGACTAGGGAAGATGGCAGGATCGACTGGTCCGAGCCTGCAGACGTGATTGAGAGAAAAATTCGCGCGTTTAACCCATGGCCGGGAGCGTTCATGCAACTTGAGGGACGGAATCTAAAGGTCTTTTCCTCCTCGATTGTTGATCTTAGCGGCAAGCCCGCAGAGATCCTGCGCGGCGAAAATGGATTTATTGTCGCTGCGGGAAAAGGCGCGCTGTCGTTGATTGAAGTCCAACTCGAGGGAAAAAGACGAATGAGCGCCGGGGAATTTCTGCGTGGATTCTCTCCGCGGTCATCCTGAACTGAACGACAAACGCGTTTTCGCTTTTCAAGGCTGATATCTCCTGTTTGAGTTGCACTGCCCATGAAGACGGAAGCGCCCGCTTACAAACGCATCGTACTGAAGTTGAGCGGCGAATCGCTGCAGGAGCGCAACGCGCGCGACAACATTTCGCCAGCCGTTGTACGCGAGATCGCCGAGCGCATCAAAGAGGTCCGCGATCTAGGCGTGCAAGTGGCGATCGTGATTGGGGGCGGAAATATCTGGCGCGGACTTGCCGCTTCGCACCGCGGGATGGATCGCACCACAGCGGATTACATGGGCATGCTGGCCACGGTCATCAATGCGCTGGCCCTGCGAAGCACCCTGGCGCAGATGGATGTCGATACTCGCGTGCAGACGGCGATCGAGATGAAAAATGTGGCGGAGCCCTTTATCCTCGGTCGCGCCATTCGACATCTGGAAGTCGGCCGTGTGGTGATTTTTGCAGCCGGCACTGGAAATCCCTATTTTTCAACCGACACCACCGCCGCGTTGCGAGCGAGCGAAATCCACGCCGACGTCATCTTCAAAGCAACGAAAGTCGACGGGGTTTATGATCGCGACCCGACGAAATTCCCCGACGCGGTTCGTTATGATAAAATTACCTTCAACGAAGCGCTAACGAAACGCCTACAAATCATGGATTCGACTGCCTTTAGCCTTTGCATGGACAATAAGATCCCGATCGTGGTGTTCGACATGTATAAGCCGGGTATTCTTCGCGAGGCCGTTTTAGGCAAAAAAGTCGGCACGCTCGTTTGCGACGAGCCGCGTTCGCCCCAAACTGTATCCACATGAGCAGCGACGACATTCTCCTGGAAGCCGAGATGACGATGGAAAAAAGCGTCGATTATCTCATTCACGAATTGTCCGCGGTGCGCACCGGCAAGGCCTCGCCGGCGCTGGTGGAGAACATCGACGTGCAAGTCTACGGATCGAGCATGAAGCTCAAGCAGGTTGCATTGATCACGACGCCGGAGCCGCGTTTGCTGGTCGTCCAACCGTTTGACGCCGGAACCGTGCAGGACATCGAGCGGGCTTTGAAGGAATCGAAAATTGGGATCATGCCCGCAGTCGACGGAAAGATTATTCGGCTACCCATGCCTGAGTTGTCCGAAGAACGACGCAAAGAGCTGGTGAAGTCGGTAAGTAAAATGGCCGAGGAAGCCCGCGTGCGAGTCCGGGCAAATCGCCGCACAGCTCTCGACGATGCCAAAAAACTAAAAGCCTCAGGTGTCCTGACCGAAGACGGTCTGCGCGATGTTGAAAGCGAAGTACAAAAGCTTACCGATCGCTTCGTCAAATCCATCGACGATCACCTTGAACACAAAGAAGCCGAAGTCATGAAGGTGTGACGCTTTCGAATCTTCCGCTTCCGCTTCCCTCCACAAAAACGAGAATTAGGATCAGGAAATAGCGAAGGATTACAACCGCACCAGATCGAGCAGAAACTGGCACCAGAGATAGAGCATCCCGCGCCAGGAATATTTTACGTCGCCATCGGCCGTTTGGCGGAGAACGCCTTTGTCAATGTTATGCGCGATCTGGTCCCGCAAATCTTTTTCCATTTCTGCCTGGATCCGATCCTCGTCCAACGCATCAATCGTAGCCACGTCCACCTCGTTGCGCCGGAGGAAATCGCGGTGGCTCTGGTAAAGCTGCCAGAATGATTGATCGGGCCGCTGGCGATTGATCCGGAATTGCGGTGTCAACTTCAGGCCATAGGAGAGCGGATAATTCCAGGTCGTCCATATCGTTCCGCTCTTGGCCCGGGACGAAATTCGCAGGTAGTAAAACGAAAGGTCATGCTGCTCGTTCAAACAAATGGTGGCCTGGGCCCGATCCTCCTCCTTGTAGAACAATCGGAAGAATTGCCGGTAATCCTCCCAATCCCAACCGGCATCATTCATGTGCACGAAACCTTCGTTCTCAATCTCGCGCGTGATCTCGTCAAGCGTGGGGAAGGTGTCAGACGACGGCGGGTTCTTGGGGCGCAGTTGTTTCTCTTTCGGCAATCGGAGCGTGCGAATGCGCGTGAGTATCTCCAGCCAGGGCAAGAATAGCCATACCAGTGCGGCGACCACACCGAGCGCCACGCTGCCGCTAATGAAGAAAATCGCGAGATAGGACGAAACCAGAATCCCGAGTGCGCCCGCTTTTTGGGAGAACGATGATTGAAAGCTGCGCAAGGCGACACTGAGCACCGCCACGCCTAGCGTGAGGAAAAGGCCAAAAAGCATTACGGATTGATCTGGTGCTCGCGCAAAAAATTTTCAAGCTGATCGGTATCGAAATTGGCCAACACGTTATCGCCCGCGACAAAGGTCGGAACGTAAGTTTGGTCGGATAGTTCCTTCATTTCTTCGTACGCTTTTCGATCCAGGCCAACATCGATCTCTTGGAAGCGGTACCCTCTCTCGGTGAGATAATCCTTCGCGTCAATGCACCAGGAGCACCATTCGCGGCTATAAAGCTTTAATTCCACGGCTACTGCGGAATAAACAGGAGCCGCCTGCGTCGTCAACGCCTCAATAGGACTTTGCCCAAATAACACGGCGCGAGCTTGACTCCCCGGTGAAAATGCAGCGACCCGACTCGGCCTCCCCAAAAGGGATGACCCGGATCGTAACTTTGAGGTCATTCTTGATTTGTTTTTCGACTTCGGGTGCCCCGTTCCAATGGGCAAGGGCGAAGCCGCCGTGGATTTCCGGTTTGCCATTACTCTTCGGCGTGAAGAAATCGTAAAACTCCTTCTTGTCGTCGATCTTGCGCGTGTTTTCGTCGCGAAATTTCGTCGCACGATCCAGAAGGCTTTGCTGGATCGACATCAGAATTTCCGCGGCTGACGCGACGAATTCCTGTATCGACGTTATCTCCTTGCTCTTGACCGGCTGATCGCGCCGGCTCACCGCCGCTGAATTTTTTTCCAGATCGCGCGGTCCAATTTCCACCCGCAGCGGCACGCCTTTCTTAATCCATTCCCAATTTTTCACACCCCCACCAAGATCACGCTTATCCACTTCCACTTCGAGCGGACCATCATGGAAGCGTTTTCCTCGAAGTTGCAAGGCAAGGCCGTCGCACGCCTCCAACACCCGGGCGCGCGTCTCCTCCTTCGGCGTAATCGGCAAAATCACAATCTGAGTCGGCGCAATTCGCGGCGGCAACACCAGCCCGTCGTCATCGCTGTGCATCATGATCACGGTCCCGACGAGCCTCGTGCTCATTCCCCAACTGGTGGTCCATCCGAATTCCTGCTGCCCTTCGCGGTTTTGAAATTGAATCCCGCTGGCGCGCGCGAAGTTCTGCCCAAGAAAGTGCGAAGTGCCGGCCTGGATCGCTTTGCGGTCCTGCACCATTGCTTCGATCGATAAAGTCTGAACAGCGCCCGGAAAACGTTCACTCTCTGATTTCTCGCCGCTGAAAACCGGGATCGCCAGATGGTCCCGCACAAAACGCTCGTACACATCGAGCATCTGCTTGGTCTCGGTCCGCGCTTCGGCTTCTGTTTCGTGGACAGTGTGACCTTCCTGCCAGAGAAATTCCGTCGTGCGCAAGAACAGACGCGGCCGCATCTCCCACCGGACGACATTAGCCCATTGGTTGATAAGGATGGGAAGGTCGCGGTACGATTGCACCCACCTGGCATAGCTCGCGCCGATGATGGTCTCCGAAGTCGGACGAACAACGAGAGGTTCGGTCAACGGGCTCGCCGGTTTCAATTTGCCATCGGCATCAACTTCGAGCCGGCTGTGGGTGACTACTGCGCATTCCTTCGCGAAGCCCTGAACGTGCTCAGCTTCCTTCGCAAAATAGCTCAGAGGAATAAAAAGCGGGAAATACGCGTTCCTATGTCCGGTGGCGCGAAACATCACATCGAGCTGGCGCTGCATATTTTCCCAAATGCCGTAACCCCAGGGACGAATCACCATGCAGCCACGCACATCCGACGACTCGGCTAGTTCGGCCGCGCGAATGACCTGTTGGTACCACTCGGGAAAATTGTCGCCACGGCGGGGAGTAATCGCGGTTTTTGTCGTATCTGAATTCGACATCGCGACAGAATTAAGCGCGCCCTATCGAAATGACCAGCGAGCTTTTTCCGGAGCGACAATCCATGACCGTTGCAAACTTCCCGCCAATTATGCGACGCCCGCAGGGTGCCGCCAAAACGAAAACTAATCGCTTCGCGCTACGAGACCTCGGTCGCGCTCGGTATACGAGCCGGCGAAATCGATACTGCATACGGTGCGATATTGCGCATGCGGCCCGGAGGCCGCGCCCGCGTAATTGAACTTCGAATTGAAGATATTCTTTCGATGTTTTCGGCTCCGCAGGCCATCGTCGATGATGAGAGTCAGAACAACCTCGCGTGCTGTAGTCTTGCCATAGGAGATATTTTCGCCCCAACTAGACCCCCATACGCCATAGCGATTCATTCGCTGGCCTGGGCTACTGCCATCGGTTCCACCGTGCCCGAACCTTCCACCCGCCTGATCGGCACAATGATCGGCCGCACCTCTGCACATGCCGGCGGCACGAATCAGAGGCTGGAGAGGCTTGGTGGAATGAAGAAATTTAATGGCTTCGTCCACTGCCCTCAAACCTTCCTTGGTGCGAATCCTTGTGCGACCCGGCAAAACTAGGAAATCGCCATCGTATCGCGAGCGCATTTCTTCGAGGTAGATCGCATAGGTTGCTGGGCTTTGCCGCGCGAGATTCATTTCGTCGATGACCGCGCCGGCCGAAACTCGCTCCCCGGAAGCAGAGGCGGGATTCTCAGCTCCCGAGATGGCCCGCAGCGAGAGTAAAGTGAATAGAAAGAGGAAGTTACGAGGATGCATTATAATTACTAGAAAGCATTCCCGATGCCAAACCTGTCGCCGCTATTCCACAACCAGAGTGCGCTGCGCGTCTTTTTGACCAGATCTTCGAACACCACCGATTTCTTATGCGCCCATCAGTTGACAGGCACAGTGGCGTCCCGTAGTTTTCGTGCCTTTTCCGCCTGATGAAAACCTTCTCCGCAAAAGCCAACGAAGTGTCCCGAAAGTGGTGGCTGATCGACGCCCAGGACCAAATCCTCGGCCAGGTCGCCGTCACCGCCGCGAATTTATTGCGCGGTAAGGCTAAACCAATCCTGACGCCTCATGTCGACACAGGCGATTTTGTTGTAGTGATTAACGCCGACAAAGTGCGAGTGACCGGCAAGAAAGAAGAACAGAAAACCTACATGAGTTTCTCTGGCTTCGTTGGCGGTCACAAATCCGAAAATGTTCGGGCGCGACGCGCTCGCCATCCGGAATTGCTGGTTGAACGAGCCGTACGCGGTATGATCCCGCACAATCGGCTCGGACGATCGGTCTACCGAAAGTTGAAAGTGTACCGCGGCGAGGCGCATCCGCACGCGGCTCAAAACCCCGCGCCGGTCTCCCTCCGTTAATCCCCTTTTTCCAATGGCACGCCCCGAAGAATTTATCGCTACAGGTCGCCGCAAGAACTCCGTCGCGCGAATTCGCATGACCTCGGGTAGCGGCAAGATCGAGATCAATGGCCGCAACTTCGAAGATTACTTTACCACTCCGTCGTTACAGAACACCGTTCTGCAGCCCCTCCAGACAGCGAAGGCGATCCACGCCTACGATCTTTCAGTCAATGCCACCGGGGGCGGCAGTACCGGACAGGCCGGCGCTGTCAGACTGGCCATCGCTAGGGCCCTTTTGCAGGTTGACCCTGAGCTACGCACTATTTTAAAGGTTGAAGGTTTGCTCCGCCGCGATCCGCGCATGAAAGAGCGAAAAAAATCCGGACAACCCGGTGCGCGCAAGCGTTTCCAATTCTCGAAGCGGTAATTTAGGCGGGCCGGTTTTCCGAACCGCAACCGCGAATGTAATACGCTCGGGAGCGATTGAGGGCAATCGACTTACTGAGACTTCGCTGTCGGCGCAGCCGACGGGGCTGGCATCGGCGGCCGAACCAATAACGATGGCGGCGCGGCCGATTGGCCCGCCGGACCACTTGCCGGCGTTGATATCGATGACGATGGAGCGCTAGGTTTGAGAAAACGCAGTTCTTGAGCAGCCTCCCTCGCCCAAAAACTATCGCGGTATTGCGTTAGAATCGTTTCGCAGGCTAGCCGCGCTTCATCCGGCCGATTTTTTACCTTCAAAAGGTGTACCCGGGAAATTAGGGCGAGCGGAGCGCTGAAACTCTTGGGAAAACCCGTAGCGATTTGTTGATACATTGCCAGCGCCTCATCGGTTTTCCCCATCGAGTCCAGATTGTTGGCAATCGCCATGCGGGCCGTGGTCGCCAATTCGTGGTCCGGGTTCTTGTTTACGAACGCTTGGAGCGTCGCGTTAGCGTCGCCGAGCTTCTTATCCGCCCGTTGCCGATCCGCCAGCAGTAAGTATGCGCCCGCGCCCGCTGGAGTGTTTGGATAATGCGCAATCACTTGCTGGTAATCCTGGATCGTCTTGGCGCTGGCCAACAACGTTGCCCCTGCGATGTCCTGGCGATCGGCATAAAAACGGAATGCCCCGAACCCGACGATTGCCAGCAGCAAAATAATGACTGCCGCGGCGATCTCCTTCCGAAATCGCAACCAGAAGACGTGTGTTTCAATTGTAATGTCTCGGGTTGGTGTGGTGGCTATCGGCATAGTCGATTCTCGATTTCCTCGCGACAGTCCCAGCCGCGCGAGCGTGCTCTTATGCCACGCGAAGCTTTTTTGCGCAAGCGCTAGCAACAGAGGCCCGGCCGGGCTCACAAGAAAAGCGGGGCGACGTCCCTGTCGCCCCTTTCCCAAATCCAGATAAAAAGTTAACTTTTCTTTAACTAAAATCGCATCTCGCATCCGTTCCGGACCTATCGCCGGACTTTGATGACTGCGCCGAAAACGGCCACTTCCGTATTCGTGTTGCTCGCGTGGAGCGGAGTGGCGATATCAGCTTTATCGAAAAATAAACTTCTCCCGCCAAACGGATCCGCCGCGCCGCAACTTGCGCAGGGGAGGCAGGCATTGGACGTTTTCTTAGTGATCCCGCACGACAAATTGTTCATTCCCGGCCCGGTTGAGGTTTCCGCGAGAACTCGCGAGGCGTTTTCGCGACCAATGATTGGCCATCGTGGCGAAGACTTTAAGAATCTTTACCGCGATATGCATCCGAAGTTGCAAACGCTCTTCGGCACAAAGCAGTCAGTGTTTCTCTCTACGTCGTCGGCTTGGGGGGTGATGGAAGCGTCGATCCGAAACCTGGTTGATCGCAGCGTGCTCTGCTGCATGTGCGGCGCATTCTCCGATAAATGGCTCGATGTCGCTGAACGATGTGGCAAGAATGCGGAAGCATTGCAAGTCGATTGGGGAAAACACATCGAACACAAAGATGTCGATGCGAAACTCGCGTCCGGAAAGTTTGATACGGTCACCCTGATTCACAACGAAACTTCGACGGGCGTGATGAATCCATTGCGGGAAATTTGCTGCACTCTTGCCAAGTATCCCGACGTCGCTCTCGTCGTCGATACGGTCTCTTCGTTCTCCGCTATGAAGATCGACATGGACGCACTCGGGATCGACGTCATGCTCACAGGCGCGCAAAAAGCGCTCGCTCTTCCGCCTGGCTTTTCGCTCTTTAGTGTTTCCGAAAAGGCATTTACCCGCGCGGAAGGACAAAAAGATCGCGGCTATTATTTTGATTTCCTCGAATTCAAAAAACAACAAACCGGATGGATGACGCCGAGCACGCCCAGTATCGGTCACATGTTCGCGTTGCAGTCCAAGCTCGACGAAATTTTTGAGGAAGGCATCGACGCTCGTTACAATCGACACTCACGGACGAACGCGCTCGTTCATGACTGGGTCCGCAACCGCGGTTTTGATTTTTTCGCGGAAGAGGGTTTCCGCTCAAAGACACTCACCTGCGTGAAAAACAACAAAGGCATCGATGTCATAGCGATGGCGAAAAAGCTGCGCGAAGAGCATCACCTCGTAATCGATCCCGGATACGGCAAGCTGCGCGGCGAGACGTTCCGGCTCTCCAATATGGGCGACGAAACCAATGATACGGTCTCGCAACTGCTTGCCTGCCTGGATGATTGCCTCAGTCCACTCTAAATCCAGCGACGAACGCTACGCTTGTAGCTGAGATACTCTTCGTCGAACTTTCGCTCGAGATAGTCTTCCTCTCGCGCAACGACGAGTCGGTCGACCAGAACAAGACCAATCGGTACCGCGAGCAGCATCCACTCGGAATCGACCAGAACGGCAAGGCCAAATGTGCACAATGCGAAACCGATGTACATTGGGTTGCGCGTGAAACGATATAGTCCGTGCGCAATAATGCGCGTGCTCGGATTAAACGGAATTGGGTCTGTGCCGGCGCGTTTCTGGGTAACGAAGCCGCTGACGGTAAACCCACATCCAGCTAGGAACAGCAGCGCGCCAAAGATCCATCTAGGCAAGCCATGCGCCAAACTGGTCGGGGCGAGCCACTCAATCACAAGCGAAACGAGAATGGGGAAGACAAATAGAAGCGGAGGCGCGATCGGAACACCGGGACGATCTTCTTCGGGAGGCAGGTCGGCTGACATCGTAGACTGACCTTATTCATGAATTCTTCGCGTGCGATTGGAATCAAAAGAGAAGAGCGCCTTCGTCTCCGAAAGCGCCCTTCATATTAGATGGCGGTAAGCCGAATTCTGTCCCCCGAATTTCTTCGGGGCGATGATCATTTATCTCAATCCCGCACCCGCGAGACCGCCCGGTCCCGCGGGTGCGGGACCATGATGCGACGATACCCGAGGATCAAACGGACCGGCTGTCCTCCCTCTGTTTTGTCTTGCACCGCATGGGGTTTTTCGTGCCTCGCGAATTACTCCGCGAGCGGTGAGCTCTTACCTCGCCTTTTCACCCTTGCCTGCGCTTCTTTCAAAGAACCGGCGGTCTGTTTTCTGTGACACTCTCCGTCGCCGCAATCTTTCAACTGCGGCGCCCGCGTCTTTTACGCGGCATGCTGCCGTATGGTGTTCGGACTTTCCTCCAGCGAACCTTGCGATTCACCAGCGATCATCTGCCATCGCCCGCAGTTTACGCTACGTTGATCTCACCTGCAATGCGGGACTACGAATCAATCCGAAGGCTTCTGCGATGCTGGCGGTGGAAATACGGTCTCCAACCAGTGCGCCAGGAAGAATTTCTTTTCGCCTGGTAGAAATCGCGACGATGTCCCGACGATTGGCCGCAGGGTTGTCATCATTTGCAGACAAACGATGACAAAAATAAATCCCCACAACTTTAAATGATTTCGCCCTGCATTACTAAGCAATCGGCCCATCGCATCGATTAAACGCAGGCCGAAAATAGTTCCAATCGCCCATAAACCCAGATGCAACCCGCTCATGAATGCGACCGAGTCAGTCGATTGCGAGAATATCCAGGC
Source organism: Verrucomicrobiota bacterium (assembly GCA_040005265.1). GTDB lineage: Bacteria > Verrucomicrobiota > Verrucomicrobiia > Chthoniobacterales > UBA10450 > JBDTZF01. Next base: position 19,884 of record JBDTZF010000009.1, read on the forward strand.
GACCGGCGCGAACCCGATTAGAAGCAGCGCGCCGAGGCCAACCGCGGCAAAAAGAGCGCCGCTGACGGTGCGAAGACGCGCGTCAATTCCCCCGAGACAGGCGAAGATGTAAAGGCTCGGCAGACAGATTAAAGCCGACAGGAAAGTCCCGATCCCGATTTTCGCTGGCGCTATCCACATTTGACTTCCGCCGGAGAAACTTCCGACGACAACGCCATACATTGCCATCCCAAACAGGGCGACAACGAAGAGCCAGATCGCCAGCCCCGCCCGCCAATTATGTTGCAACTCATGAATGATCCGTCCGGGATACTTTAACAAGGCCTCGATAACGAGAAGGAGCGAGTCCCCTTCCGGCATCGGCTCGAATGCTAGCCTGCCCGGTACTTTTGGTGGTTGTGGTGATTGATCTTGCGTTAGTGATGTAGTCATTGGTTTTGTTCTTTGGTGTTAGAAAACGAGATGGCTAAAGGCGCGCCAGACGGCTTCGTAGAAGTTTCCCCGCATGGGATCGTCCCGGAGGAATTGCACGGCTAGGGCAGGCGAACCGATAAACGGTCGCAGATTCCAGGCAAGCTGGGCTCCGAGAAACAGATTGCCCGCCAACCAGGTGAATAAGACTGCGCGCGCCGTTGCGTCACGGACGCTAATTTTTCGTAACAAATCGAATAGCCGTCGATTAGCAATCACACCGGCGAAGGCAATGGCGCAGACGTGACTGAGGAGCATAATGCTGTGTCCAAGAATTGCCGCAGTAGACCCTAGCGACGGCGCGTTGTACCAAATGAAAAGGGTGATCGGACTGAACCCGGCCAAGATCGTAGCTGCTATCGCAAAGCTCATTAGGATCGCAAACGATGTTTGCTTGAAAGAGAGGCCAGAGCCGAGAATCTGCGCAAGCATTCCGTTAACGATCGCGTTGCCGGTGCATGTTAAAAAAACCAGCAGCGGAAATTTGATCGCTGTGTAGAGGGATTGAAGCGGTGCTCGCCAAATCCCGAGGGTGAATCCGTAGATTCCGGACCCGATCAAGATGATCAGGCAATAGCCCAGTAAACGGGAGTAAGTCGGTTTGATCACCCAGGCCGCAATCCGCTCGGCGTCGCCGCGCAAAAGTACTTTCAAATCGCTGATCATGTCGAAGCGATTTGGAGCAGTCGCTTGTGCACGGCCTGAACCGTTTCTGGAAGAGTCGACGTTCCCGCGGTGAGACCCACGACATCGATCTTGCGAAACCAATCTGCCTGCAATTCGTCGGGGACCTCGATGTGATACGCGACTTTGCCAGCAGCCCGACAGCTCGCGACTAGTTGCCGGGTGTTGTTGCTCGTGTGTCCACCAACCACAACGATCGCATCCGCCTCGCGAATCAATTTCCGCAGCGCTAATTGTCGATCTTTCGTTGGCTTGCAGACCGTGTCGACAAACCGCACTTCGGACGCGGGGCGAGAACGACGGACTAGATCGACAATCTCGCGGACGAAACCGATCGGCTGCGTGGTTTGTGAGATGATCCCGTAACGCGCGCAGATTGGTAGACGGGACACATCTCGCGCAGAATCGAGCACCGCCGTATCCGGAAAATCTCCGATTAATCCCTGGACTTCGACGTGTCCGAGTTTCCCGATCACGATGGGAAAGAATCCAGCAGTAACGAGGCGCCGGAGTTGTTCGTGCGCATGATGAACCAGCGGACAGGTGGCATCGGCCACCTTCCCGCCCGTTGATTGCAGTGCCGCCCGTTTGGCGTTCGACGCGCCGTGCGCCGTGATCATCACGACCCGATCAGATGCGGGTGTCTCGCCCAGCGAGCCCTCGCGCACGCCCTGCGCGCGGAGCCTCTCGCGCACAACGGGATTGTGCACAAGCTCGCCCAAAATTGTCAGGGGCCCTTTCTGCGCGAGCTGCTCCGCCTGGGCAATGGCGTCGCGGACGCCAAAACACATTCCGAAATGGTCAGCTATGAGGATCTTCATAATAGGTTTTCGTTATCGCTTTGTATCACAAAGCTATGCCGCAAATTTTTTTATTCTTTCCCCGCTTTTACGATCTGTTCGAGCACATGCAGATAATCCTGAAACGCTGCTCTCCCCTTGACGGTCAGGGAATAGGTCGTTTGCGGCCGGTCCTTGATTTCCTTGGTGTATGCGACCAGACCGAGACGGTGCAGCGTGCGTAAATGCGTAATCAGATTGCCATCGCTCATCCCCAACTCTTCCTTCAGGTCTTGAAAAGGCCAGCGAACGCGGGTCGCCAATAGCGTCATGATCGCAAGCCTCCCCTTTTCGTGGATTGCTTTGTCGAGCTTGCCGAAGTCCAGCATTGTTCATTCGAGAGGCATTTGGACTGCTTTGCCCGCGCGTTTCCATGGCCAAGAGCAGACGGCATAGATGAGATGATAGGCGCCGAAGGTGACCCCCATAGTGACCAGCGGCAGGTCGATAGAAAAATACTCGATTAGGTTTGTCAGTGCTGGCAGGGCCAAGCCTGATAGCAGGAACGCCCAGCCCAATATGGCCAGCGAGTGCGGAGCGAACAGCGTGGTTGAAAGAAGGGCCAACCCATAAAAGACGACCCACACAACGACTAGGTCGAGTTCGGCGGCTCCAAGGTAACCGGTGGAGTAAAACCAACCGGTAAAAGCCATTGGAATGAGCAGGCAGGGCGTGATCGCCCGCAAGGCGAGCTTCATTCCCGAGGAAATAAAAGGCCGGCCATTCTTACGCGCCTCCCGCCAGATGAAAAACGTGTTTGCAGCCGCCGCCATTATCAAGACGGCGAGCCAGACCATAACAAACTCGCGGCCACGAATCGCACGGCCAAATACCGGGGTGCCTTCGTTGTTCCAATAAATGGCGCCCGCAGCCAGGATCGATAACGAACCGGCAACGATGGCTGTGGGCGCCGAGATGGCACGATAAACAGTGGCGCGTTCCATGAGGACGCGAATAACACGCAGATCTTCTTCCGCCTTTGAGCGTTGATCCATTGAATCACTTTGTATTACAAAGCATCATGTTACAAGCCTTTTTTTGCACACCACCGAGGTCTTCGGGGCTTGGAACCGCTTCTATCCAAAGGGAGCAGCCGAATTCATCAGGAAAAGGACGATCATCCCGAGAGCTATCGCCAGTTTGCCAACCATCCCCGCGAGGTTTCCCAGTAAACTTCCCCAACCTGCGCGTCCGGCATCAATGAGTTTCTTACCCGCCACGACCTCACCGACGACAGCGCCAATCACCGGACCGACGAACAATCCAACAATCCCAAAGAAGATCCCGATGACCGCCCCAAGAACGGCGCCTATTGTTCCCCATTTGGTCGCGCCAAAGTGCTTTGCGCCAAAATATCCGCCACAGAAATCGAGTGCATAGGTCAAAAGCGTAAGAAAAACGAGCACGGCGAGAACTAGCCAGCCAACGCTCTTCTCCGGCCCCACCATGACGCGATGAATGACCGCTGCGGCGAGAATGATCGTCGTTCCCGGCAAAAAAGGCACCACCGTGCCGATCAATCCCACAGCAAAGAGCACCAGAGTGATTAACCACCAGAAGAGTTCCATCTTAAAAGGATTCAGGTTGAACCAGGACAGACCCAACTCTGACAGATTTCTCGACTTCACGCGAAATGACAGAGGAATTTTTTGACCGCGCAGATGTCGATCCTATACTGAAGGTCCAAGTTAAACTCAAACGGAGGATTGTTTATGCCGATCGCAGTTGGAACCAAAGCCCCAGATTTCAGTTTGCCCACGAAGACTGCAGAGGGGCCGAAGCAAATCAAACTGAGCGACAATTTCGGAAAGAAAAACACGCTACTGCTCTTCTTTCCGATGGCGTTCACCGGGGTCTGCACGACCGAAATGTGCGACATGAGTAAGGAACTGCCGAGTTACAGCGACATAAATGCGGCCGTCTACGGCATTAGCGGTGATAATCCATTCGCTCAGGAAGCCTGGGCGCAAAAGGAGAAGATCGGTGTCACACTGCTGAGCGATTACGAACACCGAGTAACGCAAGCGTACGGAATCGCGTACGATTCGTTTTTACCGCAGATAAACCTCGGCATGGGCGGCGTAGCGAAACGCTCCGCGTTCATCATCGACAAGAGCGGTGTGATTCAATACGCGGAGAGTAGCGATGACGCGAAGCAATTGCCGAGCTTTGACAAGATCAAAGCGAAACTGGCCGAGCTAAAGTGATTGTCATCCCGAGCAAAAGCGAGGGACCTTGCGAAGCCAGCGACGATTTGCGAGGTCCCGTTTCGCTCAGGATGACCCGGGAATATGAAAGACGAATTTAAGACCCTTAAGAAGTTCGAAGCGGGCAAAGGCCGCGAAGGATTTTTGCATTCATTGCCAGCGCTGGAAGAACAGGGCATCGGAGCAATTTCCCGATTGCCTGTGAGCATTCGGATCGTGCTCGAATCAGTGCTTCGCAACTGCGATGGAAAAAAAGTCCGGCGTAAAGATGTCGAGACGCTGGCCAAATGGAGCGCGAAGAAACCGGCAAATGAAGAAATCCCGTTCGTGGTTGCGCGCATCGTTTTGCAGGATTTCACGGGCGTGCCGCTGGTGGTCGATCTCGCGGCCATGCGAAGCACGGTGAAACGGCTTGGCGGCGATCCAAAGATCATCGAGCCGCTGGTGCCGGTTGATCTCGTGGTCGATCACTCCGTGCAGGTCGATTTTTTTGGCTCAGCAAAGGCACTCCAACTCAATTTGGAGATGGAATTCAAGCGCAACCGCGAGCGCTATCAGTTTTTGAAGTGGGGCCAGCAAGCCTTCAAGACATTCCAACTCATCCCGCCCGGCATAGGCATCGTTCACCAAGTCAATCTCGAGTATTTGGCTAAGGGCGTCCTATCCGCGCCATCGTCCGTCAACGATCAACCATCAACCATTTTCTATCCCGACACGCTTGTCGGCACGGATTCGCATACCACGATGATCAACGGACTCGGCGTGGTCGGTTGGGGGGTCGGCGGAATTGAAGCAGAGGCCGGCATGCTAGGGCAGCCGGTCTACTTTCTGACGCCGGAAGTGGTCGGCGTTCACCTGACCGGCCAACTACGCGAGGGCGTGACCGCGACGGATATGGTCCTGCACGTCACACAAATGCTGCGCGCGCAAAAAGTGGTAGGGAAATTTGTTGAGTTTTACGGTGAAGGCGCAGCTTCGTTGCCGGTGCCGGATCGCGCGACAATCGGAAACATGTCGCCCGAATACGGCGCGACCATGGGATTCTTCCCGGTTGATTCCGAGTCAGTTAGTTATTTGCGCGCGACCGGGCGCACCGATGAGCAATGCGCCGCGTTCGAGAATTATTTCCGCGCTCAAAAGATGTTCGGCATGCCACGCAAAGGCGACATCGATTACAGCGTGGATCTGGAATTGAATCTCGCCGAGGTGCAGCCAGGCGTGGCCGGACCGAAGCGTCCGCAGGACAGGATTAATTTGCCGGATCTCGGGAGAACGTTTCGCGAGTTGCTAGCGATGCCGGTGAAAGATGGCGGGTACGGAAAAACGAGCGGCAAGGGAGTCGAGCTGCACGCGGTCAGCTTGAACGGAACGCCCCCCCGCGATGGCGACATGCCTTCCACGGACAAACGCGAGCAGGACATGCAGCCGGGCGAAGAACGCAACAAGCTAGAGATGGTTTCGAACCGGCCGACCCCGGATACGGCGAAGGAACTGGAAAGATCTCCGGGCGATCCATTTCGACATGGTGAGAGCCAGATCGGGCACGGAAGCGTGCTGATCGCTGCGATCACCAGCTGTACGAACACGAGTAATCCGAGCGTGATGCTCGCAGCCGGCTTGCTTGCGAAGAAAGCGGTCGAGCGCGGATTGCGGATCGATCCGTCGGTAAAAACGTCACTCGCTCCGGGCTCGCGCGTCGTCTCGGATTATCTTCATAAAGCGGGGCTGCAAAAATACCTCGATCAGCTCGGGTTTAATCTTGTCGGCTACGGGTGCACAACATGCATTGGTAACTCCGGACCGTTGCACCCGAAGATTGAGAAAGCGATCAACGAGTTCGATCTCGTCGCGGCTTCGGTCCTTTCGGGAAATCGAAATTTTGAAGCGCGCGTCCATCAAAACATCAAAGCCAATTTTCTTATGTCGCCGCCTTTGGTCGTGGCATTCGCGCTTGCCGGGCGAGTGGATATCGATCTTACCAAGGAACCGATCGGTAAAGACAAAGACGGCAAAGACATCTTCCTGCGCGAACTCTGGCCGAGCTTGAAGGAAATCCGCGACGCGATGGAATCGGCCCTCAAGCCAGAAGTCTTCCGGACGCTTTATCGCGATTTCGCCCAGCAAAATCCCAAGTGGAACGAAATTCCGTCCAGCACGGGCGAAGTTTATCAGTGGGATGAGAAGAGCGATTACATCCACGAGCCACCGTTCTTCCAGGACTTCTCAATGGAAGGCGACAGAATCGAGAACATCACCGGCGCGCGCGCACTGGGTATTTTCGGTGACTCGGTCACGACCGATCACATTTCGCCAGCCGGAGCGATTAAGCCAACGTCGCCGGCCGGCGAGTATTTAAAATCGCGAGGCATTCAGCCGGAAGATTTCAACAGTTACGGTTCAAGACGCGGAAATGATCTGGTCATGACACGCGGAACTTTTGCAAATGTGCGGATCAAGAATTTAATGGTTCCGGGAACGGAAGGTGGTGTCACAAAACATCAACCAGACGGCGAGCAGATGTCGATCTTCGATGCGGCGATGAAATATCAAAAAGAGAATGTGTCGCTCGTGATTCTGGCCGGACACGAATACGGGACCGGTTCGTCGCGCGATTGGGCGGCGAAAGGGACGCGCTTGCTAGGCGTGAAAGCAGTCGTGGCAGCGAGCTACGAGCGCATTCATCGCTCGAACCTTGTCGGTATGGGTGTGTTGCCCTTGCAATTTGTTGACGGCACGAATGCACAGACGCTCGGACTCGATGGTTCAGAGAAGTTTTCTATCACTGGATTATCTGACGCTATTCAACCCGGGCAGGAATTAAAACTCGATATTCAGTCGAAAGATCGACAATCACATTCAGTCCCCGTGAAGCTGCGCATCGATACGCCAATCGAGATCGATTACTACAAACACGGCGGGATCTTGCCGTTCGTGCTGCGCCAACTTCTCGCGAAGTAAGACCTGAATCGGCGAGCCGTCCGCGATGAAGGCGGAGCGGGGAGGCTATTGCAACGTTTCGACAAATTGCTTCCCGTACAGTTTCGCCACATCAGGACGCAATTCGAAGCGCTCGGCAGTCCAAATCTTCCGCCGCGGATGCTCGACCCGATACTCGTTGCAGCCCGCGCGGATTTTCGTGTAGCCCCAGTAATGCTCGGTGATGAATCGGTTCCGGGCGGGACGAGCGGTTCGAGGATGCGAGGATCGATAACGAAATTGAGCATGGCGAGATACGCCAATTAGCTGTGAGAAATGGTTGCATCACTTGTCGCAACGGATCGCACTGCCAGCACAGAACATCAGCGATCAACCGGCTGAGCGCGATACCGAATCGCGTACCGCTCCGGCTCGGGAACTGGAGTGAGATCGGCGCGCTCAGTAGCAAACATCCAATCAGACCAGGTCTCGTCTTCCTTGCGCGGGCTGGACGGCATCTTCAGTTCAATGAATTGCGACGCTTCCTCTGCGTTGCCGATCGATGCGAAGAGTGACCTGCTTTTGCTATGGGTCATCAGGGCAACGCGCCCCGGAATAATGACGTGTTGGGTATCTCTTGCGATGGAACTCCAATCGATGAATGCGAAGTCAGATTGCCTATTATCGACATACAGATTTACTCGAATGCTATTACCATTAGGCTGATCCGGGATCTTAACCGAAGCCGGTGTGCGAAGCTCGAATTGCAGCTCAATTAGTTTCCCGTCAATTCGCGGAGGTTTATCGGACAGTGAATATGGAATTCCAACCAGGAGGCCGGCGAAGATACCCGCAATCAGACTGGACCAACCTTGAGCAATGAGAAATCCGGCTAAGCCTGCGCGGCGGCATCGAATGGCTACAATCAGACCGATAACGAAGCCCGACAGAATTCCGAGCGGCGCGCACACAAATATGATCATGTAACCGCGCTGGCCTTCCATGTCTGGGACATGAGCAATCCGGGTCAAGTAATCGCCAACGAACAAAGCGAGAACACAGCCAACGACCGCCGTGAAAACAGCGATGAAGGAAACGCGCAGAAAACGCATTCGCGACGCTAACGCAAAACGGGCAACTGAGGTCAACTGATCCCCAAATTACCGAAGGAGTTTTTCGAGAGAGGGATCGGGCTGGCTCCCGAGAGCAGTGGCCTTCGTGTAATGCTGCTTGGCTAACTCTCTCGCAGGCGGTTGGGCCGTAGCGTAAATGACTGCGAGATTGAAATGCGCATCTGCATAGTTGGGATCACTGGAAATTGCTTGGAGCATCTCCTTTTCCGCCGCTTCCTGCCATCCTTTCTGGCTTGCGGTAATGCCGAGATAATTATGCGCCGTCGCGCTCTTAGGATTAATGGCGAGCGACTTGGTCAATTCGGTGAGAGCAGCGTCGAATTTCGACTGGCGATAATAAACGATGCCCAGAGTGGTGTGGGCAAACTCGTCACGGGGAGAAACCGTCACTGCTTTTTTCAAGGTCAACTCGGCGGCCTTAAATCTGCCAGTCCGAAAATAAACAACCCCGAGATTCGAGAGCGAGTAAAGGTTGTTTGGGCTTTTCGTTAGAATTTCCTGATATTGCTTTTCGGCCGAGCGATACTTGCCGCCCTCAAAATTTTGCTTGGCTGAGCGAGCAGCGGCCAGTAATTCGTCCGGAACGTCCGGCTTGAAACCACTCTCCGCTGTTTTCGCACTGGAACTATCCGCCGGATTCTCGTCATCCGACGATTCCGGATCGTCACCGGTCATCTTTACAGAATTGGCCGTGGTTTTCTTAGCGAAGGCGAAGCTGGCCTTCATCGTGGCCGGATTGTTATCTGAAAGAGAAACCACTGGTTGGCGTAGCAAGGCAAGCTCTTCATCACTTAATTTCGCTACGGGCTGAGCCAGCAATTCAATCTGCTGGTTGAGCGTATCGGACTTGATTTTCAGTTTATCAAACTCAGCCAGCATCAATTTCTTGGCCTGCTCCCGCCGCGCTTCCTCCTGCCGCTCGCGCATGACGATGTTGCGCAACATGTCGTTTTCTTTGCGTAATCGCACGGTCTCTTCGGCGGTAGCACCGACGAGCTTTGCCTTCTCTAACTGCGCGGCCGTATCATCGAGCTGCGTTCGAAGAGCGACCACTTGCGTTTCGTAATCGTGATTCTGTTTCTGGCTCGCAGCGAGTTGCTGCTGGAGTTGATCGATCTGCCGTTTTACGTCCGCCAATTCCTGTTCCTTCTTAGGCTTGTCGTCGCTTAGTTGGCGGAGGGTTTTTTCCGCCTCAGTCAGCTTCTTTTTCAAATCGGAATTTTCCGTGATGAGCACTTCGACATGTTGCTGCGCTTCCTTCATCCCCTTCAATTGCGCCAGGGCCTTATCGCGCTCCTGGGTAATACCGGAGATCTGCTTGGTGGCCTCCGCCACCTTTGCGTTCGTGGTGTCTCGCTCCTTTTCCGCAGTCGCACGCGCCCCTTCAGCAGCAATCAAAGCATCTTTCAATCGAGTGATTTCCGCGCGCAGAGCTCCTTGGGCCTTCGAGTCGCCATCTCCGGATGCCTGCACCTTCTTTAATGCCTCCTGAGCCTTGGTAAGCTCGTCACGAACCTGGCGCTCTGCGCCCTTGGTCTTGTCCAATTCTCCCTGTGCGGTACCGAGCTTCGAACTGGTTTCCTTGAGGCGGTCGTTCAAGGTTTCTTTTTCCTTTTGCGCGGCGCCGAGTTGGCTCCGCGATTTGTCCAACTCCGCCTGCAGTTGATCTACCTTTTCACTCAGTTTTTTAGTAGCTTCCTTGATCGCAACGTCGCCTGGAGTAGCGACGGGCACCGACATCCCTTGGACGGGCGATTCCGGTGCATGACGGGTTGTAACTTCGACACTGGGCGCCGGGGCGGGCTTCTCCGGCGCCGGCGAAGGAGGCGTTTCCGGAACCTGTGGGGGCCCGGCGGCTAAATCATTTTGGGTCCCGGCCTTATCTTGTAGGCGCAGGATGCTTTCGCTGATCTTGCGGCCGCGATATTCCACGATGGCGGGTTGCCACGCACCATGGTTCTTATGCAGGTCCTCAATCAGACTTCCGGCAAAGCGATATTTCGCGAGAGCAGCCTTAAACTGATTTTCGTGCTCCAATTTTTCGCCTTGTTGGGCGGTCATGTAGGCCTTGAGAAAAATATCGCTAGGATCTTCGGTCTGGGCCGGGAGACGGGGGAGGGCCAGGACGAAAACGAAACCGGCGAGCAAAATTGAACCGATTTTTATCATTCGACGGCGGGGCAAAATGATACCCCACCCCGATCCAGTTGCAATCCAGCCTTCCACGCAAATGTGAGAATAAGCGTGGAACGTGCCAAAAAGCTAGCCTGTTTGCCTTTGCAAAACAAAATTCGGAACCTAAAATCACTCCTCCCAAGGGAGCGATGGTGGCCGTAGCTCAATGGTAGAGCTCCAGATTGTGGTTCTGGCTGTTGCGGGTTCGAGTCCCGTCGGCCACCCGTCTCATTTTGAATCTTCGTTTTCAATTGTCGATTGGTCGACAATCGATGCGGATCTTAGGACGGCACAGGGGGTGCTAAACAGTTAGCCGATGAACTCTACGACAGACGTCTTCGGGCAATCGAAATTTCGCGCGGTCTCAAATTTCTGGCAACGAATTCTCGATGACGAAGCGCTTCGCGATTGCAACGATCTCGAAAAACTGCTGGTTGGCTGCGAAATTATCGCAACGCTCGATCGGGTAGATCTCCTTCTCGCAGCCTAGCCTATTTCTGTAGTTGAGAAGCGCCGCTTCTCGCGGGCAGGATGTTAATCTTGCTTTGAGCGAACGGTCGCGTCGTTTACAGTCGCAAATCGACAATCGAAATGCCGCTGTGTCTGTAGCTCAACTGGATAGAGCATCTGACTTCGGATCAGAAGGCTGGGGGTTCGAATCCCTCCAGGCACGCCATTACATTTTCGATTTGCGATTGCTGAGGATCGATTGCTGATTTCGATCTTCCCGAATGAAGACGTCCGCAGCTCGCTCCGAACTCGACTCAACCATCGTTGAGATTGAGCTCACGCTGGTGAGCATTATTCAAGGTGTCGCACTTACCATGTTGATCGAAAGCGCACGCGACGTCATCGCGGAACGGCATTTGATTTTCTGGCCTTACGTCTTGAGCGGCTTATTGATCATTCTCGTTTTCTGGTCCCGCGCTGTGTTGCACATCATTACCGTCATTCGCTGGCCGCTCGAGTTTGGACATAATTTTCTCTACATCGCGTGCGCATTGGTTGAGGCAGTTCTTTTTGCGCAGCTGGCAAAGCCGCAAAGCTGGTTTGGATTCGGTGCGGCGTTCATCGCCCTCGGCTGGGTCCTGTTTTTTTACGATCTGCGCCTCATTCGCGCGCGCATAGAGGACAGCGCCGGCGAAGCGAGCAACCGCTTATGCGCAATGGTCAAGCGCGATCAATGGCTCAACCTTGGACTGCTCTTGCCCGGCATTTTCATTTTGAATGTTGCTTGTGCAATGGCGATCCGCACTAGGCCGGAATTCTTCCTGACACACAATGGACATCTCTGGCTCGTGACAGCCCAACTAATTGCTTTTTCGGCTTATCTTTTTTACGTCGTAATATTTTATACAAATCTCGCACCGTTCATTGTGCGGGCACGCGCGGAATGGCGGGTAAAAGATAACGCGAGTGATTCTGAAAACCTGGCATAGAGCCGTCTTGATTTTCGCGCTGGCCGCCGTCGCGATGTCGATCCTCGCGTATTGCTGCCTGCGCGATCCGGCCATAAATTTTCTACCCCACGATGGGCAAGCGGAGTGGATTGTTTTTCCGACCGTCCCTGATGCGGCGCTGCACCGCTTCGCCAGCATCGATACAATATTTGAGCGAGAATTTGTTCTTGATAGTCAGCCCCACGAGGCACGGCTAGGCGTGCGAGGAACGAAGAGGGTCGAGGTGAAGATTAACGGTACGGCGATAGAGACCGCTCCAAGTCGGAATTGGAAGGACGTCTCCACCCTCGATGTGCGGAGTTTTCTACGAGCTGGACAAAACGTCATCGAGGCACGAGTTTTTAATCACACTGGACCGCCCGCGCTTTGGTTTTCTCTAAGCGCAGATCAATTCTCCCTGCGGAGCGATGGGAGCTGGCGAGCGTCTCTTGCTGGATCCGCTTGGCGGCCGGCTGCTCTCGCCACCACACCAAGAATCCCGGGCGCTGGAAATCCAGTTGGGGACAGCGAGCAAACTCTCGTTGCCCTGGCAAACGTTTGGTGGATTTGGATCGTTTTGGCCGTTGTCTGCGCGATAGGCACGTATTTGGGGTATATCATTACCCGGCGTCCCAGAGGTGCCTGGATACAAGTAATGCCCGTCGTGTTGGTGGCAGGCTTGTGGTTAATTCTATTTTGGAACAACGCGCGACTGTTGCCGTATCACACGGGTTTCGATTCACGGGACCACCTTGCCTACATAAATTACGTTCAGGAACGCAAAGCGTTGCCGTTGCCCACCGAGGGCTACGAGATGTATCAGCCGCCGCTCTACTACATTATTTCCGCAGCCGCGCTGTCAGTCTGCGGTTTGTCCATCAGTGATCCTGCGTCGGTCATCGTATTGCGCTTTCTAGCGACCCTCTCGGGTATTTCACAATTCATTTTCGTTTTCCTAAGTCTACGGCTCCTTTTCCCGGCTCGAATCGGATTGCAATTCGTTGGGCTGATCTTCGCCGCGTTCTTGCCGATGCAACTCTACCTCGCGCACTATGTGACCAATGAAATGCTAGCTGCCGCCTTGGTCACCGCGGCAATTTATTTCGCACTGCGGTTCCTACGGAGGGAAGACGCATCGGTTTATCAAAGCGCAGGGCTTGGGCTGTGTATTGGTGCGGCCATGTTGACCAAAGCAACCGCGGTTCTATTGCTGCCGGTTGTGGTCGCTGCCGTGGCAAGCCGACTGGCCTCCCGACGAGCAACGCTTTCGGCCTGGTTGCGGACTCTGGGAGTGATGCTTCCGATTTGTTTCGTCGTTTGCGGCTGGTACTACATCCGTATCTGGCTTCGGTTCGGCACGCCAATCCTCGGCAATTGGGACATTAGCAGCGGCTTTGCCTGGTGGCAGGAACCAGGCTATCGCACAGCGGCCGATTACGTTCGATTTGGCCGCTCGCTTGTTAGCCCGCTCTTTAGCGGGTTCAATGGCGTCGGCGACGGAATTTATTCGACCCTGTGGGGCGATGGTTTATGCGGAGGAGCGGCGGCCTTGGCTTATCGGCCACCGTGGAATTACCAAATCATGGTCGCGGGGTATCTGCTGGGGTTGATACCGACCGGGATCATTCTCGCAGGCGTTGCCCTTGCCATCCGTCGATTCATTCGCAAACCTTCGGCTGAGCTATTTCTTCTACTTGGTCTCTTCGCTACGGTCGCGCTCGGGCTGATCTTCATGACCTTAAGAGTGCCATCGTATGCCCAGGCGAAAGCATTTTACGGATTGTCGGTCCTGGCGCCGATCTGCTTTTTCAGCGTACTCGGGTGGGAAACTTTGACCGGGGACCGCAGAATATTGTCAATTGCTCTAGGAATAATCGTGTCGGTCTGGGGAATAAACGGCTTCGCGTCGGTCTGGATTGTGCGCTCGGTTTCTCAATGCCTTTACGTCGCCCAGGCATTACGACAGGAAAACAAGATCGATATCGCGGTTTCCGAGGCAGCCAAAGCAGTTGAATCCGATCCATCAGATACACGTGCGCGCCGAATTCACGCGATGATTTTGGACGACCTGAACCGGAACGATGAGGCACTTAACGAAGCAGCGCGTGCTGTCGAACTGAGTCCCGGAAATTCCGCTTCGCATTTGCAACTGGCAATATCGGCGAAGCAGAGCCAGATCGACAAAGCGATCCATGAGGCACGCCGTGCCATCGAACTCGGCCCGGAGAATTCCGCGGCTTACAAGTTCTTGATGAGTTGCCTGCTCGAATCGCATCAAGACGACGAGGCGATCAATCTCGCCTATGACTGGCTCGCGGTGTCGCCGTTCAGCGCCGACGTTCATTACGCCTTAGCCCTGGCCTTGGCCAAGAAGGGTGAGTTCGTGAGAGCAGCAAACCACTTCGGCTACGTCATGATGTTGCGGGCGGACCTTGCTGAAGTGCATGCAAGACTTCGCGAAGGGTTGGTTTTTCTGACCACAGCGAGCGAGGGTTCCAAGCAACTTCATACCATTGCATCGCAGGCGCCGGATTCGCCGAGAATGTTGGATGAGCTGGCGTGGTTGTTTGCCACGCATCCCGATCCAAACCTGCGCGACGGACAGGAAGCGGTGCACCTGGCTCAGCACGCGTGTATCTTAACGGACCGCAGAGTTCCCGCGTTGCTCGATACCCTCGCCGCTGCTTATGCCGAAGCGGGCAAATTTCCCACCGCTGTCAGCACCGCTAAGGAAGCGCTGGTATTGGCGCGATCGTCCGGCGACAATGACGGAGTCACTTTGAGCCAGAACATTTTGGCAGCAGTTCTCCAACACCAACCATATCGCGACGAACCGGTCCCGGAGTAAAATGATTATTTGTGTTTGAGCAAAACCAGCCGAGAGTGAGCGCTTGTTGGATTAGTTCTGTTCTGTTCGTAGCGTGGTAGATCGTCAAGTGAGGTTCTCCTCAGTGGTGATTTGAAACCCGACTCCCGGGAACGGCTCTGTAGCTGGCAGTTTATTTTCCAAACCAAATCACAATGAAACTATACGTAGGTAATCTCTCTTTTGAGACCACTGAAAACGATCTTCAGGATCTTTTCGAAAAACACGGCAAAGTCGGCGAAGTCGCCCTGATGATGGATCGCATGACCGGCAAATCGCGCGGTTTTGCGTTCGTCACAATGAACGACGCCACGGAAGCCAACGCTGCCTTGAGTGCCCTTAACGGCAAGGAAGTCAACGGCCGAACGTTGAACGTGAACGAAGCACGCCCGCGCGAAGAGCGGCCGCGTACTTCAGGCGGCGGCAATCGGTCGTACGCCGGTTCTCGCTAGTAAATCCGGAGTTTTAACAGCCGGCGCTCCTCACTGGTTAGTGGGAGCGCCGGCTTGTCCGGAACCCCACAACCTAATCGGTAGGGCTTGGCCCGCCGTCCCGCCGCTTGAAGAGCGGTTAAATCGACTACATGAATTCAGAAAAAGCGATCGAATTGGAAGGCATCATCATGTCTGTTCTTCCCGGCACTATGTTCCGTGTCGCGCTCGCCAACCAACACCTAGTTCTTGCCCATATTTCTGGAAAGATGCGCAAACGCTTTATTCGGCTTACAGTAGGCGACCGCGTTAAACTTGAGATGTCTCCCTACGACATCGATAAAGCGCGCATTGTTTACCGCCTCTGATTATATGAAATTCTTCGCCGCCACCGCTCGCCCAAAAATTAAGAACGGCCCAGTCATCAAACGTCTTCTGGTCCGTTGTCCCTCCACATCGAGACTAACCGAAACCGGTCAAACTATTGAAGAGCAGCGCTGGGCGACCGCCAAAGTGAAAAGCCAGAAATTCAACTGCTTGCACTGCGGCCAGACGCACACTTGGACAAAAAAAGACGTCGTCCTAGCCCGCTAGGCGATTTTCTCAGGTAATAGCTGCGTCGAAGAACGTAGCTCCCCCCGGCTGCGGGCAATCTTTCCTCTGTGACAACCGCGGGGGCTTAGGATAGGATCAAGCCCCACTTTCAATGAAAGCACTCGTGGCCAGCGGTCGTCGTCGGCCCATTCTCAGCCAAACGGCCGATCGAGATATTCGCAGTATACCCCCACGTGATCGATGGATCGTCCCGTCGATCGACCAGGTGATGGCCGAAGAACGGGCGGCTGCGTTCGCCAAACGCAGCATCAAGACTTCAGCGAAACTTCAAGGCCTCAAACTCGCCATTTCAATGATGGATTTGACTACGCTCGAAGGCAAAGACACTCCCGGCAAGATCGCCTTCCTTTGTCGTAAAGCGATGCAACCCCTGGATCCGCGCTACGAAGTCCCTCCCTGTGCCGCCGTCTGCGTTTATCCAAACCTAGTTCGAGTCGCCAAGAAATTCCTGGGTGTGTCCAAGGTCAAAGTCGCTTCGGTGGCAACCGCATTTCCCACTGGGTTAATGCCGTTGAAATTGAAAATTGCCGAGGTGCGCAGTGCGGCGCGCGATGGGGCCGATGAGATCGACATGGTGATCGACCGTGGTGTTTTTCTGACAGGCGATTACGACCGCATTTTCGACGAGATCGCCGCGACCAAGGAGGCCTGCGGGCAAGCGCATCTGAAAGTCATTCTCGAAACCGGCGAGCTGCAAACCTACGACAACGTTCGTCTGGCCAGTGAAATTGCCATGCGCGCCGGCGCTGATTTTATCAAGACCTCGACGGGGAAGATCTCGCCCGCTGCTACGATGCCGGTCACGCTGGTAATGCTTGACGCAATTCGGGACCATTTTTACCAGACCGGCGTCCGCATCGGAATGAAGCCGGCCGGTGGAATTCGCACTGCTAAACAAGCGCTGGCTTATCTGGTCATGCTAAAGGAAACACTCGGTGATGATTGGCTCACGCCGGATCTTTTTCGTTTCGGCGCCAGCACGCTGGTCAACGATGTTTTGATGCAGGTCGTCAAGGCCGTCGACGGGAATTATCAGGGCCTGGATTACTTCTCGCTGCCGTAGGCAACTGATTCGCGGGAGGGCCTTCGATCACTTTTTCTTCGGCTCTACCTTGCGATAAAGTGTGGCCATACTGATTCCAAGCATGCTAGCAGCCCTTTCGCGCGCACCGTCACAATGCGCGAGCGTCGCTTCGATATAACCGCGCTCTTGTTGCTGGATAAACTCGTCCAACGTTTGGCCGACCGGTATCGCTGCCATCGCTTCGTCGGTTTTCTCACCTTTGGCCTCGCTCACAATGTGCGGCGGCAGATCGCTTGGCAAAATGAGATCGGCCTCGCACAGCGCGCAGGCCCGTTCGATCGCATTCTCCAATTCGCGCACGTTACCGGGATAACCGTAATGGCATAAAATATCGACCGCCACCGGATCAATCTTCTTCGGTTCGCCGCCCGTCGCGCTCGCCTGTTTCTGCAAAAAATGGTTCACCAAGAGCGGCACGTCTTCCAGGCGATCGCGCAGGGGCGGAATCTCCACCGGAATGACCGCAAGCCGGTAGTAAAGGTCCTCGCGAAATGTTCCGTCCTTAAGTTTTGGCACCAGCGCTTCATTCGTGGCACCGACCACGCGAACATTAACAGGCACGCTTTTGTTGTCGCCAACGCGTCGGACCTCGCGCTCTTGCAGAACGCGCAGCAATTTGGTCTGCAGTTGTGGCGCCATTGAGTTCACTTCATCGAGAAAAATTGTGCCGAGGTTCGCTTCCTCGAATAATCCGCGCTTGTCCGCCACCGCGCCGGTGAACGCGCCCTTTTTGTGTCCAAATAATTCCGATTCGAGCAAATTCTCAGGCAGCGCGCTGCAATTAATGGCGACGAATGGGTGATGCTGCCGGTTGGAATTGAAATGCAGACCGCGTGCGACCAGTTCCTTGCCAGTGCCGCTTTCTCCAATGATGAGCACTGTGCTATCGGTATCGGCGACTTTGTTCACGAGGTTGTAAACCAGCTGCATTTTCCGGCTGGTTCCAATAATGTTCTCAAACCGGTAGCGATTCTTGAGTTCCTTCCGGAGATAGGTGTTCTCCCGGACAGCCGCCTGAAAATCGAGGGCCCGCTGAATCGTCATCTGCAGGTCGTCGATCTTGAACGGCTTCTTTATGTAGTCGTAGGCGCCCATTTTCAGAGCTTGCACCGCCGTGTCCTCCGTCCCGTAAGCCGTAATCAAGATTACCGATGTCTGCCGATGATGTTCACGAATGTGCCTCAGCACATCGAACCCGCTCATCGTCTCCATCTTGATATCGGTGATCACGACCTGCGGCTGGATCACATCGAGTTGCTCCACCGCCTTGGGTGCCGAGTTGAATGGAAAAACTTCGTGTCCCTTCTCCCGGCATAGGGTCACTATCACCTCTACCATCGCCGGCTCGTCATCGATTATTATGATTTTGGCCATGAAATCTCAGCGCGGAGAATATTTCAAAATTGAGAAAAAGAAAGCGGAAATGAGAATTAACCTTGGATTGGCTATAAGCCGGCCATCGCCTTCCCGCCAATCATCATCCAGCTTACCGTTCCATCGAACGCCACGATTTCCTCAAATACGTTCTCCGGTTTTCCGCACGGCACGCTGATCAAGTCGGCTAGAAACCCCGACCGGATCTGGCCGAGGGCATTTTCGCGATGCAGCGCGCGTGCTGCATTTAACGTCACCATTTCCAAAATCTCCTTCGGCGCGATTTTTTGCTTGCTGCGGTGGAATGCTCGCATTTCAGCAAACAAGCTCAGGCTCTCGTTGCTGGCTAAGCTGTCCGTTCCGAGGCAAATATTGAATCCGAGGGTGCTGAGCTTCCCAAGCTTGAAGTGCGAATGCCCGAAGTATTCGTGGCTGCGGGGACAATGAACAATGTGCGGTTGTGTTTTTTGCCGGAGAAGCACTTCCAAATCGCTCATGGTGATTTCATTCAAATGAACCAGGAGCCAGCGATCATCGAGCTGGCAGAATTTCGCGATATGCTCGATTGGCGTTACACCATGCAGATCTGAATCGTCCCGCCCCAACTGGGAGAGAAAATTGGAAAGCGTACCGCGCGATTCGCGAAACATCTCCATCTCCTCACGCGACTCCGCGACGTGCGTCGTGAGGAGGATGTTGCCCCGGCGCGCCGTTTCCTCGCACCGCCGATACAAGTTCTGGGAAGCGGTGTACGGCGCGTGCGGTGCAAGCCCGAAATTCGCGACCGACTTCAGCAATTCGACCGCACCATCAACAATCTCGCTTGCCTGTTCAGGTGAGCGCACATCGATTAACTCCGCGAACCACCATGCTCGAAGAGGTGGGTGAATGCGCGAAATCAGCTCAGGAAATGCCGTGAGGTTAACGATTGATGTGGTTCCGAATCTTCTCGCTTCCGCGAAGCCTTGATTGATCGACTCAACATAACCCTGCGGTGAGAGCTTCGTCTTCTCGGAATTAATTGCCCGAATCCAGTCGGCAAATGATTCTTGCCGCGAAATCTTGCCGCGCAAAAGAGTGTAATCGAGATGGCAGTGGACGTTGATCAGTCCGGGCAGCAGCGCCTGCTCGCCGAGATCGACAACTTCCGCCACATTGCGCGCCTTGACTTCGTCGAAGCCTCCGACATCGACAATCCGCTCGCCGTCAATCGCAACCGCGCCATTTTCGATGGGTGGACCATCCAGCGGAACAACAACGCGTGCGCGAATGATCATTCTTTTTTGCTGTAACGGTAGTCTAAGACCGTCGCAAATTCTGGACGGAAAAAAGTGCGATGCCCAGAGCGAGTCGCTAAACGTCTGACGTGCTTTCGCCTTTCACTGCCTTGCGACACTCGGCCACAAGCAAATTGCACGCTTCCTGGCAAAGCAACGGAACCATAGCAGGGATTGGTGATGCCGGCCCAGGGAGCGCCGTCGCCTGATCCCTGACGCCATCAAATTTTTCCATAGGCAGCCTTGCCGATGCAGTCACCCCACTGGCATCGCGTTTCCACAAAATCGTTCGCAAACATCCGCCATCAGACCGGCAAAAATTACCCACCACATCGTCTATCTGCTCATCGGAAATTTTCGCAGCAACGCGATACATTCCAGATTGTCGGTCCAGTGTTTCGCGCAATGTCGTCGTGCTGATGCGATTTTCCAGCCACGCCACAAAGACCGCCAGCCTACCAGGATAGAATAGATCGAGCGCTCGCCCTAACTCGTTAAGGCCGACAACTTCCAATTGCCAGCCCAACCGCAGGCTCGGCGCGGTTTTCAGCGGCCGATAATTCCCGGCTTCGTCATACTTCGCGATCTCGGCAGCCTCCTCCGCGCATCGATACGTTTGTAGATCACTTCGACCATCCTCGTTCCGGTGCTGAAGAACGAAACCGCCTTCGTTCGTCTTCGTTACGAGAACCTGGCCGAAACAGAAACGCTCAGCGAGCACGGCTTCGAGGGCTCTTGGCACGGAATCAAGCATGGTAGGGCCTTCCGGCCAGACCCGCGGCTACTGCAGGCAATGTGCGATCAGGCCGCCCGCGCGTTCAAGGAATTGTCGATCCTCATCGCTGAAGGCGTTCACCTTGTCACTTTCAGCATCAACCACCCCCACGATGCGGCGGTGGTCGCTCAGCATAGGCACAACGATTTCTGAACGCGTGGTGTGAAAGGTGGGGAGATAGCGCACATCCTTCTGCACATCGCCAACGACAATCGGCTTCCCCGACTCCAGCACCGCGCCGCACAAACCCTGGGTAATCGGAAAACGGGGATAGGTGGGCGGTTCATCCCCCGTTCCCGCGAGGATCACAAAATCGCCTTTCACGATCTTATAAACACCGACCCATCGATAATCGCACGCCGCGCGAATCATCTCTACCAGTTGTCCCATCCGCTTCTTGGAGCACCCGCCGGCGAGGGCAAATGCGCCGAGCTCCTGAAGTTTCTTGCAGGTGGTTTCTTTCATTTGCGGGAGGGCAATCTCGTGTAAAAGAAAACAAGCGCGAGCGGGATTTCAAC
>JBDTZF010000071.1:0-13468 GCA_040005265.1 Verrucomicrobiota bacterium
ATCTGTGGCGAAGTTCCACTGTTTAAATTCAAAGCTTCGCAGCAAAGAATGGATTGTGTTCCTTCTCCTCGCCCACTGTTGTCATAGGGCCATGGCCGGGACAGATGATCGTGTCATCGGGAAGTGTCAGGATTTTTTCAAGATTGTTCTGCAACGCGTCGTTGTACGAAATGCTGCCGCCACCCATCGAACCCGCGAAAATTGAATCGCCCGCTATGGCAACAGGATGCGTCAGGCCGGTCGCGACATATGTCATTCCACCGCGTGAATGTCCCCAGGTGAGCCTCGATTCAATAGCGATCTGCCCGAGCTGAAAATGTTTTCCTTCGTTTATTGCTTCCGCCCCCGATACTAACTCCCGAGCCGAAACGAAAACGGGCGCTGCCGTTTCCTCTTGGAGCCGCGTTAAATCAGCAATGTGATCGGGGTGCGCATGGGTGAGCAATATTAGTTTCACCGTCAACTTCTTGTCTTTGATGAACTGTAGCATTTCCGAGCAGTCCGCCCCGGTATCGAAGGCGGCCGCTTCTTTGGACTTCGGGTCCCATACAACGTACGCATTTACCAGCATGTCGTCGTAGTGCGTGCTGAATTGGGCGAGCCCTTCCAAGTCGACTTGTTGCGGTTGCCATTCGCCTTTGGCCAGTTCGACCAAAGCGCGCCCTGCCAGACCCAACACCGGCGCAACGCGCAAAAGCGCCAACTCGTCGAATTCCCCACCGCGAAGTTCATTCACTTTTTCGGTGTTGACCCGCGCTTTTTCGGCAAGGTCGAAGTCGGAAATTTCGAGACCACGCTGCGCCTTTCCGAGGATATCGGCAAAAGTGTCTTCCAGCGGAATATTCATCTTGGCTTTGGTGTACCAACTGGAACGCTACGATTCCAGCTCTTTTAGCGGGCGATTCGCAAAGCGGCGGAGCACCGCCGCACTCCAAAACGCAGGCGTGTAATGTGGGCCCGTAATCGCGGCCACGTTTTGGAGTGCGGCAGTGTTCTGCCGCCTTCTCAGAACCGCACGACCGGTGTGATTTGCAGCAGCGAACCTTCGCTGGTGAGATTCGCGATCGAATGATACGCGATCTCCGCCACACGGCGGCTTACGTCTTCCGGCGAAAATACTTTCCCCGTCTCTTTCTCAATCGACGTCATGGTCACGTCCTGGATACCGCACGGGACGATCTGGTCAAACGGTGTGAGATCGCCGCACACGTTCAAGGAGAAGCCATGCATCGTAATCCAATGACGCACGCCAACGCCAATCGACGCAATTTTGCCACCCTTGACCCACACTCCAGTAAGTCCCGGCCGGGTCCACGCTCCCACGTCGAAGATACGCAGCGTCTTGACTAACAAGTCTTCGATCCAGCGCAGATACCGATGCAGATCCTGTCCGCATCGGCGAAGATCGACAATGGGATAGCCCATCAATTGTCCCGGGCCGTGATAAGTCGCCTGGCCGCCGCGATTAATCGTAAAGAGTGGGTGCGGGAGGCTCTCTGGATTGATCAGACTCGATTGGTCGGGCGTCCGGCCGATCGTGTAAACCGGCTCATGCTCGAGCATAAGAAGTTGGTCCGGCGCCGTGCGATCGTCCCGTTTTCGCGTCACCGCTTCTTCCTGCATTTTCAGAGCATCGGCGAAATTGACCTGCCCCAGCCAGCGCCATTCGAACGTCTTATTCTGTGCCCTGTTCATATTTGTATCGCCCCCGGAATTCCCAGCCGCGCCGTCTCCTGTGCTCGCAAATGAGTGAGCCCGATGGCAAGCGCGTCCGCCGCATCCGCATCCGGCGTTTCCGTTAAACCAAGCAAGGCCCGCACCATGAACGCGACCTGGCTCTTCCCGGCCCCCCCGCGTCCCACAGTAGCCTGCTTGATCCGTGTCGGCGAATATTCAAAAACGGGAAGTCCGCATTCCGCCGCTGCGAGAATGGCCGCGCCGCGCGCCGCCCCGAGCAGGATGGCAGTCTTATGGCTTTGCACGTAAATGACCGATTCCAGCGCGCAACAATCCGGTTCGTGCGCGCGAATCAATTCCGCCAGCCGATCGCGAATCGCAACCAGGCAGGCCGACGAGCGCAGCGAGGTTGCATTATGAATCGTGCCGAAATAAAGCGACCGCGTCGTTCCATTGTTAGCATCGACAACCGCAACTCCGGTATTTCGCAAGGAAGCATCGATGGCCAAAACACGCATTGATTAATGAACGAGCGCTCCGAGCACGGCGAAAATACAACCGATTGCGCCGAAAAGTAAACTCACGAACCAGAATGGGCGTTTTTTGGCCAGGGCCGAAATTGCGGCAATGGCGATCGCGATTTGAAACATGGTGACGCCGCGCGCGAAAACTTCATGCCGATGAAAATTTAATTTGGCTTCTTTCTCTTTGCTTTCGGCTTCCGATTTGATCTCGGATTGTTCCTCCTCGTATCTCGCGGCTTTCGCGCGATCTTTTTCATCAGGAGTCGCAGCCAGTCCCATCTTCGCGTCGAGCACGGAAGCCTTGATACTCTTCGCCTGGTAGTAGTTCCACTGGTCGGACGCCGCGATCTGGCCCATCATCGCTTCATTGGCGTGTTTGCCGGAGAGAAGTCCCGAAATCGCAGCGAGAACTGCAAAAATTGCCGTGCTTAGCGCCACCCAGGAAATCCATCCTTCGCTATCGTGATGCGCGCTGTGATGAACCGCCTCCTGCAAGTGCTCAAGAGGCACTTCCGTTTCTTCCATGCGCTACATTAGGATCGACAATCTTTCGTTCAAACGGAATCGATGCCAACGCCTTTGGAGTCGCCGGGCTCTAAAAAGCGCGCTTATTTGCGCAACAACCGCGCGGTACTTGTTGTTACGGCAACGCGCTGCCAAGGTTGCCCTTGATCATTGCAGTGTCACTGGCGTTGATGGCGCCATTTGCATTTACATCCGAGCGGAAATTCGAGTCAGAGATTGGCTGGCCCGCCTGCGATTTGGTTTGACTAACGTCGGAGGCGTTAACGCTGCCGCTGCCGTTCGTGTCGCCGACCAGAAAACTTGCGCTAACCGCGGTGTCCGGAAACGTCTGACCGGAAGTATCGGTCACGTTCCTTAGAGTGATCGTTACTGTTTGAGCATTAGCGACGCCGGTCAGGTTTATCGTCATGGTATTTGCGCTGAACGCCGGAGGGCCTGCCAGGCTAGCTGTGCCCCCGGTAATCGTGGCGTCGCCGCTCACGACATCGTTGTTGAAAGCGATCACAAGCGTGTGGTTACCGCCACCGGTCCGGCATTCCACCCCGGGCTGTCCCGTAAGCGGCATATTGATGCCAAAACTTCCGGCGCCTCCGTGATTCTTGCGCGAGACTGCGGTAACCAATCCAAGCGGCGCAGCTGTGGTGATGCTGAAGTCCGTGTCTGAGATATCAAAATAAATATTGCCAACAGCTTCGATCTTTATTCGCGCCATAGTCGTCGGCAGGTTTGGAATGAGCACGGACTCGGCGCCGTCGTTCGGCGTGCTGGCAGCAAGAACGGTCGGAAAAGTATTGCCGCCATCGGTCGACAGGGAAATCTTGACGTTGGCGGCGCTGCCGCTGGCGCTCCAGGTCACATTAAGATTAGTCATTACCGGAACACTGATGCCGGTGTTGGGGGCGGTAACCGCGAACGGTGGCGCTGCTCCGTCGATCGTGACAATTGATGTTGCCGTGTTAATCCCGCCGCCGCCGGCCCGGTTATCACGTGCCACTACCTGAAACATCATGACACGGGAAATTGCCGGAAGAAGTTCGCCGGTTAGAAAGCCGCCTGTGGTTGGCGGAGGGACGTTGGCGTTGTTCAGAATGTACTGCAAAGAGGGGAACGTTCGAGTTCCTCCAGTCGTCGGCAAATAGGGGCGGAAAATCGGTCGCGCGTTTCCATCGGAATCCGTATTCGGAGCCGCCGACGTCGAAGCGCCCAAGTCGTACTCTTCCCAATCGTAAGTGATGGAATCACCATTGGGATCGGTTGCCGAAGCAGCTAATGAAAACGGCGTACCTTTGGGGATCGTGAAGTTCCCTGGCCCGCCCACTGTCGGGGCTGTGTTGCCAGTAGGTGTGGCCGCGGCGCAATTGTTGCCGTTCCCTGTTTGGCTGTAAGCAACAATCTGCTCGATGCTCTTAAGGTGAAAAGTGTCGATGCTATGAGCCGCCAGGTTTTGGTTACCGCAGATTCCGGCATAGGCCATAATAGTAATGCCGCTGCCCGGCTCATAGGCCGCGGAATCGGTTCGGTTACTGCCTCCGCAACTGCCCACCGCGCCATTGAACGTGTGTAACGCGCCCCATTGATGTCCCATCTCGTGGGCGACGTAATCGATTGCGAAAGGGTCTCCCACGGGATCCGAAAAACCCGTTACACCGAGCGCCTTGTTCGACGTGCAAGAAACGCTCCCGTATGCGACACCGCCCGTGGTCGTCCCAAAAACGTGGCCGATATCGTAGTTGGCCGACCCGATGACATTATCGAGATTGGTTTGGTTCTGGCCCAGCATCGACCCGTTATCGTTGTTCGAGTAAGGATCGTTCCCGCTCGAACATGCGCCACCGCAACTGAAATTGTCACCGGCATAAGTGATCAGATCGTTGTTCGCAACGAGGTTCATATGGATCGCGAGATCTCGTTCGTAAACGCCGTTGACGCGATTCATGACCAGGACCTCGGCTGCCAATGCGCCTGCAATCGTATTGTTGCCAACGGCGACCGTGTACTCATTGGTCGCGGCCAGCGCGAGGCGATAGGTGCGCAAGATTGTGCCGGACGTGACGCCCGGCGCGTGAACACCGCCCGCAGGCAAGGGAGGCAATTCAGGATCAATGAAATGGCACTCGAACGGCTCAGCCGCGTTCGCCGCGTCCTTTTTCCAATAAGTTATGTAGTCTGTCGTATTGCCTTTTGCGTAAGGATCGATCAGCACGGTGCCTGAAGGAGCCAGAATGATCGCGTGAAACCCAGTCGGCAACCAGTCGAAACGGGAAGTCGCAGCCGGATCATCAATGCCTTGGGCGCGATACGTCTTGAGTCCAGGAAATTTTGCGGCCAATCCCGGCTCAATGACCGGAGATTCCTCGAAGCGAAACCGGGCCATTGTCCCGTCAGGCATAGGCAAGTGTATGGTCGACGGATTCTCGGTTGCTGCCTTGGTAAATTCCATTGGAGCCCCCGCCAAAGCCTGAGCCAGCACCGCTTTGTCTACTCGGACCTTCACATATGCCATCGGAACAATCAGACGCTTGGCCGCTGGATCCACCAAGCGCTGGTCAACGACACGCCACATGTTGTCGTTAGTCCGTCTCGCCGTTTGTCCAAAAATGTAGACTCCTGATAAAACGAAAAGGATAAAGATTGTCGTAACAAGCGCCGATGTTCTCGTGCTTCTTATTAAGATGGAAATCATGTTCACCTTGGGGTTGACCTGTTGTCGTATGCCGACAATTCCCCGTCCGGAAATTCGTTAGCACCCACAAAACCTATCCTCCCACGGGCTGAGGATAAGCGCCACCTGACGAAATCGCAGCGATTGTACGAATTGCTTAGGAAGAAGTCGAGTCTCGTATCAACCTGACCGTTTGAAAGATCGACCCGGGCTCGTTGGCGAACCGCAAGCTGCCCACATCACGCTTACCGAAAATTCCAGCAGCAAGAGCTCGCTGGTCCTTGGAAAATAAAACTCTATCGCCCCGTGGACTCCCGGGCCTCAATTCGCTTCAACAGATATCGTTTCCTCGGCGCTGCCCACTTGGCTCATCGCGCGGACTTTCCATTCTCCGGGGGCGAGTTGCCAGAAAAACCGGCCGTCTTTTCCCGGTGATTGAGGCGCGCCGTTGACGAACCATTGAACGTCGTTAGCGAACGTGGCGGTGAATTCGATCATCTGTTGCGTTGGCGGCAGCGCTGAATCGATTGCGTAATGCGCGTTTGGCGCCGGGTTCGTGATTCGCGCCTGTGCTCGTACCCGCGCACCACGCGTGTTGCTGTGGCTCGCACACCATCCGGCATATTGGTCCGGAAGAAGCATTTTCCCATCTGGCGAAAACCAGGAGACGGAATTTTCAGTTGGCTCGGTTCCTTTAAGAAACCACTCTTTGATTGTCGATTGTGTGAACTGCGATGGCAGCAGACCGGTCTCCCCACAAATTTCGCGCCGAACGAGATTTTCGTTTTCCACCGGCGGATCGAGCGGTTGATCGCGGCGCATCAACTCGTGCATCATCCCCGCCCATAACGGCGAAGCCGCGCGCACGGCAAACGTGTCGTGCATTGGGCGGCCATTAAAATTTCCTGCCCACACCGCTACGGTATGCTGTTTGGTAAATCCGACCGTCCAGGCGTCGCGGAAGCCGCTGCTCGTTCCGGTTTTCGCGGCAACGCGTTCCTCGAAGGCCAGCGGCGAATGCGCGCCGAATGTCTTTTCCCGGGCGCGATTATCGCAAAGAATGTCCGTGATAATGGCCGTCGCTTCGGGCGAGGCAAGGCGATTAAGCGGATGATGTTCTGCCGTGACGAGTTTTGCCTGCATGGCGACCCCGTTGCGGGCCAGGCCTGCATACGCCGCCGCCAAATCGATCAGACGAATCTCTGCGTTGCCCAAAACAAAGCCGGCTCCGTAATCGTTCAAGCTTCGTCGGAACTGAAAGCCCCACTTTTTAAGGTCGAAAAAAGTCTGGCGCGCGCCGAGTTGGCTGAGCGCAAATACCGCCGGCACGTTCAACGAGCAACCGAGCGCCTCACGCAGTCGAACCGGCCCCAGGTAACGATGATTGTAATTTTGCGGATCGTAATCGCCGTATTCGTCACGGATCGCATCCGCGGTGTCGGGCAACAAACTCGCTGCCGTAAAAAGATGTCGATCTAACGCCGCGAGATAGACGAACGGTTTCAGCGTCGATCCGCAACTGCGGGACCGCATTGCGCCGTTGACCTGACTTTTCTCATAGCTATTCGACCCGACCATCGCCCGCACCGCGCCGGTCTCGTTATCTAGAATCACCATCGCGGCCTCGCTGATGTCGTAACGGTTTAGTCCATCGAGATGCGAGCGCACCAATTGCTGCGCGGCGGTTTGAAGATCGAGGTCGAGCGATGTTCGCATCGTGCTGCGCCGTTTTGGATTTTGCGCGATCAATGCATCGACGAAATGCGGCGCCAGATGTGGCGGATTATACCGACGCGCGACCGGCGGCGAATTTGCCAGCAAAGCTTGTTCATCGCTCGTGATCACGCCGAGCTGCGCGAGGCGGATTAGCGAACGCTCGTACTTGCGTCTCGCTTCTTCGGAATGTCTCCACGGATTGAATCGCGTCGGCGCCTGGGGCAGACCGGCCAGGAAAATCGATTCCGCCAGAGTCAAATCGCGCGCCGATTTTCCAAAATATGCGCGCGCGGCCGCCTCCGGGCCGAGCCGGCGATTGCCGAAACTGCTTCGGTTCAGATACGCGGCCAGAATGCGCTCCTTGCTCCAGTGCCGTTCGATCTTCCAGGCCACGATCACGTCGCGCATTTTGCCCAGCCAACTCCGATGGCTCCGCCCGGAGTCCAGCTTCGCCAGTTGCTGAGTGATGGTTGATCCGCCAGAAACAATCCGGCCCGATTTAAGATTCCGCGCACCGGCCGCTACCGTTGCGCGCCAATCCATCGCGCCATGTTCGTTAAAACGATGGTCTTCCAGCGCGACGATGACTCGGGGTAACCATTTTCCCATCTCATCGATTTCCTTCGGAATCTGGACGCGCGCTTCAGGCGAAGCGACTTCGGCGATTTCGCGTCCGCGATTGTCCAGCAATACGAGCGTTCCGGGCAACGGCTCCCGCAAACTGCGAGGCAACGGCGCCAACAGGATCGACATCGTCACCGCAATCGCGATGAGAACGCAAACGAGAACTATTCGCCGGAAACGACGCATAAACTCGAAGGCGAAAGCCCGGAGAAACGGCTGTCGTACATCGGAACGACTTGCGTGGCCGGCCAGCGGAACGAGCCGGCAGCGGTCGCGCGCGCGAGCACGGAATAAGTTCCACCGCCGGGCGAGAAATCATCGAAGTAAAGCAAGGTCGATCGATCGCGCATCTCGGAATAGGACAGGTCAAGCACATGATCGTTCTGGCTGCTGGGTGGCATTGTGTAAAATTTCCCGATCATCGCAAGATTCGGGTTAACCACTTCGAGACCCGCGGGCAGCGAATCCTCCAGCGCAACATAGCTCTGCTTCTTCCGCGTGTTCATCCGGTAGGTAATCAGGATTTGATCGCCCAGTTTGAATGGGGCGCTTGCTTCGCCGGTGCGCTTTGCATCGGTCACATTCTTCACCACGCGCTCGACCCGAAACCCGCGATCGACACGGTCCGTCTCGACCTCATCCGTGGAATACTCGGCTTTCATCAAAAACGTGAGCGCGGATTTGTTCAGGCCTTTGATCAAGAGACGCTCTTCGAGCTTGCGATCGAGCCATGCTTCGGAAAAATGATTCTTTGAGAAAACTCCCGGCGGCTGCGCATTCCCGAGTGCCTCCAGTTTTTCCGCCGTAACCATCGATTTAAACGCGAGCAGCATCCAAAGGTTCTCCTGCGTTGAAAGTGATGCCGACGAATCCATTAATGCCAGCATGCGTTCACGTACTCGTTGTTTCTTTTGCGGCGTGTAGGTAGCGGGGGCGATACTGTCAAAAGCCAGGGCGCAGATTGCTTCCGCGCGCGTCATCGAACCCAACGTTTTCGGATCGAACGCGCGCTCCTTGATCGGCGCGTCGATTTCCTTGAGTAACTGTTCCTTTTCGCGCGGCATAATATTGAGCCGTTGCAGAGCAATGGCCAGCAGCGCGCGGCCCTCATCTTCCATGCTGTTGCGTCGCAAGTACAAGTCCTGGGCCGCCGTTGCGAAATCGCCCTCGGTTTCGTATTGAGTCAACACGAACAGGGCGAAGCATCTCTCAAACGGCGAAGTCGGCTTTTCGCCGTTAACGATTTTCTTAAGCGCAGCAGCGAGTTTGTCGCGCAGTCCTTCCGGTGCCTGGAAGCCGGCGTTCACCGATTCGTTAACCGCCCAAAATGCTTCGCAGGTTACGAATGGATTCGGCACCGTCCCGCCGGGCCAGTAGGGCAACATTCCTCCCTCCAGGAGCGAGTCGTTGAATTGCTTCATCCCGCGCTCGAGCACCGATCGAAACTCGGCGTCCCGTGCCGCGATGTCCGGCAGATAGGCAAGCAAGTTCGCGAGAAGACTGTACCCCAGGAGCTTGGTCGAGATTTGGTCGAAACACCCGTGCGGATATTCCAGGATCAACGGAATCCCGGCAATTTTCGGCAACCACATCGAGCTTGAGACGATCGTGTCGACTTTTCCACGGCCGCGCTTCCAATCGTTAGGCATCTTGCTCTGGGTATCGAATTGCGGTCCGGTGACACTGCCGGCCACGCTTTCCCTGCGGACAATCGTCGGCGCCTGCACCGGCAGCGTCAGTTCGAGCGCGTCGGAAAGTTGGGCGTTCGATTTGGCCACGGCTTGAAACTGGATTTTCGCCGGCGCAAGGTTTGGGTCGTCCACTTTGGCTTTGAATCGAAAAACCGTTGGCACATCCCGCGCAGCTGGGCGGGTGGCGCTGGTTTCGCCGATGAGCTTACAAGATGCATCGGTTACGCAGCGGACCGTCACTTCCTCCGAGTCGGCAAAGTTTTGTTGCACTGATGCGCGCAATTCAACCTCGTCGCCGTGTCGCAAAAATCGCGGCAGCGCCGGATTAATAAGCAATGGTTTGGAAACCTGCACCGTTGCGCTGGCGTCGCCGCCAAACTGGTTCGCCTTGGTTTGTCCGACCGCGACGATCCGATACGTCGTGAGGTTATCAGGCGCGACAAAATCGAATGTTGCTTTGCCGTCGCGCCCGGTCTTCAGGCTCCCTCGCCAGAAAGCGAGCGTCTTGAATTCTTTGCGCAGGTTAGTGACGTTCGGCACCGCCTCTTCGCCTCCGCCGCCGATGGTAAAGCCCTTTTGGGTCAGACTCGGCACTTTGATTTCTTCAAGGTAACGCTCGAGCGATTGATAACTGCGAACGCCGAATGGGTTGCGCTGATAAAAACCGGCCAGGACTTCCGGCAACTGCCAGCTGCCCAGTTTCAGCACCGCGTCGTCTACCGCGAACACCGCAAGATCGACATCCTCTACCGGTTTACTCTCCGAGCTGACGTGCAATTCACCGCGGACCGTTTCGCCCGGCTTAACCGATTTCATCACCTGCGACTCAATCTTGAGCTCGTGATCGGGCCTGCGCACTTCGATGGTCGAATAAGCAAACCGTTCTTTGGGCAATTCTTTTTCTCCGCCCGGCTTGACCAGATAAATTGAGACCACCGCATTCGGCGCGTATTCTTTCTTGATAGGCAACTCGATCCGCCCGGCATTGCCGGCAACTGGAACGAGCAGCGTGTCCAGAATTTCGCCGGTCTCGACGGAAACCCAGGCGACGCCGCCGAACGGCGCCTGGATGGATAACGTCGCTTTTTCTCCCGGCGTATACGGTTTCTCAGCCCGCTCGACCTTGAAGCCGGTTTCATTTTCGACCGGCAATTCCGCGGGCATTTCGCCGGTCAGTGTCGTTTCGTCGCTTACCAGCGCTGTTTTTCGATCGGTTGCGCTGACCGCAACGACATACCGGCCGGTTTCCTTCGCCGGGAAGAAAACTTCCGCCGGTGTTTTCGATTCCTGGGACGCGACCTTGGTGAACTCATCGACGTTGCGATACCGGAAGACGAACGACGAGATTTGCTCTTTCGCTGTCTTGGTGGTCACGTGGAAAAGATCGACATGCACGGCCGCTCCGGTGACCTGCGCGGCTTCGCTATCGACTGCGTCGATGTTGGCGACGATTCCGCCGTTCTCGCCCGGCCGCTCGATCGAATGCACGCCGAGAACAACCGGGTTGGCGAAAAGAGCGGCGGTAGCGCCACCTGTAATTGTTTGGCCATCGATTGAGGTGACGTCGGCGCGCCAGAATACGTCCGACTTTGAAATGGCGGCGTCGTTCTTAAACGGCGATTCGCAGGAAAGCGTGGCGAAACCGTGCTGGTCTAATTGGGTGTCGCCTTCAATCGTTTTGACCAAATCGGTCGTGGTATCCACGCGGGGTCCCACCTCGGAATAACTGTTGAATCGTTTTTTATAACCATCCGCCTCGCTTCCGAATTCGAAGGAGACAGTCCAGTTCGCTTTCCAATGCACCCGAGCCCCTGCATTCGGAGCGCCGTGAAAATAAGCGGATGAAACTTTTGCGTGGGCGGTGTCGCCAACGCCCGGGTCCGCATCAACAACGGCTGAAAAAAGTGGAACGCGATATTCTTCAATGCTGATTGCCGTCGAGCCATCATAGTTCTGGCCGCCGACCTGGCAGCGAATCTCAAACCTGCCGAGCTTCGATTTTTCCGGCACGGTCCATTCCGCCTCCCAGCCTCCATCGCGGGACAATGTCGCAGTGCCTTCCCCAACGACGCGCTCGCCGTAGCTTTCCGTCACTCGCCAGCGCACATCGGACGCACTCGGAATCGTTAGGGCCGCTCCGGCCGTCTCACGCACCAACCCTTTCATTTTTACGATTTGCCCTGGCCGATAAAGATTCCGGTCCGTGATGATTTCGGCGTGCGTCTTTGTCTGCTGGCGGCTGGTTTCCGAATAACCCGACGAATAAGTCGCGCCATCGGCAAATTGAAGCGCGGGCCCGTTCACCGTGTCGGCAATGAACAAATGCGCGCCGGTCTTCTTCTCAGGGAAAACCTTGTCGTGATCGAACGTAGCCATTCCATTTTGGGCCGTCACAGCGCGGGCCAGTTCGATGTTCTCGCTGGTAACCGCGCGCACGGTCACGCCCGCGACCGGCTGAGCGTCGGACATTTTCGCCACGCGAACGATCGCTGAAGCGGGCGTCCGCTTTTGCGTTAGAATGAAGTCGCTCGTGCAAATAATTGACCGGTTTCCGACAATACGGCCGTCAGTCAGGGCCGCGCTTGCCTCAAGCAAATAGGCGCCGCTCAGTGCCTCGCCTTTCGGCGCGGCGCATCGAATGTCGCGCTTAACACTGGCATCTCCCGATGTGGCTTCGGTGGTGCCGGTCGCGATGACGGGCAGATTGAAAGCATCAACAAGCACCTCGGTCTGGAACTGCTTGTTGAAGCCGGTGCGTGGATCGACAATCGCCTGGCCCGTGACGGGATCACGCGCGTCGGTCGCGAAATCGCGCACCCGCTTTGTCACGGCGGGTAATTTCTCCAGCGGAATACGCGCCAGCTTCCATGTCACGGCCGGCGTGTTGAATTGAAAAAAGGAAAAGCGCAGTTCCTGCCGTGCCCGCAGAAAAACCTGGGAGGCGGGAAAAAGGATACAGGGTTGTGCCGGACGAAACGTCGCGCCCCAGCGCGATTCCGCGGCCAGGCCGTAACCGCGCGCGCCTTTGAGCGCAGTCGATATGGTGACGCGGTACCGCTGATTGAGATCGAACGTGCCCGTGACTTTCACTTCGTCGAGGCTCGCCAGCATCTTTGCGTCTTTGACCGCTGGTTGGATGTCGATCTTGTCCGGCGTCGCTTCAGCCGGCTCGATCTCGTCGCTGAACTTGATCCGGATCGATCTTTCTTCGAATCCGGAATTGAATGCGCCAACCCATGCGATCTCCAGAGGCGCGGTTGTCCCAGCCGGAATAACTTTCAAATACGGCAGCGCCTTGTGGCTCCTGGCCTCGACCAACCCGTTCACGATCAGATCGTAGGTGTGACCCGTCGGCAGTGGGGCGCGCGGTGAAACGCTGAACGTTGTCGCTTCGCTCTCCGACGGGAGTTTCGCCTGGCTCCAAAGAATGACATTGACCGGGAAACGCTGCTGGGAATCGCGGTCTTGAAAATAAACATGATCGGGCACTTCGCTCAGGCGCACGTTGTAGGTCGACTCGAGCGCGATCTGAGGTTGGGCCTCGAGATGCTCGCGCGCGGTGAAATCGGTGGTGAGATTGAATTCGGTGGTGCTGAATTCCGCGGACCAACCGGGCGCCACCACCGGTTTTCCCCTCGCATCCTTGAGATCGCGAACAAGCGTCAACCGGTGCTTCGCGCCGGCCACGACACCTTTCACGGTGAAAACGCCTTCGGTCTGGCTTTTCCACAGAAAATCGCCGTCGATCTTCGGCAAGCTCACGAAAGGCACAGGCTGACCGCTCATGTCGATCTTATCCGCGTTCACCATTGCATCCGGAAACGTGATCGTGAGCTCGGATCCCGGCGCGATCTCACCCTCGCTCGGATCGATCATCACGCCACCCGCGTCCGGTTTCGTATCGGATTTCTTTTCGCGCTCCGCCGAAACGAGAACCGTCGCGCTCGCGAGAAGACAAACAAAAGTGGAAAGCGCGCGTTTCATCTCGTCCCCGTTTCCAGTTCGGTGATGCGTTTTGCGTCCGCATCCGCTTTTTCAATCTGCCCGGT
>JBDTZF010000072.1:0-13408 GCA_040005265.1 Verrucomicrobiota bacterium
CGTCCGCGATCGGCAATGCTGTGCTGCGCTTGATGGATGATGCAGTCGCCCGTGAAAAGATGATCGCCGAGTTCGACTCAATCATCTCCCAACTCGGTGAAGGCGGCGCGAGTGACCGCGCCGCGAAAGCGATTCTCGATGAACTTTGCGGGTAGGTGTATCGGCCGCTCCGTTTCTGCCAGTCCGGCTAGGACCGATGCTGATAATGCGGCTTCGCCGTCATATTTTTGGCATCGAGCAAGGGACTGCTCGATCCACCTTGCGCTGCTGACTGTTCGCGGGATACAACGCATGTGAATGGACGTGAGTCTTCCAGGAAATCTTCTCACCGATAAGCGCACGCTCTGGCTCGTCGGTGCGCTCGCCGTCGTCTTGTTTCTCCTCACGAATCTCCCTTGGCAGCTCGACGATTACGATCAGGCCAAGCAGGCCTACACCTCGTTTGAGATGGTGAAGGACGGGCATTGGTTTTATCAGCAAACCCCGCACGAACATGTCGCGACCAAACCGCCGTTGATCGGCTGGATTTCGGCCGGGCTGTTTGCGATCACGCGTTCGTGGGACGTCGCCTGGCGCTTGCCGTCGCTTCTCGCGGCGATTGCGATGGCGATCTTGTTGTTTCGCACGGCGAATTCCGCCTACGGCTCGATTGCGGGACTCATCGCCCTCAGCGCATTCGGATTGAATATGGTCACGCTGCGGCTGGCCACGCTGGTGCGCACTGATATGCCGCTGGCGCTCGCGATTTTTCTGATCGGTTTGTTGATATGGCAAAAGATCCGGACCCGCGCGATTTGGAATGATCACGATCGGAGGTCGGTCCTCGCGCTGCTTACGGCGGCGATGCTGATCAAGGGACCGATCGTCTATGCGTTTCTGTTGCCTGGCATCGCCCTCTTTCAATGGCGGGCCTCGGGAGGGACACGCGCCGTCGTGTCCCAAATATTTGGGCGCCGACAGCGCGGACGCCCTCCATTAAACGAGAAGTCGGACACTCCTGGTGAGGCTTGCAGCGCGTGGTCGGGGTGGCGGCCGTGGTTGTTGTCGCTTGGAATTTTTCTGGTCTGGGTGATTGGCGGAATCATTTTTCAGACCGGTTTCTTCAATCAGGTCGTCATGCGCGAATTCGTGGGACGCTTCGGCGAAACGATCCATCGACCGCAGCCGTTCTATTTTTACCTGCCGCATTTGCTTCACAAATTTGCCCCGTGGAGTCTGCTGATGATCGCGCTGGCAGTTATCGATCTTCGATCAGCCAAATGGAAAGTTCGTGAAGCGTTCCGGCAAATGTCGCCGGAGACATTCTGGTTGATCTGTTGGAGCCTGGGCGGCTTGCTAGCAATGTCTTTGATCCCATCAAAACGAGTGGATCGGATTTTTCCGGTTATTCCGCCGCTTTGTTTGCTGCTCGCGGCTCAAATCGCGAATTGGGAGGGACGTGCTTCTGCGCGTCCAAGACCTGCAGAAGCAGGTCCCTCCGACGCCGATCTTGCGGACGCTGAGAACGAGGACGCGCGCGGCCGCGTTTATCTTTGGAGCGCGATCGTTTTAGTCGCATCGATTTTATTTACCAGCGTTTACACAATGTCGAAGGTCGTCACGGGATATCGCGATCAACGCGATGCGCTGGTCGTGTTCGGACATCAGGTGCGTGATGAAGCGGACAAGCATCACTGGCGATACGAAGCAGTTACTGCCGATGATGAAGGACTGCTTCTCTATTTGCGCAGGCCACATTTTCTTAAGCCCGACCGCGCCGTTGCCGAATGGAATGGCGGCTATGTCGATGCGCTCGTCGTGCCCGGGAAGGACGCTCCGGCGCTAATGCGCCAGCTTCACGACGCCGCGCTGTCGGAATTGAAATCAGCCGGGAGAAAAGACGAACGAGGTCTTGGTTACGTTCTCATCACGCGCTGATCTCGATTCTAGAATCTGGAGGGACATGTTCCGTCATGTCCCCCAATATTTGGGCGCCTACAGCGCGGACGCCCTCCATTAGCGGGCTATGCTTCCTTCAATAACGTCGCCGCGAGTTCCAACGCCGATTCACTTTTTCCACCAAGCATCCGCGCGATCTCTTCGCGGCGCGCTTTGCCGCTGACCGCGCGCAATTGCGAATAGGTCCGGCCGCGGACGACCTCTTTTGTGACAACGAAGTGGGTAGAAGCAGTCGCCGCGACCTGCGGGAGATGAGTGATGCAGATCACCTGGTGATCGCGGCCTAACGTTTGCATTTTCGCGCCGACCGCGTTCGCGATCTCGCCGCCGACATTGGCGTCGATCTCATCGAAGACCAGCAATGGAATTTCGTCGTGCGCGGCGAGGGCGGACTTGATCGCAAGCATCAGGCGCGAGATTTCGCCGCTCGAGGCGATGGTGCGCAGCGGTTTGAGCGGTTCGCCCGGATTCGGCGAGAAAAGGAGTTCCATGGAATCGAATCCATCCAGGCGCGGTTCCTCCAGGTCGCTCAACTTCGCTTCGAACTCGGATTGGCGGAACCCGAGATCGCGCAGATTGCGCCGGATGTTTTCGGAAAGGTTCGGGGCCGCCTTGGTTCGCAATTTCCGCAGAGCTTCGCCGGCGCGGTTCATTTGCGCGCGCACATTTTCAATTTCTTTGGTGAGGCGCTCCAGTTCTGCATCGCGGCCTTCGATCTTTCGCATTCGCTCGGTCGCGCGCTCGCCAAACGCAACCACTTCGGCAATCGATCCCCCGTATTTCCGCTTTAGAGTTTCAAAAAGCGAGACCCGCTGTTCCAGCGCGGAAAGTTGGGCCGGATCGAGATCGAGTTTCTCGGCGTAACTGGAAAGGGCGCGGGCAATCTCGGAAAGCTCGACCACACTGGCGTCGTGGGCAGAAGAGAATTGCGCAATGGAAGTGTCGATCTTCTCCAGTTCGCGCAAAAGTCGCTGCGTTTCGGCCAGTTGAGAGAGAACGGAGTCGTCCGCTTCGGAAAGTTTGCCGGCGACCGCGGAGGCCAGCTCGATCAGTCGTTTGCTGTTGCTAGCCAGTTTATAACGGTTCTCGATTTCGACTTCTTCTCCGGCGACCAGATTTGCGCCGTTGATCTCACTCGTTTGATGGCGAAGCAGATCGAGCTCCTGTTCGCGCGCTGTTTCGGCGGTGTTAAGCGCCGAATATTCCGCCAGCAGCGTCTGCAATTGACGATAATGTTTTCGATATTCGTCGAGCTGCTCTCCCGTGCGGGCGAACGAATCGAGCAGGCCCAACTGTTTTTCCGACGAGAGCAACGACTGGTGATCGTGTGGTCCGTGAAGATCGACAAGATCGTCGCCGAGACTTTTCAGGATCGACAGTGTGGTAGGCGACCCGTTGATGAATTGTCGGTTGGTGCCGCTGGAGGCAATAGTTCTCTTAATGATCAAATCGTTTTCGCACGGTTCGACTCCGGCTTCGATCAGCTGAGGGTTGAGCTTTCCCAATTGCTCGCCGCTAAAGATTGCCTCCACTGTGCAAAGATCCGCGCCGGTCCGGATGAGCGATTTATCCGCGCGCTCACCGAGCAGGAGTTGAAGCGCGCCGATGATGATCGACTTGCCCGCTCCGGTTTCTCCGGTGACCGCGAGGAAGCCAGGCGCGATCTGCCATTCGAGCTCTTCTACGAGCGCGAGATTTTTAATACGGAGGAGATTAAGGACGGCGGGCATCGAGAAGAGTTGAGTGGTTGAGAGGCTGAGTAGTTGAGTTGAGAGTGGCAGCTTGCCAAGTCGAAACTCAAATCTCAACCCTGAAGCTCCGAAGACCGCGCTCGGCGCACCCGGCGACAAGAAGGCGCAATTGACGCTCACCTTTCTGGGCACGGGCACGTCGCAGGGTGTGCCGATGATTGGCTGTGATTGCGAGGTTTGCCACTCACCCGATCCTCGTGATCAACGCCTCCGCTCCTCAATTTATATTGAGACGCCCGAATGCGCGTGGGTGGTGGATACCGGAACTGATTTTCGCACCCAGGCGCTGCGGGAAAATATTCGGCGACTCGATGCCGTTATTTTCACTCATTCCCACACCGATCACATCATGGGCTTCGACGATCTGCGCCGGTTTTCGCACGCCCGCGGTTCGATGCCGGTCTATGCTTCGGCCGGAACAATGCGCGATCTGGAACGCGTATTTCAGTTCGCATTTCAAACGACCAATCCGATTCCGTATTATTTAAAACCCGAACCGCACGTGATTGACGGTCCATTCGAATTAGGATCGACAACAATTACTCCGTTGCCGGTGCCGCATGGCAATTCGATCGTGAACGGTTATCTCTTCGCGCGCTCGGGAGAAAAACTCGTCGCCTACATAAGCGATTGCAGCGCTGTGCCGGATCCGATTGTCGATCTCATCGCCGGGGTAAACGTCTTGATTATCGACGCGCTTCGCGACAAACCGCACCCGACACATTTAAGCGTGGGGCAAGCGCTGGAAGTGGCGGCGCGCGTCCGGCCAGGGGCGACTTACTTTACTCACATTTGCCATGACCTCCCTCAAGCAGCCGAATCGCGTCTGCCCGCGAACACCCACATCGCGTATGACGGTCTTAAACTCACTTTATAAATGAGATTCTGTTTCCCATTCCTGCTCCTGCTCCTGCTCCTGCTCGCGGTCGATCTTCACGCCGAGCGGTCGCTGACCGAATCGACTATCGTCGTTTTCAACAAAACGGCCCCCGAATCCGTTAAGCTGGCAAATTTTTACGCGCAGCAACGCGGGATCCCGCGCGACCATCTGGTCGGCCTTAACTGTTCCAGTGAAGAGGAAATCAGTCGTGCCGAGTACGACGACAATATTGCGAATCCGCTCCGGGAAGCTTTCAAGGATCACAAATGGTGGACCGTACACGAACTGGCGCGGGGGACTTCTACAAAGGAGAATCCGATTCGGTTCGTTGCCGTCATCAGAGGCGTCCCGCTAAAGATTCGTTCGGCAGGGGATTATCCGGGCGACGTGCCGGGGCCGGGACCGCTCGGGAATCGCAACGAAGCGTCGGTTGATTCCGAACTCACCATGCTATCTGCCACGGCACGGCAGATTTCGGGTTTCGCAATGAATCCGTATTTTAAGAGCTTTCGAGCGATCGAAGATTTCGACAACATTGGAATGTTGCTGGTATGCCGGCTCGACGCACCGGATGCCTCGACGGTGCGACGAATGATCGTTGATTCGATTGCCGCGGAAAAGAACGGTCTTTGGGGTCGTGCTTACGTCGATGGCGCGCACAACACGTCTCAGGGCCTTGCCGTGGGCGACCAATGGCTCACGGAAATACTTCAGCAACTTCACAAGAACGGAATTCCCACCGTGTACGATGATGCGCCGGAAATTTTTCCTGAAGCATATCCGATCACCGATTGTGCTCTCTATTATGGTTGGTACGCAGCCGCCGTTGCGGGTCCATTCGCCCGGCCGGATTTTCGTTTTCTTCCCGGTGCGATCGCCGTTCACATCCATTCGTTTAGCGCCAGTACGCTGCGCGATCCGAATGCGGACTGGGTGGGGCCGCTGGTTTCACACGGAGCCGCGGCAAGTCTCGGCAACGTCTATGAGCCTTACCTCCAGCTCACTGCCCAGCTTGATGTTTTCAATGATCGTTTGCTTCACGGGTTCACTTTTGCCGAGAGCGCTTACATGTCGATGCGCGCACTTTCCTGGATGTCGGTGATGGTGGGGGATCCGTTGTACCGGCCTTATTTATCGTGGCTGCAGATCGCGCAGCGAGATTCTGCAAAGGCCGCGAACGAATGGAAGGTCTATCACGAGCTCGCGGTGAAGGATGCCACAGTTCCTGCGCCCGTGTGGCGCACTGCGGCGCGTCAGGCCGCGATGCGGATTCGCAGCGGCCCAATCATGGAAGATCTCGGGTTGTTGGAGACGCACAACGGGCATTTCGCCGCAGCCACTAACAATTTCCAACTTGCGCGAACCTATTACACAAAGCGTGACGACATTGTTCGCGTCGTGCTGGAAGAATCGGACGCGTGGATCAAGATGAACAAACCGAAGCGGGCGCTGGAACTCGTCCGCTCAACCATGCGAACGGCGCCGGACACGCCGGCCGCGCCACTTCTGCGGGCAATCGAACGTGAAGCGAGCGGCCGGCCGCC
The DNA here is from genome assembly GCA_040005265.1 of Verrucomicrobiota bacterium. Classification (GTDB taxonomy): domain Bacteria; phylum Verrucomicrobiota; class Verrucomicrobiia; order Chthoniobacterales; family UBA10450; genus JBDTZF01. The sequence goes on from JBDTZF010000072.1 coordinate 6,114, forward strand.
GCCACCACCGATGCCGTCAAAGCCGTAGCGACCGCTTGCGTTTTGGAGTGCGGGCGCCGCTGCGCCGCTTTATTTCTCAGGGTGCGCAGATTAGCGTTCCCGTTTTTGCACATCGTGTAATCGGCAGTGCCTAACGCTCTGCGGCAGTTAACGGGGTCGAAATGCTTCGAAAGCGGCAGAGCACTGTCGCACTCCAAAACGTGGCCGTGAAATGGGCGATTTGCGTGACCGCCATCCTGACCTTCGCGAAGCGAAGTCGAAGAATTCCGCGGCGTTACCCTGAAACGTTCATAACATTGGAGTTTGACGCTTCCCTGGATGGTGGAGCTTGGAATCTGGAGCTTATCGAATAATCCCGCGCTCGGTCTTCTCGATGAATTCGATGATCTCTACGATCTCTTCCTTCTGCGCCAGCTCCGCGCGGACCGCTTCGAGCGCCTGCTGAGTATTCAACTTCGATCGGTAGATCAGGCGAAAAGCTTCCTTAATCAGTTTCACGCTCTCCGGCGGAAAATTCTTCCGCTCAAGACCGATCAGATTGACCCCGCGAATTTCAGCCGGGTTTCCATCCGCAATCATGAACGGCGGAACGTCCTGCACAATTTTCGAGCACCCTCCGGTAATCGCGAACCGCCCGACCCGGCAAAACTGATGCACCGCGGTGAGTCCGCCCATCACCACGTGGTCTCCCACCTGCACGTGGCCGGCCAGGGTGCCGTTGTTGGAGAAAATAACGTCGTCGCCCACCGTGCAATCGTGCCCGATGTGGCTGTAAGCGAGAAAATTTCCGCGGCTGCCGACGCGGGTTTTGCCGTCGATGGCCGTGCTGCGATTCACGGTAACGAATTCGCGAAAGGTATTTTCGTCGCCGACCTCGAGATAAGTCGGCTCGCCTTTGTATTTCAAATCCTGGGTCTGCTGTCCGATCGAGCAATAAGCATAGAATTTGTTTCCAGTGCCGGCCCGCGTTGGCCCAGAGAGGGTCACGTGATGTTGCAGCCAGCAATTCGCGCCGAGCACGACTTCCGCGCCGATCACGCAATACGGGCCAACAGTTGTTCCCGGACCAATCTCCGCTTTAGGATCGACAATCGCCGTTGGATGAATCTGCCCGTCGCTCATTGATCGAGAAAGGTGAACATCAGTTCGCCTTCGGAGACGACGGCGTCATTGACCACGCAATGACACTTCGCCTTGGCCAGCTTGGCGCCGCGTGTCTTGGTAATCTCGGCGTGGATGAAGATCGTGTCGCCCGGGAAAACCGGTTTGCGGAATTTCACTGAATCGGCGCTCATGAAATAGCCGACCCGGCTGGCGCTCTTGGCCAGGCGCATCAACAAAATGCTGGCCACTTGCGCCATCGCTTCGACTTGCAAAACGCCCGGCATCACCGGGTGACCGGGGAAGTGTCCCTGAAAATACGGCTCGTTGATCGAGACCGATTTTACACCGGTGACTTTCATGTCGCCTTCAAAACCGATGACGCGATCGACCATCAGGAACGGAAACCGATGCGGCAAAATCCTCATCACTTCGTTGATATCGAAGCCGCCTTCACCCGGTGGAAAAGTGCGCGGCACGGATAGCGCGCTGGTGCGCGCGTATTCGCGGTTCAGCGCGCGGGCCAGCTCAGCATTCGCGCCATGACCCGGCTTCACCGCAATGACGTGACCGCGAATGCGCGGACCAAACAGCGCGAGGTCGCCGATAATATCGAGAATCTTGTGGCGCACGAATTCGTCGGGGAAACGCAACGGTTCCTTGCTCAAGACCGCTTCGCCTCGAATCACGATCGCGTTTTCGAGCGTGCCGCCTTTGATGAGATTTTTCGCCATCAGCGGCTCGACATCTTCGTAATAAACAAAAGTCCGGGCCGGCGCGATTTCTTTCTCGAAAATCGACGGTGTAATATCTGTCGAGAAATACTGGGTGAATCGGTTATTTGGGCCCGCTTGGGTGCAGGAGATGCGGAATTTGTCGTCCGGCAACAAGATGAGGAGCGCGCCGCTTTTTGATTCAATGTGCATCGGCTCGCGCACATCGAAAAACTTCCGTGACGCTTCCTGCGCGACGACACCGGCTCGTTTGATTACATCGACATAAGGTTGGGCGCTGCCGTCGCCGATCGGCGGTTCGTTGGCGTCCATCTCAATAATCGCGTTGTCCACGCCCATCGCCGAAAGTGCCGCGAGCACATGTTCGACTGTGTGCACGCGCACCGAACCCTCGCCGATCGTTGTGGCTCTCTCGACCGTTTTAAGATTCTCGATCTTCGCATCGATCGTCGGCTCGTCCTGTAAATCCTTGCGTTTAAATTTGAATCCGTGATCGACCGGGGCGGGATGAAGCTTGAGCGAAACTTTTTCGCCGGTGTGTAGTGACGTGCCACTGAAGCCGGCAGTTTTGCCGACTGTATGTTGAAACTCGGGGGCGGCGGCCATGAGCGCTTAACTAGCAGAGATTTCGCCGTGTGACCAGCGGTTGTGGCGGAGGTAGGGGCGGTTCACCTGAACCGTCCGCTCGCTGCCTAGCAAAGTCGCTAATCGGACGATTGAGGTCAATCGCCCCTACCTCAATTCGAAAAAGCCGCAGTCGAACGCCATCATCTGGTCGATGTTTGAAACGCGCAATTGCTCCACCGCCTCGCCATCGTCCTGCCAGACGTCTACAGATTTTTTCCCGTTCTTGGTGATTGCGGCACGAACCAGCTTCGGTGTTTTGCTCACCGTAAAAAGCGGCAAGCCATCCATCGTCCGTAGAAAACATCCCTGGCTATCAACTCCGACCCCAAGATCGACAACGGCGCGTGTATCACTCGAGAGCGGGTTTGTGACCAAAGTCACCGCCACACGATCGGCGCCATCATTTGCCGGTGCCTTCTTGGCCTTGCCCACATCTTCAACTTTTAATTCGCCGATGCGATAACCGCGGCCCCGATATTTCCCCGGCGGCAAATCTTTGCCAGCGTCGTTCTTGCCATCCCACGTCGCGCCCAATCCGTCGGGTTCAACGCTGAAATTGTCGATCTTCGCTTCGCGCTGCAGAATGCGCACAAGGGTCCGGTTTTCATCAAAAATACCAAGGCTGATGGTTCCCTCCATCGGTGGTGGGATAAAGCGAAGGCGAGCGCCGTGCGCCGGTGACGCACTGGGAGTAGGCGAGGGGGATTCATCGGTAACGGGCGACGGAGTGGGTGAAAGCGATGGAGATTCTTCCGGCGTCGGCGAGGAAATGGGCGTCGGGGATTCCTGCGCTTTTGCCGCGCAGATCAACCCGATGGCGAGCAAGAGCGCGATACTAAGTTTTTTTGTCATGTCGAGCGGAGTCGAGACATCGCTTACTATAGAAATGCATTGGAAACAGTGAGAGATTCCTCGACTTCGCTCGGAATGACAAGTGACTGATAAATCTTAGATGTAATAGCGCCAATTTACGTTCGGGAAAAGATTATCGCGCCATTCGCAATCGCTCAGGAATTTTTCATCGACCTCGTCGGCGACAAACTGATCGTGCAATTGATTGAACCGGGCAAGATGTTCCAGTGTGCGTTTGGTGGCGTAATGGGTGGCCGTTCCTGTCTTCATGAGAAACGCCCAATCGCTTGATTGAGCGAGCAAGAGCTCGCGTGCGAGCTGCTTCAGGATTCGATCGGCGAGCTTCGTCGGTTTATTTGCATGATTGCGGGCCACTTCGCTCATGCGTCGGGCCGCAACGTGAAGATGCGGATAGATCCACGCATTGCTCGGATTGAGCCAGACTTCCAGATGTCCGTTCTCGCCCCATGTCGATGCTGCCGGCTGGATAGTTTGTTGTGTTGGATGCGCTGCTAAATATTCGCTTGGTGTTGTCAGAGAAAGGTCCTTCTGGGTTGCCGCTTTGCGAATGAACAGTTCGAGGAATCGCGGACCTTCAAACCACCAATGCCCGAATAACTCGGCGTCGAATGGAACCACGACGATCGGATCGAATCCGAATCTGCTCACTTCAAGGACTTGTCGTTGCCGTTGTTCAAGAAAATGAGCGGCCTGAGTCTCCGCGACTTTTTCCGCGGCGACTGGATCGTACAATTCTTTTTCCTCATCACCGCCGGTGATCCGATGATATTTTATTCCGGAAAATTTTCTTTTTCCGCGCCCAACCGGTCCCAAATGTTCCATTGGCAGATCGAATCCAGCGTCCCGATAAAATTCGCGATAAGCGGGATCGCCCGGGTAACCGCCCTTCGCGCTCCAGACTTGCCGGCTCGAATCGCAATCGCGCGCGAAAGCAGCCGGACCCGACGGCGTATAGCAGGGAGAAAAAATCGCGCGACGCGGGCGCGGGTGACCAAACAACAAACCGTGGGCGTCAAGAACGAACCAGCGAAGGTTTGCCTCCTGCAAAACTGATTCTAAACCGGGCGCGTAGGCGCATTCCGGCAACCAGAAGCCGGTCGGCTCGTCGCCGAAAAGATCGACATAGACATCGCGACCGATTAGCACCTGCGCGCGAACGGCCTCAAGTCCTGTAGTCGCGGGCGTCGACCGTGGTGTAGTGGCGGCCGTGTCGGCCGCATCTGCGGAGCCGAGGTCAGCGCTCTGGGCTATAGCGGATTGCTGGAGCAGGGGAAGCAATCCGTGAGTTGCGGCGCAGGCAATGATTTCGAGCAAGCCGGTTTTGCGCAGTTCACGGAACGCAGCCAGCAGATCGCATTTCCATTCATCGACGAAGAACCGCCGGCTTTCTGAAAAGAAATTGAGATAAAACTCGGCCAAGCCTTTCAGTTTCGGGTGATTGCGATTTCTTTTTCGCTCCCGCTTCGCCAGATCGATGAGAAGATCGATGTGTTGCACATAGCGTTCGCGCAACAGTTCATCCTGCAACATGGCGGCGACCGTTGGCGTGATCGACATGGTGAGTTTGAACGGCACGCCGTCGCTCACCAAACGCTGCATCATTTGCAGCAGTGGAATGTAAGTCTCAGTGATCGCCTCGAAGAGCCAGTCTTCCTCGAGGAAGTGCTCATGCTCGGGATGCCGGACGAAAGGGAGATGCGCGTGGAGTATGAGCGCGAGAGAACCAGGGAACATTGCTGATTTATGATTTCTGAATGCTGATTGCAAAGACAACAGCCAACCGTGTGTGGCGCGCCGCGGGAATCAGAAATCAACAATTAGCAATCAGCAATTTCTTCAGAGCGTGCGGCAGAAATCCTGGAACCGATCGAGACCCTTCTTAATGATATCGATGCTGGTAGCGTAACTGAGCCGGATGGTGCGATCATCGCCGAAAGCGGCGCCAGGAACGACTGCGACATTGGATTTGCTCAACAAACGGTCGGCGAAGTTTTGCGAGGTCAAGCCGAGCTGGCTGATGTTCACCAAAATGTAGAACGCGCCTTGCGGTTTGACCGCGGTGATGTTCGGGATTTTTGAGATCCGGTCAAACATGTAATTGCGGCGCAGATCGAATTCTTCGCGCATATCGGCCAGCGGTTGTTGATCGCCTTTCAGGGCAGCGAGCGCGCCGTATTGCGAAAACGACGACGGATTGGAGGTGCTGTGGCTTTGAATGGAATCGATTGCTTTCGCCACCGCCTCCGGCGCAGCCAGGTAACCCAGGCGCCAGCCAGTCATCGCATAGGACTTGCTGAAACCGTTTACCGTGATCGTTAGCTCGTACGCTTCCTTGGAAAGCGATGCCACGCTCACGTGCTTCGTATCGTCATAAACGAGCTTCTCGTAAATTTCGTCGGATAAAATGAAAATGTCTTCCTCAGCAGCAACATCGACAATCGCCTGCAATTCCTCCGCGGTGTAAACCGAACCGGTCGGATTGTTAGGGCTGTTCAGGATCAGCATCTTCGTGCGCGGCGTCATGGCGTTTTCGAAATCTTCCGCGCTCATCTTCCAGGAATTGCGCTCGCTGGTAGGCACAATCACCGGATCCGCCCCGGCCAGGCGCACCATGTCAGGATAACTGACCCAGTAGGGAGCGGGGATAACGACCTCGTCGCCCGGCTGGCAAGTCGCCAGAATCGAATTGAAACAGGAATGCTTGGCGCCGTTGCTCACTACAATCTGAGTCGCGCGATAACTGAGACCGTTGTCCGCGGCCAATTTCTCTGCGATCGCCTGCCGCAACTCGGGTATCCCGGCGCTGGGCGTATATTTGGTGAATCCCGCCTGCAAGGCCGAGATCGCTGCTGCTTTGATGTGCTCCGGCGTGTCGAAATCGGGTTCGCCCGCGCCGAAGCCGCAGACATCGATGCCTTCGGCCTTCATGGCTTTGGCTTTGCTGTCGATGGAGAGGGTGAGCGAGGGAGTGAGCTGAGCGGCGCGGGAAGAGATTTCCATGTCTAGGGTGTTAGTTTCCAAAGTAAAAAATTAGGGAGCGCACACTAGGGGCGGCGATAGAAGTTTTCAATCAAAGGTTTGAAGTTGTTCTCATCCACGCGGACGATTCCCATCTCGCGCTTTGCATTTTCGACCGAATCGGACGCATGCGCGGCGTTGATCATGATGGTTTGACCGAATTCCTTTCGGATAGAGCCGGGGGGCGCTTTGGCTGGATCGGTAGGCCCCAGAACGTCGCGGATTTTGCGCACGGCGTCTTCACCCTGGTAAACGAGCGCGATACACTTTTCGGTACCGGGAGTCTCTCTTCCCTCGGGCAACGTATCGCTCGGCCGGGTGCCGGCCATGAACTGGACTATTTCCTCCCACGCTTCGCGTCCTTTGGCTGGCGACAGCTTTTCCTGCAAAACAGGCAGGACTGGGCCATAAAACTCTTCCGCCTGGGCGACGCTCATCCGATGAACCTTGAACCCGACGATGAACAAGCCGGTGCGCGAGAAAACCTCGATCACGCCGCCGGGACGCACGTTAGGGAATTTGAAATTATCCGGCTTAATCAACACCAGCGTCTTCTCGACCTTTGCGCTGCTTGGGAATTTGATCACCTGGTCGAGCACGCCGCCGTCGGAATCGGAAAATTCCGCCCAAAGCTTCAGATCGCGCTCGATCGCCTTTGAGTCGAAAGCCGCCAGCACGCCCGGCTCGAAATAAGTCACTTTGCCGGACTCATCGGTGATGTAATCGCCATACGTGTCGCGAATCGTCTCGCCGCTGGTCTGTTCGTGCACGATGTGACCAACCGTTCCGTGGATCTTCTCGGCTGCGCCCGGTCCGCGGAAGACGAGAAATAGGGCGCGGGCCCGTTGGCCGTTCACTTCGCCGCTGAAATTCTTAAGCACATACTCGCGAATCAATTCCTGGGTGGCGCGATGTCGCGGATCGGTTTCGGTCACAATCGTC
>JBDTZF010000170.1:0-3946 GCA_040005265.1 Verrucomicrobiota bacterium
GTCCATCGGCACTTCCTCGTTTTCTTGCAGGAGTGGTTCGTCGAGCCGGGCAGCTACACGCCCAATCCGAACATCATGACGGATTTTAATCTCTTCACCTTCAACAGCCGCGTCTGGCCGGGCACTGCGCCGCTGGTCGCGAAGTTAAACGATCGCGTGCGCGTCAGTTTTGCGAACCTGAGCATGGACAGTCATCCGATCCATTTTCACGGACACCGGTGGTGGGTGGTGGAAACTGACGGCGGGCAAATTCCAAAGTCAGCGTGGTGGCCTGAGACGACGATGAACGTGCCGCCCGGCACTACGCGCACGGTTGAATTCGTCGCGGACAATCCCGGCGACTGGCCGTTCCATTGCCACAAGAATCACCACGCGATGAATGCCATGGGCCATCAAGTTCCGAACGTGATTGGCGTTGATCAAAAAGGCGTTTCTGGCGCGATCGGAAAACTGGTGCCGGGCTACATGGCGATGGGAAACAACGGAATGGGGAGCATGTCCGAGATGGCGCAGATGATGCCCGGTCCGAAGAACACTCTACCGATGATGACCGGGGACGGACAATTCGGACCGATCGAGATGGGCGGGATGTTCACGATCCTCAAAATCCGCGACGGCATCACGAACTACGATGATCCGGGTTGGTACAAAAATCCGGAAGGCACAGTCGCCGGACCAGCCGCATGACTAAACGCCCTAACAATTACGTCGTCGGCGCGGCGTTCGGTCTGATCGGGACAGTCACCTGGCTAACGAACGGAAGCGGCGGCAGCGCTTGTCTGGCGGGTAGCTGTCTGATCCCGCTCACCACAATGGCCGCCACTCTCGCCGTCGTTCCCGCAGTCGCCGCGAAAAGCGAGTCGCTTTCGCAGGACAAAGCCATCGTCGCGGCCGTGGAGGAATTTCATGAGGCCCTCATCCGTGGCGACGCGGAAGCGGCTATGAAGATGCTCGCGCCCGATGCCACGATTCTCGAAAGTGGCGAATCGCAGACACGCGCGGAATACGAGCGCGAGCATCTGGCAGAGGATATCGCATTCGCCCGTGCGACAACAACCGAACGTGCGCCTTTGACAATCCAACACGAAGGCATCGTCGCGTGGACAACATCGACCAGTAAAACGATAGGAACTTTCGATGGCCGCAAGATCGACAGTGCCGGCGTCGAGTTGATGGTGCTGACAAAAGGCGAATTGGGGTGGCGCATCCGCGCGATTCATTGGTCGAATCGCAAAACAAAATGAATCGAGCCTGTCTAATTTTGATGGCATGCGTGGTAGCCAGCGCTTTGTCCGCGACTGCCGCCGACGTGTCGTCGCAGCGCGAGATCATGGCACTTATTGTCCGTGATAACCCGCGGTTGAAGGCCGCGCAGGCAAAGTGGGAGGCGATGAAGAAACGCATCCCGCAGGCCAGGGCGTGGGAAGATCCCATGGTCGGTGTCGATGTCGAGCGACATGGCACTACGCGCTTCGACACTTTTTCGGATAACGAGTGGATGATTTCACAAGCCGTTCCGGTTTCGGGCAAGAACCTGGCGCGGGGCCGGGCGGCTGTGGCTGAAGCAATTTCTGCATTCGAGGAAGTTCGACGAATCGAGCTGGACATCGTCAGCCGGGCGAAAACTGCCCTCGCGCGTCTGGCCGGCGCTTACGGGCAACTGGAGATCAACAAGCGGAACCAGGCATTGCTGGAACAGTTTACAGAAATCAGTCGGGCCAAGTATGAAAGCGGAACGCAATCCCAAGCGGATGTGTTGATCGCACAGACCGACCTGGCGAGACTTGGGGAAACTCGATCTTTGCTCGAACGCGACGTTTCGGATCAACAAACGCAGCTGAATGTCTTGATGAATCGGCCAGCGGCATCATCACTTGGACATCCATCCAATCTGGATTTCACGCCCGTTTCCTGGTCAAGGCAGAAAATCGAGGCTTACGCATTATTGAATCGCCCGGAGATCGCCATGGCCCAGCGCAAGGTCGAAGCGGAAAAGGCGCGGGTTCAGCTTGCCCAGCGTCAATGGATTCCCGATCCTCGGTTACGCGTCGAAGCACGCGAATTCAGAGAATCGGGCGGGATCCAAGAATATGACACTGGCGTCTTCTTTGATGTGCCGTTGGTGAACTACCGAAAATATTCGGCGGCCGTGGCGGAGGCGAACAAAAGTCTCGAGGCGGGGCAACATGAATACGAAGCGGTGCAAACGGAAGTTCTGGGACTCGTTCGCGATCAGCTCAAGAAGATCGAGACGGCGGCGCACAACTACGAATTGTTTCGCGGCAACATAGCGCCCCTGGCCAGACAAGCTGTAGAAGCGACGCGCTCAAGCTATGAATCGGACAAGACGAGTTTCCTCGAGCTAGTAACCACGCGACGGACTTTCCAGGATGCAGATTCTGCGCAGCTCCAACATTTGATCGAGCACGAAGTCGCCGTCGCTGAATTGGACGCGATCATTGGACGAATAACTCCCCGATACCAAGAAGGACATTCAAAGTGAATTCACGAACCCTCCAACTCATTTCCCTGCTGTTGATGGCGGTATTCGCGCCGTCGTGCTCGAAGAGCACCAAACCCGAGGAAAAGACGCTCTACACCTGCGGAATGCATCCGCAAATCATCCAGGATCATCCGGGTAACTGCCCGATTTGCGGAATGAAGCTTGTCCCGGTGCGCAAGCAGGCGTCAGCGGCACCGGTGAATTCAAAGGCGGAAGGCGATAGCAACGGAAAGATCAAGTATTACAAATCGACAATGTTGTTAGGGGAGATTAGTCAGACGCCGCGAAAGGACAGCATGGGAATGGACATGGTTCCCGTTTACGAAGGTGAGAACGACACCAGCACGATCAGCGTCGATCCGAGCACGGTGCAAAAAATGGGCGTGCGCACTGCGATCGTGACCAAAGGGCCGGTGCGCCGGTTAATCCGAACCGTTGGTGCGATCGATTACAACGAAACGGCGCTTGCGGATGTGACGACGAAGTTTAAGGGCTGGATCGAGAAGCTCTATGTCGATTCGACTGGCAAGCAGGTCCACAAAGGCGAGCCGCTGTTCGATATCTACTCGCCGGATCTTTATAGCGCACAAAGCGAATACGTGCTCGCGCTCAATCAAGGCGCCGCCGCGCTCAAAGCGAGTGCTCTGCAGAAACTGAAACTCTTCGACGTTTCCGAGGATCAGATCGCCGAACTCGAAAAGAGTCGAAAACCGCAACGGACCTTGCGGGTGGACGCGCCGATCGACGGAATCGTTGTCGAAAAAATGGCGGTGCAGGGACAGATGATCGACGCCGGAATGAAGTTATATCGGCTCGCCGATCTCAGCATCGTTTGGGTGCAATCGCAGATTTATGAGCAGGATTTGGCCTTGTTGAAGTTAGGGCAGGAAGCGGAGGTCAGTCTCTCTTACCTCCCGGACCGCAAGTTTCGCGGTCGCGTCACTTACATCTATCCGACGGTGGACGAGAAGACGCGAACGGCGCGCGTGCGAATGGAATTTCACAATCCCGGATTTTTTCTGAAGCCGGGAATGTTTGCGACGGTTGAACTGCACGCCGAACTCGAGCCGTCTGCGCTGCTGGTTGCTGATTCGGCCGTGCTGCGAAGCGGCGAGAAGAACACCGTGTTTGTCGCACTCGATGGTGGGCATTTCGAACCGCGCGAGGTAACACTCGGACCCCGCGCGGACAATGACACTTATGAGGTGCTGCATGGTCTGAAAGAAGGCGAGCGCGTGGTCACTTCAGGGCAGTTCCTGCTCGATTCGGAAAGTCAATTGCGCGAAGCGATTCAAAAGATGCTGAATCCGAATGCGAGCCCCACGCCTGCCCAAGATCATTCGGCTCGCCAACCGCCAGCACATGAAAAGATCACGGAGTCGGTGGAATCACCGCCTGCGACTTATGTCTGTCCGATGCCGGAACATGCCACGATCAAGTACA
>JBDTZF010000171.1:0-3927 GCA_040005265.1 Verrucomicrobiota bacterium
CGGGGGCGGGATTTGAACCCGCGGCCTTCAGGTTATGAGCCTGACGAGCTACCAGGCTGCTCCACCCCGCGCGTTGAAGATGCGGAGACGCAGATTAAAAGCAACCGCAAAATGGCGGCGACATTAGGTTGAGAGATTCTTCGCTTCGCTCAGAATGACAACGATGGCTCAGGCTGGTAATGGGAAAATTCTTGTCGGCACCGCCAGCTGGACGGATCCGGGATTCGTCGCGCATTGGTATCCCAGAAAAATGCCGGCGCACGAACGGCTCGCCTGGTATGCGGAGCAGTTCGAAATGGTGGAGGTTAATTCCACCTTCTACTCGGTTCCGGACCCGCGAACGGTGGAGCGCTGGGCTGCCACCACTCCTGACCACTTCACTTTTGATGTGAAACTGCATCAGCTCTTTTCGTTTCACTCGACGCCGGCCAAACTTCTACCGCCTGCGCTGCAGCGTCTGGCCAAGATCGACGAGAAGGGAAGGGTTCAGAATGCGGCGGAGTTGCAAAAGCACTTACTCAAAATGTTTCTCGGCTCGATCTCCATCCTGAAGGATGCGGGAAAGTTGGGAGCGCTTCTATTGCAATTGTCGCCCGCGTTTTCACCGCGCAAGCACGAGCTCAGTGAACTCGAACCTTTACTCGTGATGCTCCGGAATTACGCGGTTGCGATCGAGCTACGCAACCGCAACTGGGCAACGGGCGACCAGTTGGAAGCGACCCGCGAATTCCTCCGCCGGAACAAGGCGATTTTTGTGAATGTGGATGCTCCCTCAGAAGATCATTTCACTATTCTGCCGCCGGACCTGAACGAGGTCACAAATCCGACAGTAGCCTATCTGCGATTGCACGGCCGCGACGCCAAGGCTTATACAACAGGCAAGACGGTAGCGGCGCGGTTCCACTACGACTACAGCGACGATGAAATCGCCGAGGTGGCGAAGCGGAGCAAACGGTTCTCGCGCGACGCGAAAAAAGTGCACGTTGTCTTTAATAATAATGCTCTGGATTATGCGCCGCGGGCCGCCGCCCGTTTACGAACGGCTCTCGGCCAGATCGTGACCGCACCCCCGCAGACACCCGAGCTGTTTTAGCTTACAGTGAAATCATGCGGGAACCGCTGCTAACAACGGATGAGCCGGATCAGTCGCGATCGTTGGGGCCACTGAAACGCCTTAAAGCTTGGCTCGTTGCGCACCATTTGACACTGATGGCGCTCGCGGACACTCCGCACTCGATCGCGTTGGGTTCGGCCATTGGAATCTTCTTTGGATTCACCCCGTTGTGGAGCCTAAAGACGCTGCTTTCCATTGGGGTAGCGTGGGTTTCTCGTTCTAACAAGGTTGCGGCGGCGATCGCCGTGACGCTGCACGATATCATCCTTCCATTCATGCCCGCGATTTACTTGTGGGAATACAAGTTCGGCTACTGGATCCTGCACGGAGTACTGCCGGCGAAAGTCCGGATTTCGAAAATTTCCATGTATGATTATCTGCATTGGAAGGCGTTCGTCCGAGTGATTTGGCCGACCCTGGTCGGGTCGATTTTTCTCGCGCTTCCCGCGGCTCTGTTCGTCTACTTCTTGATGAGATTGCTGATCAGCCGGGCGCGAACACCTCAGGAAACAGGCTGATCGGGGATCTTCGGAAGCTGTCACCTTCCGCTACAGATTTGGAATCCGAGAATTAGGGCGCCGACGGCGCGGACGCCCTCCAGAAGGCTATTCAAGTTTGGTGAGCGACAGACCTCGCTGACCATGGTGTTTTTCTCTCTCCCACGGCACAGGAGTTGCATCAATGAGCGGACGCGATTCGTTTCTTTTCCCATAACGGGCGGCGGCGGGTCAGCACCCTTATAATTATGAAATTCTTCATTGCCATTGCCTCCAGCCTCCTTCTTTGCTCTTGCGCGGACATGTATGTCACCAAAACCGAGGTGGCCACTCCGGGCGGCGGTTCAGCTCCCCCAATTGACTCAAAGGACTTCGGTTCGCGCGGCATCTACATGACCACAAATTGTGGCGTTGGTGCGAGTGATCCGGTGGCGATCTACGTTCGGCCATTCTGCATCGACAACGCAATTTTCCAGGGAGACGAGGCCGATTCAGATGGCGAAATGCCTATCCGTAAGGCATTAACCCCAGTCGAGTTTGCCCAGGATATGAAACAAGAACTCGAACGCATCGCGCCGGTGCGGATTCTCAAAGACAACGAAGCGCCCCGAGTCGGGTGGCTAATCGAAGGCAGCTTTACGGCGATCGACGGTGGTAGCCCGGCGGCACGGTTTTTCTTTGGAAATTTCGGAGCCGGCCGATCGTACCTGGCTTTGCATGTGCGGATAACGGATGTCACCCGTCACACTGTCGTTTACGAATTCGACATGGCTGGCGGGAGCGGCTACCAAGGCAAGCTCGGCACACTGCGAGCCAGCGGTTTGGGCAAGGCGACTCACTTCGATCTGCGCAATGCCGCAGAGCGAATCTATCTGACGCTGAGCACGAATCCCCAGCGTTTCGCGGTGCACTCCTCGCCGGTTCTTTAGCTAAACGCGAAGAGTTTCTGGGGTTGATGTTGTAGCCGGCATCGGTGATGCCGATAGAAATGAACCCGAACGCGCCCTTCAGCTCGATGATTTGAAATCTCGCGGTTGCCAATCAAGCAGCACCGATTAAGGTGCGCCACCGTGAGCACTTCGCGTCGTTTTCCAACTATTTTGATCTCAATGCTCGCGCTGGCGAGCGGACTCCGGACGCTTTCTGCCGCTCAGGCGTTTATCGTGGTCGATGCCCAGACGGGTACCGTGCTGCAGGCGCAAGAGCCGCGGCAAAAACGCCAGGTCGGCAGCTTGACCAAGGTCGCCACCGCGATGGTGGTCCTTGATTGGGCGGAGCACAAAGGGGCAAACCTCAGTCAAATGGTGACCATCCCGCCCTCGGCACTTGCTGGCATCGCCGAGAACAGCATTGGATTTCAGCCCGGCGATGCCATAGAGATGCGCGATCTTCTTTATGCCGCGCTGGTGCAATCGGATAACATCGCAGCCTACACGCTGGCCAGTTTTGTTGGATCAACAATTCAGGCTCCTGCGGCCCCAGGCCAGGGCCAGGCAATTACGCCCGTTGACGCGTTTGTCGGCCAGATGAATGCGCTGGCCAAACAGTTAAGGATGGAGCGCACCCGATTTGTTAACCCGCACGGCATCGACGACAAGGTGAAGCCGCTGCCGTACACAACCGCGGAAGACATGGCGCGGTTGACGCGTTATGCCATGAGCAAAGCCAGTTTTCGCTTCTACGTTTCTCAGAAGGAACGGCAGATCTCCTTTCAACGTGGCGGCCGCAAGATGGGTTATATGTTGCGCAACACCAACGACCTTCTCGGTTCCCGCGGAATCGATGGGGTCAAAACCGGCAGAACCGCGCGCGCCGGCGATTGCCTGATTCTTTCCGCGGCGCGCGATTCCGAAGTGATCAAGCACAGCGAGAACAGCGCAACGGTCTATCCGCGGCGAATCATCGTGGTTCTGCTAGCCAGCACAAATCGATTTGGTGAAGGGGCCGGACTCATCGAACGTGGTTGGCAACTTTATGAACAATGGGTAGCGGCCGGGCGGCCGGTGGACCCTAACAAGGTGCTCTGAACCATTCGTAAAACATGAAGCCACGGATTGGCGTCTTGACCAGTGGTGGCGACTGCCCCGGGCTCAACGCCGTGTTGCGCGGGGTTGTCCTGGCCGCGGAAAAGATTGGCTGGAAAGTGGTTGGCTTTCGCGATGGCTTCGAGGGGCTCCTGCCGCCGGGCGATCACATGAGCCTCGATCATCGGAACACCAGTGGCATCATGGCCCTGGGCGGGACGATCATTGGTACCACCAACCGCGGTCATTTTGTTGCCAAAGTGGGGGCAGGCGACCGGACGATTGTGCCGGC
>JBDTZF010000073.1:0-13094 GCA_040005265.1 Verrucomicrobiota bacterium
AGAACGCCGCCGACTGCGAACAACAGAAAATCCGCCCAGGGAAAATCTCGCGTGACCGGGAATTGGACGAACACCGGGTAGGTCAAAAAACCAGCCAGCACGATCAGAAACCCGATCCAAAGCGACCAGTTCCAACTCCGTTTCGTGCTCGTGCTCATCTTGGTAATCCTGATCGTATTCCTATTCGATCGCATGTCGAGCGCGGTTCCATGTTTCTGCCCGTCAACGCTTCCATAAGAACGCTCTTGCGCTTTGGCCGCAATCCCTGAAAGCTCTCTGGGAATGGCGACGATCGATCCAGGAAATCCGCCGAACGAAATGCCCGACATCGTCGGCTCGAAACCGACAAATCCCTTTCTCGCGCGTTTTCGTCCTTACATCGCGCCCGAGGCGCTAATGCGCGAACTAACCCCGCTGCCATTGATTGTCGGGACTTTGCTCGGCATCGTATTCGGCGCTTCATCTCTCTATCTAGTGCTCAAGGTCGGTCTGACCGTGAGTGCTTCGATTCCCGTTGCGGTCCTCTCGATAACAATTTTCCGGCTGTTCTCGAAGATCGGTCTCCGCGACGCGACCATTCTTGAGAACAACATTGTGCAAACAGCTGGCTCGGCCGGCGAATCGATTGCGTTTGGTCTCGGCGTCACCATGCCCGCAATCATGATTCTGGGATTCGACCTTGAGATCACTCGCGTCATGCTCGTCGCGATCCTCGGCGGGTTGCTCGGCATTCTCATGATGATTCCATTGCGCCGCGCCCTGATTGTTGATCAACACGGCCTGTTGAAATATCCGGAAGGAACGGCCTGCGCCGAAGTGCTGAAAGCGGCCGCGGCGAAGGAACCCGTAATCGATGAAAATGGAAACGTGGTTCCGGCGCTGGAAGAAGCGACGAGCGGTGGCAAGACGATCTTCACCGGGTTCGGCGTTGGTTTTCTTTATCAATCGGCAATGGGCGCGTTCAGAATGTGGAAGAGCGATCCGGAGAAACTTTTCGACGCTCCATTTAAGGGCGGTTCGATTTCGGCCACGATCGAGCCGGCGCTGCTCGGCGTGGGATACATCATCGGCCCGCGCATCGCCTCGATCATGTGCGCCGGTGGCGTGCTTGCTTATCTCGTGCTTATTCCGGCGATCAAATTTTTCGGCGACCACGTTGTCGGCGTTGTGCCTCCCGGAACAATGCCGATCTCCGACATGACGCCCGATGACGTGCGTGGTGCTTATGTCCTCTATATCGGCGCCGGCGCCGTCGCGGCAGGCGGCATTATCAGCCTGGTGCGCTCGTTGCCGATCATTTGGCACGGTTTGAAAGGCGGGTTGGCCGATTTGCGCGGAACGCATGGCCGGGTCGGCGCCACACCGCGCACCGATCAGGATCTATCGATGAAGTTTGTGGTGGGAGGCATCATCGCGTTGCTATTGATCATGATCGTCGCGCCGCAGTTGCATTTGCAATGGAACCTGTTAGGCGCATTGCTCATTGTAGCGTTTGGCTTTTTGTTCGTCACCGTTTCGTCGCGATTAACAGGCGAGATCGGTTCGTCATCGAATCCGATTTCAGGCATGACAGTGGCGACGTTGTTGCTCACCTGCCTCGTTTTTCTTGCCGTCGGTTGGACGGGGCCGCATTATTTTGTCACTGCGCTTTCTATCGGCGGCATTGTCTGCATCGCAGCTTCAAACGGCGGAACGACGTCACAGGACTTGAAAACGGGTTTCATCGTCGGAGCGACGCCGAAATACCAGCAGATCGCGATTCTCGCCGGCGCGCTCGCCTCCGCGCTCGTCCTCGGGCCAATCCTATTGAAGCTCAACGATGTCTACACAGTTTATGTCCCGGTTGCCACACTCGAAGCTGGCGTTGCCAGCTTGCGGGCGCCGCCGGATCAGGTGGTCGGATCGGAAAAATTGAGCGGGCCGCAGGCCAAGGATGACCCACAAGTTTATCGCGTCTGGCAGCGGCCAGATCCGACGGGCGGCGCCGCACAGCGCTACCTTGTCGATGATAAGGGCGCCATCGCTTATCTGGTCGATCCCGGCATCAACGGAACGCACAAAAAGCGACCTGATGGGACGACCGTCGATAAATTCAACGCGCCGAAGGCGACGCTGATGTCGTACATCATCAAAGGCATTCTCAGTCGTCAATTGCCTTGGGCGCTCGTCCTGCTCGGCGTTATGATCGCGATCGTTCTTGAAATGAGCGGCATTCCTTCACTCGCGTTCGCTGTGGGTGTCTACCTCCCGCTCGCTTCGTCGAGTCCGATCTTTATCGGTGGCCTGGTGCGGTGGCTGGTCGATCGTTGGTTGCGCCGAACAAAATTCCGGGACCACGATCTGAGCGAGGAACAACTTGTCGCCGAAGGCGATCGCAGTCCCGGCGTTCTACTGGCTTCCGGTTACATCGCGGGAGGAGCGCTTGCCGGCATCGTCATTGCGTTCATGACGGGCGTTCCGAACCTTGTGGCAATCAAGGATCGTGTCGAACAATGGCAAGTCGCAAATAACCCATTCGCAAACGGTGTTCATTCCGACTTGCTCTCCTTGATACCATTTGTGGCTCTGTGCGTTCTTCTATATCTCGTCGGGCGCGATGTTCTTCTCGCAGCGCGCCGGAGGAGCTAAGGAGGAACGCTCTCTCCGTCGATCGTCGCCAAAGGCTTGGACTCACGGGCGTCGCCATATATCTTCGCCCCTCGTCAGTTCCGATAAATGCCGTCGAAAAATCGATTCCTGCTCATTGCGCTGTCAATCCTGCTGATTGCTTTGGCCTCGATTTGGTTCACTCCATTTGTTGTGTCGCACGGCTTGCGATTGTGGATCGCTTGGAAAGCGCGTCAGCAACACTGGACCGTTAAGATCGACAAGATCGATGCGCCCCTGTGGCGACCGGTGGTTATGCGCGGCATTCATTTGGTCAGCGCACCGGAGAATTCCGTCACCATTAAATTGGATGCGAAGGAGGCCTCCTTCGCTTTAAATCTTCAAGCGATCGTGCTGCAACGCGGCCGTGCCCTCCGCACTTTGTCGGTTCAGGATTTTCACGCTGAGACCCAGCGTCATCATGCCGGCGCATTCCTGTCCGAATCCGGCTGGAATGAATTACAGCGGTTGTTCCCGCTCAAGTTCAACTTCGCTGGGTTCAACCTGCGATTGGAAGACGGGCCCACTCTAATTTTGATTCGCAACGCATCGATCTCCGGCAGCGAAATTGAGGCGGGGCAATTCAATGCCGGTGAGGTCACCGTGACATCGCCGTTGTTTCGGCAAACTTTCGGACAACTGCGCGGCGCAACCAATTGGCAGGGTGACCGACTGACCGTGGCCGGCCTGAGTTTGTCGCGCGGACTCGATCTTCAATGGATCACGATCGATTTATCCCAAGTCCGTAAGCAGCGTCTCGGGCTGGATTTCGATATGGATGCATTCGGCGGAAAGATTCGCGCCAGCATCGCAAACGAATGGCTCCCCCGCAGCTCGCTCTGGAATGTGGTGGGGTCGGCCACCGACATCTCGCTTGCCCAGACTTCCGAAGCGCTCGGTTTTACCGATCATCTCGGTGGCGTGGTTCACGCCTGCAAATTTGGATTTCGCGGGGACCCTCGCGATCCGATGCAGGCCGCCGCTTCGGTCTGGACCGAACTGACGGGATTGAACTGGCGCGATCGCGCGGCCGAAGTGATCATGCTCGGCGCGTCGCTGTACAATCGGCAGATTGATATCCAGCAGATCTACGTAAAGCAGAGCAAGAACCAGCTTACCCTAAGAGGCCAGGCCGCTTTTCCGGGAAAATCTTTGGATTGGCTGCGCCCGGATTTCCAAGGCGACATTTCCGCCTCGATCAATCAGCTCGGCGACTTTGCCGCCTTGTTCGGAGCAAATCCCGGCGACTTCGCAGGAAAAATTTCTGCCGAGGGAACAATGAGCGCGCGCGACCGGAAAATCGGCGGACATCTGACATTTGACGGCACATCCCTGACGCTCTTCAGGACCGGGATCAATAGCTTGAGCGCTAAACTGGATCTGAAGGCCGACGAACTGCAGATCGAACAATTCGAGTTAAAACGCAAAAACGATCTTCTCACCGCCCAGGGCAAGATCGATATGTCGCATACTCACAATTATTCGGGAACGATCAAGGCCACGGTAAGTAATCTGGCTGATTACTTGTCGATCTTCCGCGGCCCGGTTGAAAACAACTCGCAGCCGGCGCCGGCCAATCTTCAAGTAACAATCGACGCCAGCAAATGGGACGCGCATGGCGAAATCGTTATGCCCGGATCTAATCCATTTCATTTTGTCGCCGGCTTCCCGCTGCCGATTGGAACCGATTGGAATGCGTTCCGCGGCTCGCCAATTAATCTGACCTTAGAATTCCCCTCGATATTTCTGGCAAAAGTCCCGCAATTCTTTCACCCGGAGATTTTTCGCGATGGCATCCTTAGCGGGAGCCTTTCTGTTTCAGGATCGCTGCAGCACCCGCAAATTACCGGTGACGTCCAGATGCTAAACGGAAAGCTCCAAAATGCTTTTCTCAATCTCGCGGAGGCGAGCAGCCGGATCACTTTTGCTGGCGATCACGCTTCTCTGGATTTCTTCAATGCCGCTGCCAAAGATGTCGATCTTTCGGTTCGCGGAGAACTCGATTTTCGCGACACGAACGACGTGGCAGTCAAGATGGTCGGCTCGACACCGGTCTTCGATTTGACGCCGACCCCGATCGATTGTGTGAGCAGGATCGAAATCAATCCGGTCGTCGCAACCCTCGCCTCGGCTGTGACCAGCGTGGAGCTTCAGGGCTCGTTATTTCGTAAGGACTGGAAGATGATCCTCAAGGAGCGGACGAGCACGCAGGCCTCCACTGGTCCGAGTTTGAACGAAATCGAGCGAAGACTTGCTCTCTGTCTAGGCACAAATGCGCAAGAAAAGACATTGCTGCTGGGCGGCCCGCCACGACCTCAACCGTCTGCCGCCACCCCTAAGAAACGCAAGAAGCAACGCTAAAAAAAGACGTGCAGAAGCACGTCCCTCCGGCGCGACATGCTTCTGCATGTCCGCCTTCTAATCTCCCCGCTCGGACTTTGTCGCTATCAGCCAGCGAGCGAGTCGATCCTCCAGATCGCGGGTAAGATTGACGTGAAACTCGGCGCCGGCATCGAGACGGAGCGAATTGCCGTTGCCACGATCAAAATGAAATCGAACAGGCCGGGGCCCCGGTGAACTGGCCAGGATCTCGCGAACTTCGCGCAATTCATCGCTCGTCACCGCCGAAGAGAATTGCAGAAGAATCACCGGCTCCCCATTCGTTCCGTTTGCCGATCCTGTGTTCCCTTCCCCATTCGCTTTCGCTGAGGTCAAAACTTTTACCTTCTGTGCTACGGCGCGCAATCGATCGTCACGACTGTCGACCGCGGCCTGCACAGCGATGACTCGACCGGGCACAATGAGCTCGGCCACTTTCGAATAAATATCGTCCCACAGGAAAACCTCTATCGATCCGGTCATGTCTTCCAGGATAATGATCGCGTATGGCTTTCCATCGGATCTCCGGAATTTTTTCTCGACTTGTGTAATCGCGCCGGCGATCCGGCATACCGCGCGATCGTTCAGATCGCCTAACGATACAATCGATTGGTATTTTCGTTCGGCCAGAAGGCCGGCAAAAGCCTCGAGCGGATGCCCGCTGACATAAAAACCGAGCAACTCTTTCTCGAACGAAAGTTTCTCGTGGTCGCTCCAGGCCGCCACCGACCGTCGCCTGGTCGATGTCTCCGACGCAGTCACTTCGTCAAACAACGATCCCTGTCCTGCGGCCCGATCGCGATGCGCCGCCGCGGATGCCGCCAGTGCTTCGTCAATACAGGCATAAAGCTCAGCGCGATCGCGCCCGAGAAAATCGAACGCTCCGGCTTTGATCAAACTCTCCAGCATCTTGCGATTTGCGCCACGTGTCCCGAGTCGGCCGCAAAAATCCTCTAACGTTACGAACTCCCCCGCCCCCGCGCGTTCTTGGATCGCCACTTCCATCGCCGCTTCACCGACATTCTTGATCGCCGCCAAGCCGTACCGGATCGCCATCAACGTGGGAACGGCCTCAGTGCCGCGAGTTTGTCCGTCCTGTGGAAGACTCGCCGTGTCGGGCTCGGACTCGGGACGCTGAGGTCCCTCCCACTTTTCAGGAGTGAATTTCAAACCGCTTCTATTGATATCGGGCGGAAGGATCGGAACGCCCATACGTTTGCATTCGCCGACAAAAACCGAAATTTTGTCAGTGTTGCTGATTTCGTTGCTAAGCAATCCGGACATGAACTCGACCGGATAATGCGCTTTCAAATATGCGGTCTGATAACTGATCAAGCCATAAGCTGCGCTATGGCTCTTGTTGAATCCGTAGCCGGCAAACTTTTCCAGCAAATCGAAAATCGCGTTCGCCTTTTTCTCCGGGATTTTGTTCGTCGCCGCGCAACCATCGATGAAATTTTTCCTCTCCTTCGCCATCTTCTCCTTGTCCTTCTTGCCCATGGCGCGTCGGAGGAGATCGGCTTGGGCCAGCGAATAGCCGCCCAGCTTGCTGGCTGCCGCCATCACCTGCTCCTGATAGATCATGACACCATAGGTATCGGCGCAGATTTCTTCGAGCAGCGGATGCTCGTATTTAATTTTCGTTAGCCCTTTCTTGCGTTTGATGTAATCGCCGATGAGGTCCATTGGGCCGGGTCGATACAGCGCGATCAACGCGATGATGTCGTCAATCTTGCCGACGTCGAACTGCTTCGCCGTGCTGGTCATGCCGCCCGATTCCATTTGGAACAGGCCGATTGTTTCGCCCCGGTTGTAGAGACCGAATGCGGCCTGGTCGTCGAGCGGTATCGTCTTCAGCGAAAAATCCGGCTCCCGTTGGCGAATCAATGTCAACGTATCCTCGATCACTGTCAGCGTTTTCAGCCCGAGGAAATCCATCTTGAGCAGACCGAGATCGTTCAACGGCCCCATCGGATACTGACTGATGACGTCGTTCCCCTTCACGTCGCGACAAAGCGGGATGTATTCGGTCAGATCGCGATCGGCGATAACAACCCCAGCCGCGTGCACGCCGGCATTTCGCGAGAGCCCTTCCAGGATCTTGCCGTAATCAAAGACCTGCTTCGTCTCTTTCTCGGTCGCGATTGCCCGCTTGAACTCGGCGTTCTTCTCGGCCGCCGATTCCAGAGTGATGTTCAACTCATTCGGGATCATTTTGGCGATCCGGTCCCCCGCGGCGTAAGGAAGCCCGATCACCCGGGCCACGTCGCGCACCACACTCTTCGCTTTCAATTTTCCGAAGGTGATGATCTGGGCTACGCGACGTTCGCCATATTTTTGCCTGACGTACTCCAGCACTTCGCCGCGACGTGCTTCGCAAAAATCGACATCGATATCTGGCGGAGAAATCCGGTCAGGGTTTAGGAACCGCTCGAAAATCAACCCGAACTGCAACGGATCGATGTCGGTAATGCCGAGCACGTAAGCCACCAGCGATCCGGCAGCCGAGCCGCGACCGGGCCCGACCGGAATGCCGCGCCCCTTGGCGAAGTGGATGAAATCCCAAACGATCAGGATGTAGCTGGCGAACCCGGTTGTCTCGAGGACACCGAGCTCGTAGTCGAGGCGCTGCTGAATCTGAACGTCGCTCGTCGCGCGCTCTCCGTAACGTTCGCGCAGCCCTTTTGCGCACAGATCGCGCAGGAAAACGTCCCGCGGCGTGCCGTCGGGGACTGTGTATTCAGGATACTTGGATTTACCGAGCTCGATCTCGAGATTGCACCCTTCAGCTATCGTCAACGTGTTGGCGATCGCTTCCGGGAAATCCTTGAACAATTCGCGCATCTCGTCCGGCGACTTAAAATAGAGCTCCGGCAGATAACGCATCCGGTGTTCGTCCTGGACCATCTTCCCGGTGCCGATGCAAAGCATGACGTCGTGTGCGTCATGATCGCTTCGCCGCAGGAAATGCACGTCGTTGGCCGCGACGAGCCCGACGCCAAGGTCCTTGGCCATCTTCGGCAGCACCGCGTTGCACCATCGCTGTTCTTCCATGCCGTGATCGTGCATCTCAATGAAATAATTCTCGGCGCCCAGAATGTCGCGGTACTCCGCGGCAGCTTGTGTGGCGATGTCGATCTTGTTGGATTGAATCGCCGAATTCACCTCGCTGGCCAGACAACCGCTTAGCCCGATTAATCCCGCGGAATGTTGCGCGAGAAGCTCCTTGTCGATCCGCGGCCGGTAATGAAATCCGTCCAAGTGGGCGATCGAAATCAGTTTTACCAGGTTTCGGTAGCCGATTTCGTCCCGGGCTAGCAACGTGAAATGATAAGCCGATTCGCGCATCGAACCTGGCCGGTCTTTATGTGAACGCGGCGCGATGTAAGCCTCGCAACCGATAATTGGCTTGATCCCGGCGCGCTTCGCTTCCTGATAGAACTCAATCGCGCCGAACAGATTGCCGTGATCGGTCATTGCCACCGCCGGCATCTTGAATTCCTTGGCCTTTTTCATCAGCTCCCTCATCCGGATCGCCCCGTCGAGCAGCGAGTACTCGCTGTGGAGATGGAGATGAACGAAGGAGTCGCCAGGCATTATTTCAGTATAAGCGTTCAAAAAATTTCGCAAATTTGCCCAGCATGTCATCCAGAACGAAGTGAGGGACCTCGCGAAAACAGATTAGACATCCGCATCTCGCCTGCGTCACTTTTTCGATCGGGAGATCCCTTCGCTCCGCTCAGGATGACATCACTTATTGTGCGAAAAATTCGTGATTGCATTCCTCTTCCGCCGTTGTTAAGGAAGCGCGTGCCGCATTCAGCTTTTGATTGCAAAGCGCGGCACGCCGCCGAGTTTACATCGACATCGACATGAAAAAACTGGAAGCGATCATCAAGCCGTTCAAGCTCGAGGAGGTCAAGGAAGCCCTCGCTGAGTTGGGAATCGAAGGGATGACCGTCACCGAGGTGAAGGGGTTCGGCCGCCAGAAGGGCCATACCGAAATCTATCGCGGAAGCGAGTACACGGTCGACTTTCTGCCGAAAGTGAAAGTGGAAGTCGTGCTGGCGGACGACATGGTGGAAAAGGCCGTTACGGTCGTAGTAGCTGCGGCCAAGACCGGCAAGATCGGCGACGGCAAAGTTTTCGTGCTTCCAGTGGAACACGCGGTCCGTATCCGCACGGAAGAGATCGGCGAGAAAGCGGTGTGAGACGGACGTTGATAGTTGAGAGCTGATGGTTAATCGACTGTCAGACTTGCTGCCGACTTCGATATTCCGCCCTCGCTCGCTTCAACCATTCGGTGATTCAACATTTGGTGATTTAGAATTTATTCGTTCCATCAACTCTCAACCATCAACCATCAACTCCTGAAATATGGCCAAAGACAAGACCCCATCCGATGTCAGTAAAATGATCAAAGACGGCGGCGTGAAATTGATCGACTTCAAGTTCACTGACCTGCTCGGCACATGGCAACATTTCACCACTACTCTCACCGAGTACAACGAAGAAATTTTCACTGACGGACTCGGCTTCGATGGCTCGAGCATCCGCGGCTGGCGAGCGATCAATGCCTCGGACATGCTCGTCATTCCCGACGCAGCGACTGCGTGGATCGACATCTTTAACGCCGAACCGACGCTCTCTCTCATCTGCACCATTGTCGATCCAATCACCCGCGAACCATACGACCGCGACCCTCGCGGCGTGGCCGAGAAAGCCGAAGCTTATTTGAAAAGCACCGGGATTGCCGACACGGCATTCATCGGGCCGGAAGCGGAATTTTTTATCTTCGACGACGTCCGATTCAGTTACAGCGGGAACTCATCGTTCCATCAGGTCGACAGCATCGAGGGACATTGGAACACGGGCCGCGAAGAATTTCCGAACCTCGGCTACAAGATTCGGGCTAAGGAAGGCTATTTCCCGGTGTCGCCCATGGATAGCCAGCAAGACATTCGCAATGAGATGTGTCTCGAGCTCGAGAAAGCCGGAGTTCCAATTGAGCGCCAGCATCACGAAGTCGCGACCGCCGGCCAGGCGGAGATCGACATCCGTTTCGCCCCGCTCAAACGCATGGCGGACAGTTTGCAGTATTACAAATACATCATTCGCAATGTGGCCAAGCGGCACAACAAGACGGTCACGTTCATGCCAAAGCCGCTTTTTGGCGATAACGGCTCCGGGATGCACACCCACATTTCGCTTTGGAATGGCGACAAGCCGCTCTTCGCTGGAAACGGTTATGCCGGGTTGAGCGATCTCGCGCTCTTTTTCATTGGAGGAATCCTGAAACATGCGCCCGCGCTCACCTGCATTACGAATCCGACGACTAACAGTTACAAACGACTAGTCCCCGGATTCGAAGCGCCGGTCAATCTCGCTTACTCCGCGCGTAATCGTTCCGCCGCGATCCGCATTCCGACGTATTCGCCGAGCCCGAAAGCGAAACGAATCGAGTTCCGGACGCCCGACGGCGCGGCCAATCCGTATCTCGCCTTCTCCGCTCTGCTGCTCGCCGGACTCGATGGAATCCAAAACCGGATCGATCCCGGCGACCCGCTGGACAAAAATCTTTACGAGTTGCCGCCGGAAGAGCTGGCCCAAATCGCCAGCGTGCCCGATTCGCTTCGCGGCGCGATCGAAGCGCTCCAGGCCGACCATGCCTTCCTATTGCGCGGCGACGTCTTTAACGCTGACTTCATCGCCAACTGGATCGACCTGAAACAAAAAGAATACGACGCTCTGCGGCTCCGCCCGCATCCGTACGAGTTCTCGATGTATTACGACGTGTAGGTAAAGGCGGTCACGTTTTGGAGTGCGGCAGCGCTCTGCCGCTTTTGGGAGTGCGTGTCACTCCGCGACCGGAGCGAAATCGTCACGGACGCTGATGGCAGCCGCGACTGAAGAACAACGGTTTTTTAGTTTACGCGCTATCCCCAAAAGCGGCGGAACACCGCCGCACTCCAAAACACAGGCGAATATTATGCGCGGCGATACCGTCGCATCAATTTGAAAAAGCGAAGCGAGTCCCGCACGGGATGGATGCTGCTGACTTCGTCGCTGTAAACCGTCGTGATAGGGACTGAATCGATGCGGAGACCTTTGCGGCTGGTTTTGATAAGCATCTCGGTTTCGTAATCGAACCGGTCGGCGCCCACCAGCAACTCGGGAATCAAATCCCGGTGCAACATGCGGAAACCGCATTGCGTGTCGGGGATGATTTGCCCACAGGCCCGGCTGATCTTTTTGCTCATATAACGATTCACCATCCGGCGCATGAGAGGCATCCGCGTCACATCTGCCATTCGGCTGCCGACAAACATCTTCGCGTCGCTGGACAATGGCGCCTTGAGGAAACGATCGATTTCTTCCGGGCGATGCTGGGCATCGGCGTCGAGAATTAGTACCCAGGTGAATTGTCGATCCTGCCAGTGCCGCAATCCCGTGCGAATCGCTTCGCCTTTTCCAACATTCTTTGGGTGCGTAATAACGTCGGCGCCTGCCGTGCGCGCCTCAGCTGCCGTCGCATCGATCGAGCCGTCATCGACAACGAGCACATGATTGAGCTTGGCCCGCGTCCGGCGGACAACGTCCCCGATGTGTTTCTCTTCGTTGAAAGCGGGAACGAGTGCCGCCACCGTGGAACGATCAATTGTCATTATCTTAGAACCCCGTCATGTTGAGCGGCAACGTGACGTTGGATCCAGTATTGACGATCCAATCGGCACATATTTTGAGCCTGCCCTGAGCGAGCAGGCGAGAGTCGAACGGGAAACATCTCTAACATTACTTTGGTTGGGTTTTCCGAAATGCCAGAGATACTTCGCTTTGCTCAGAATGACAGCGATTGAGACTTCGCAGAATTAAGCTGGTTCCATCATCCACGCACGACCGGATGAAAGTCTGCCGCGTGATATGAGCTGCGGACCAGCGGACCGGAGGCGACGTAAAGAAATCCCTTCTTGCGCGCAATGTCGCCGTAAAGATCGAATTGCTCCGGCGTGACGTATTCGACCACCGGCAAATGCTTCGCGGTGGGCCGCAGATACTGTCCCATGGTGAGAACTTCGCAGCCGGCCTCGCGTAAGTCGTCCATGGTTTGAAAAATTTCCGGCTCGGTCTCGCCCAGGCCGAGCATGATCCCACTTTTAGTCACAATTTTGGGTGCCAATGCTTTTGAACGCTGCAGTACCTCCAGCGAAGTCCGATATTTCGCGCGCGACCGCACGAGTGGCGTCAATCGCTCGACCGTTTCCATATTGTGATTGAAAATATCCGGGCCGGCATCGAGTACCAGCTGGATGCACCAATCCTTCGCGTGAAAATCGGGCACGAGCACTTCGACAACAATCGACGGATCCATTTCCCGAATTGCGGTAATGACGCGCGCGAAATGATCGGCGCCGCCGTCTTCAAGGTCGTCACGCGCCACCGCGGTGATAACCACGTGCTTTAGTTTCATTCGCTGCACGGCTTCGGCTACGCGCTGTGGCTCGTCATCCTCGAGCGCGAATGGCTTTGCCGTCGTCACCGCGCAAAATCCGCAGGCCCGGGTGCAACGATCGCCGGCGATCATGAATGTCGCCGTGCCCTGGCTCCAACATTCCCACCGGTTAGGGCATTGTGCGCTTTCGCAAACTGTGTGCAATCGCAGATCGGATATGAGCGCTTTGGTGGAAAAGAAAACCGGATTCGAAGGCAAACGCACCTTGATCCACGACGGCTTGTGGGCCTGATGCAACGCCGGATCGATTTTCGCGCAGGACATTTCGCGATAAATTACTCAGCGCGGTGAGCAAAAGCAACCGAACGGTGGTCATCCCGAAAGAAGTGAGGGACCTCACGGACCACTGCCGGCGCTAGCCATGCTGTTAGTCGTGCGACGAATTATCGGCTGCGCGAGGTCCCTCGCCGTCTGCGCGGCTCGGGATGACAAGCGGGGGCGCTGTAACACAGGCATCTTGCCTGTGGGTCGAGCGGGCGTCTCGCCTGCTCAATCTTCAATTCGGCAGGCGGGACGCCCGCCGGCCCCACAGCCAAGTTGGCCGTGCTACGAAAGTTTG
>JBDTZF010000074.1:0-12943 GCA_040005265.1 Verrucomicrobiota bacterium
ATTTGCGGGAGGGCAATCTCGTGTAAAAGAAAACAAGCGCGAGCGGGATTTCAACTTTCGCCGCAAAATTTTTCAGCCTGTTCAACGATGATATCCGCGATGCCAGGATCAGTACCGATGGCGTTGGCGTAGAACAAGACGCGATTATCGATCTTGTAAGGATTACCGTCGAAAACCGAGTGTCCGCTATCTTTCCCATTACGCGCAATTCCAAGAAGGACGGGAATGTCTTCGTAACTGTGAAGCCCATCAGAAATGAAGAATGGAACAACGACCACGTTCTGAGTTTGGGTCAGTTTTCGCCAGTCTGAAACCAGCGGTGGCTCTTCCATGTAGACATTAAGAACGACTGCGTATTTTTGGATTGCCCGGATCCTTTCCGCTTCGCGTTTGGCCGCCGCGGCACTGTGATCATTCAAATCAGTCCCATGCGCGACGATCAACAAACTGGTAGCGGCAGGATCGACACCGGGCGCAATGTCGTGCGCACGACGTAAGAGCAAATCGGTCATGGATGTATGATTCCCGACCGGATCGCAATATTTCCAGACCTGACCGGTTGATCGCTTAGTCACGCGTCCATTCAGCTCGAGCTCACGAGGAATCACCGTTTGAGTGAAATAACCCTCGCTAATGAAATTTGGCACGACGTAGACTTCACGAGCCGACTTCGGATCGAACAAAAAAATGGCGTCACGCAAACTCGGTTCCTCTTTCCAGAAAGCGCAGCCCACCTCGACAAAGACATTCCGGCGCCTGATCGCCGCTGCATGAGCAAGCGTCGGCGCACTCGAGTCGGGATTCACGGTTGAGCCGTGACCAACAATGAGAAGAGCGGTATCCGATTTCACTCAGAAAACGTCGAACGCTCGACGCCAAACGTCCAATCTCGAAATATGTGATTGTCGCGGCGCTCTCGCAGCGTCGCGTTCTACTAACGTTCTACCAAGTAAGAGCAGATTACTTTTGAACTGGTCCAAGCGGCAGCACGGTTCTGCCAAAGAGCTCGTTGAGCACCAGGGCGAGGCCGGTATAAATGGCAGAGAAGCCGCAGAATAATCCTTCGTAGCCGGTGAACTGTTTGAACCCGGCGCTTGCGCCGGTGAAGTCGCCGAAGGACAGGAGGAAAAAGAGGATCGTCAGCGTGGCGAAAACGATTTGTAGAGCGCGGTTGAGCCGCAACGTACCGATAAACATGACGGCGGTGAACAATCCCCACATTGCCAGATACGCCGCCATAGATGTTTCATTAGAGGCCGTGCCCCATCCTAATTTCGGCAAGACGATCAACGCCACGAGCGATAACCAGAACAAACCGTAGGAAGTGAAGGCGGTGGTGGCAAACGTGTTGCCTTTCTTCCATTCCATAATGCCGGCGATGATCTGGGCGACGCCGCCGTAACAAATGCCCATCGCCAGAATCATGCTGTTGAGTTCGTAAAAGCCGGCGTTGTGAAGGTTGAGCAAAACCGTGGTCATGCCGAAGCCGAGCAGGCCGAGCGGGGCGGGGTTGCCGGTCGTGTCTTTGATTTGAGTAACGGAGTCGTTCATGGACCCAGTGTGTTGAAAACAGGTTCTGCAACGCAACCACAAATCGGCTGGCCGGGGCTAGTGGGGCCGGTTAGAAATTAGACGTGCTGAATTACATCTGGCTCGTCCTGGTTCTCTTGGCGGTCGCGATCGGGGGATGGAACGATCGGTTTAAGGACGTAACCGATGGCGCGTTCGATGGCGCCAAGACAGCGGTGACGATCGCGCTTGGCCTCATCGGAATCATGGCATTGTGGTTGGGCGTGATGCGCCTAGCGGAGCGCGCGGGCCTCGTGCAACGGATAGCCCGGGGGTTGCGCCCGATCATGCGCCGTCTTTTTCCGGATGTCCCCTCGGAACACCCGGCGATGGGCTCGATGCTCATGAACATGGCGGCGAACATGCTCGGCCTCGGCAATGCGGCGACGCCGCTTGGCCTGCGCGCGATGCGCGATTTGGAAACACTTAATCCACGGCCCGGTGTGGCGACGAATGCCATGTGCACCTTCCTCGCGGTCAACACGAGTTCGGTGCAATTGATTCCGGCTACTGCAATCGCCATCCTCGCTGCCTCCGGATCAACACAACCGACCGCAATCGTCGGTACCGCGCTGCTGGCAACGCTCTGCGCAGCGAGCGTGGCCATCATCTCCGTCAAGCTCCTGGAGAAATTGCCAATGTTTCGGACATCGCCAGTGCCCCCACACGATTTGCAGAAATTTGAAACGAAAGGTGATGCAATAATCAACTATGCTGGCGATGCCGTCGCACAGGAGCCGGCGAAACGATTGTCGATCCTGGGTTGGGTTGCGTTGGTCGCGCTCTTCGTTTTTTTCGCGGTCATTTTTCTTCGAATGGTGACGCCGACTCTCTTTGGTCTTTCGCTACCGCCAGACACGGGGGGCCAAAATGGTTTTATCCGCAGCGTGAACGCTTTGTCTATCCTGGCGATTCCATTCCTGCTGAGCTTCTTCCCGCTCTACGCGGCAGTGCGGGGGGTGAAGGTCTATGAAGAATTTGTAGAAGGCGCCAAAGAAGGCTTTGGCGTGATTCTGAAGATAATTCCATTTCTGGTAACGATGCTAGTCGCGATCGGCATGTTCAAAGGCGCTGGCGGAATCGACCTGCTTAGCCGAGCCCTTTCACCCATTTTGACGCCGCTACATTTTCCGACCGATCTGCTTCCCCTGGCGTTAATGCGGCCACTAAGCGGCAGTGGCACACTCGCGCTCCTGACCGACATCGTCCACCGCCTCGGCCCGGACAATATAGTGAGTCTGACCGCTGCAACGATCTATGGCAGCACCGAAACCACTTTTTATGTAGCAGCTGTCTATTTCGGAGTAGTCGGCGTGAAACAGACACGCCACGCAATCCCCGCTGGATTGCTGGCCGACCTTGCGGGAGTCATTGCGTCGGTGATTATCTGCCGGGCAGTGCTAGGTTGAAACCTGTCGTAGTTGCAGTGAGAAGAACGGTCTCGTCCCATCAAATTTTTCCCTCGCCAGCCAGGGCGTTGATTCTCTATCGTCTTATTTTTCGCTTAATATGATACAGCGCGATTATCTAGTCATTGGCAGCAGCATCGGCGGCGCAAGCGCTTGTGAAGGAATTCGACGCTTCGACAAACGCGGTAGTGTGACCCTGGTGGGCGCGGAAATGTTTCACCCGTATAAGCGCTGGACTCTTTCAAAGAATTTCTTGCGCGAAAAGATTGCGCCTATTAACAAGCTCAATCTTTTCGATCCGGCCTGGTATAAATCGCGCAAGATTGAAACACGGCTGGGTACGATGGTTACTCAGTTCAACATCGAACGACGGCTCGCCGTGCTCGGGAACGGCGAAAGCATCGAGTTCAAGAAAGCTTGTCTGGCTATGGGAAGCAGACCCGTTCGACCACCCGTCGCCGGCGTCAACTTGGGTAACGTAATTTATTTGCGTACAATGCGTGATGCTCTCGCCTTGAGAGAAATGGCCGACGTGGAGAAAAACGTTATGGTAGTTGGCGGCGGATTGCTCGCCTGCGAAACGGCCGCAAGTCTTCGGCAGATGAGGCTGAAAGTGAGTATGATGCACCGGAACTCACATCTGCTGAATCGTTACGTCGACGCCGAAACCGGAATGTGGCTAACAGAATACTTTACCAAACATGGGGTCACGCTGCTTATGGGCGAAAGCCTGAATGGCTTCGAGGGTAAAACGGTGCTTCGGAATATTCAGACAAAGAGCGGCAACCGAGTTCAGGCCGGGCTGGCGGTCGTCGCATGCGGAGCCGAGCCTAATCTGGATCTAGTGCGAGGAACTCCGCTGTCCGGGCCCCACGGCTCGCCGGTGACCGAATTTCTCGAAACCGAAGAGAAAGGAATTTTCGCGGTCGGCGATCTCGCTTTTTATCCGGATCGTTTGATGGGCGGGATGCGACGGCAAACCCATTGGGAAAATTCGCGCGAACAAGGATTGATTGCCGGCGCAAATATGACCGGAAAAAAGCGGATTCGTTACGAGCAAATTCCTTACTTCTGGAGCGAGATGTTCGATCTCCGGATGGATTTCGTGGGTGATTTCAGCATGCAGCCGACGCGTATCGATGTGAGCGGGACGCGGGCGAAAAAGAAATTTACCGCGCGCTACTATCAAGGAGACAAATTGCGCGCCATTTTGTTATGCCAGCAACCGCCCCGCGAAGTAGAATCCGCCAAGAAGCAGTTGCGCGCCGCGCTGGGCAAATAGGCCCGATTAGTTTCAATAGCCGCCGTTCGGGATATCCAGATCGGAATTGCTAACGCGCACCAGCTTCCAGTCCCACGGTTTTATCGAGAGGCGATGCCATTCCAATTCGAAAGGAATTGTCGCCGAGTTGATGTGTTCCTTAATAAAGATGGCAACCTCGCCATGATTCGGTTCAATGGCGATTTTGCCGGTCCATTTCCCTCTGCGGTGGTCGATTTGCACACTAGAACGCGGGGAATTGATACGCACCTCGCCTAGATAGCCAAAGGCGCGAATGCGCTCCATCACGCGCGCGCGATTGTGGCCCCACTGATCGCGATAGTCGCTGGCGATGAAACTGGAAAGGTCGTCCCAGTTTCCACGCTCAATCGCCTGAAAAAGAGCCTCGGTGTGTCGCCTCACCTGGCGCTCCGGCTGCCAAATCCAACTCAAAACCAGCCCGACGATGAGCGCAACACCAAAGCCCGTATAGCATTCCGTGCGAAATCTGGACAACATGACGCTACCTGTAATCACTCAGGTAAGATTTGGCGATTTTGCAGATGTTAGGTGTTGATTAACGTCGCCGTTGCGCCCCGGGGCAAACCTGAGCTTATGGGCACGAAGCGTGCTGATAAAGACGAGCTTAAAGGTATGCTCGCCATCGTCTCATTCGCGCTCATCTCGCTTTCCATGCTGGTTTGTCTTTCGTGGGGGTATTGGGACAAGAGCGGCCAACCGTAGCTAAAAAAGAACGTATGCTGGATCACGAAGACTTGAAATGGATCGCGAGCACGTCCACGAGCTTGAATTCAATCCTGCAACAAATCTCACGTTACACAGACTTGGCGCGGCGACATAAAGGCGAACATCACTATCTCGATCTGTTGGGAGAGCGGGTCGATTTGGGATCGAAGACGGCGCAATCACTTTTTGACAAGGTCACATCGAGAATTTTAGCCCGAACTACCGGGAATTCTCCGGCGCCAACCGGGCCGCATCCGACATTCTCAGTAGTGCCACCACCAATCCCCAGTGCCCCCGTACGCCCCTCGGGACCTGCAAATGCCATATTCGTCGGCGAGAATAGGATTGAACACTCCTTGACCGACACCACGCCGGCCCGGGCCACAGCAGTGCTCGAGGCGACGATGCCGTCGGAAATCAAAATCAGAAATTCAAAAGGCAACCGCGAGTACATCCTCATCGTTGAGGACGATTTTGACGTTGCCGAGGTTGCGGTCGAAATGCTCGCGGAGGAGGGATACAAGTTAATCGTTGCGCACGATGGATTTGAGGCCTTGCAAATCTATCAGAAAATCGGCAAACAGATCGGTTTGGTCATCCTCGATTTTTTTCTGCCGGTTATGGATGGGGATGCCGTTTTCGATGAACTGCGCGAGCTCAATCCGAAGATTAATGTGGTTTTGAGTAGCGGATTTGCCGAGCAGGAAAAGATCAGCACGATGTTGGCTCAGGGTTTGCGTGGATTTATTCCCAAGCCTTACACCAGCGAAAAACTGTTGGCGCAGGTGCGTTCCACGCTAGACGCGGCCAGGCAAGAATTGCGCTAAGAAACGCGCGGATTTGTCTATCTGGATGGGTTCAATCCTGCTTCGGTTGAGAAGAGGACGCAAGCCGGTCGGCCATCCTGGTTTTCGAATTCACCCCTTTGGCATCGATTTAGCTCTTAAACGCGCGGATCACCCATGTCGCGCATTGACGCATTCTTTAAACTGATGGCCGAGCAGAAGGCTTCCGATCTGCATCTCGCTACCAACAATCCGCCAATGCTCCGCATTAATGGCGATCTTGTGCGGGTGGATTTTCCACCCCTTAAGAACGACGAGCTCAAGGCCATGGTTTACGAGATCGCGCCGGAGGGAAAAATTAAACTTTTCGAAGAGACGAATGACGTCGATTTTGGATACGAAGTGCCGGGAGTCGCCCGATATCGAGCGAATTTCTTTCAGCAAAAATACGGGATCTCCGCAGTCTTTCGGTCGATCCCGTCCAACGTTCAAACAGTGGACGAGTTGGGTTTACCGCCGGTCCTGAAAAAATTTCCGATGCTCAAGAAAGGCTTGATCCTCGTGACTGGCCCTACTGGTTCAGGCAAGTCAACCACGCTTGCGGCGATGGTCGATTACGCCAACCTGCAGCGTCAGGATCACATCATCACTGTTGAAGATCCGATCGAATTTGTGCATCGCAGTCAAAACTGCCTAATCCAACATCGCGAGGTAGGCGTCCATACCCGATCGTTTGCCTCCGCCTTACGCGGGGCGTTGCGCGAGGATCCCGATATCCTGCTCGTTGGCGAGTTGCGGGACTTGGAAACAATCGAGCTGGCGCTGACCGCAGCGGCCACCGGTCACTTGGTTTTTGGAACGTTGCATACTTCAAGCGCCGCGAAAGCCGTGGATCGTATTATTGATGTCTTTCCTACCAATCAGCAGAACCAAATCAGAGCCACCCTTGCCGAATCGCTCAAGGGTGTCGTCGCGCAAAATCTGTTCAAGCGCATCGATCAACCGGGACGCGTCGCCGCATTGGAAATTCTGGTCGTCGACATGGCGATCGCAAACCTGATCCGCGAAGGGAAGACTCACCAGGTCCCCGGCATGATTCAAGTCGGCAAGAAAAAGGGAAATCAGCCGCTGGACGACGCCATCATGGAACAACTGCGCAATATGCGGATCTCGCCGGAAGAAGCTTACGACAAGGCACTGGACAGGAAAAAATTCCGCCAATTCTTAAAGGAACCGCCTTTGGACGCGTCGGAAGAATAAAGCCCCAAGCATGAGAATACCCGACCTCGACAAAATCTTATCGGCGATGCTGAAAACCTACGACGGCATCTCCGACCTCAATTTCTCCGTAGGTCGCCCGCTGCAGGTCGAGGACTTTGGTGAGCTCAAGCCGGTGTTTGTCGATCCTCCAATCGAGGCATTAACTCCCTATCAGACGGAGCAAATAGCACTTACCCTCATGCGCGGAAATCGTCGTCTGATCTACGATTATCTCACCGGTGGTTCATGCGATTGCAGTTATTCGCTCAATGATGAAGCCCGGTTTCGTATCAGCATTTTTCGGCAGCAGGGACATTTTTCGATCGTGCTCCGAAAATTGTACGGAGAGGTGCCGAGCGTCCAGAGTCTTGGGCTTCCTTCCATTTTTCATGAAGTAGCCAAAGAGAAAAGCGGCCTAGTTCTTGTAACCGGCGCCACCGGAAGCGGAAAGACAACCACTCTCGCCTCCCTCCTCAACGAGATTAATGAAACGCAACCGGTCCACGTCATTACATTGGAAGACCCGATTGAATTTGTTCACCCCTCGCGCAAAGCAACATTCAATCAGCGCGAACTCGGACACGATTTTAATAACTATCCAAATGGATTGAGGGCCGCCTTACGTCAGGCACCCAAGGTCATTCTGGTCGGTGAAATGCGCGACCGGGCCACTGTCGAAGTTGCGCTCATGGCCGCAGAAACGGGTCACCTTGTTCTCAGCACCCTGCACACCATCGATGCTGGCCAATCCATCAACCGTATCCTCGGCCTGTTTTCCGTCGGCGAGGAAAAGCAACTCCGAATTCGTCTCGCCGACACCCTGCGCTACGTGATCAGCCAGCGACTAGCGCCGAAGGCCGGTGGTGGCCGGCATTTGCTTACTGAAATTCTGGGGCACAACCTGCGAACACAGGAAGCCATTGCTCTCGGAGAAGGCGAACATCGGAGCTTCTATGAGATCATCGAGGCCAGCTCACCCTTTGGTTGGATGACATTCGATCAATCGATTCTTAATGCCTACGAAAACGATCTAGTCACGGAAGAGACCGCGCGATTATTCGCGACCCGTAAGGGACGCATCGCCCGTGGAATCGACCTCATTCAGAAGAGTCGCGGCATGGATACCGATCTCGATTCCGGTTTGCGGCTCGACTTGCCAGAGAATGCTTTTCTCTAAATGACCACCATGGAACCGGAACCCGAATCAACGTTTCTCGATCTAGGCGACAACACTGCGCTGGTCTGCATCGATCATCAGCAATTCCAGAAGATCGTTGTCCCGCAGCTCATCGATCTTACCTATAAAGTGCATCTCGGGCTATTTGAGGAAGACGTGATCCTTAAACTTCAGACCTACAGTTACGATGTGGTCGTGATTTATGAGAACTTCAAGAACTCCACTCTTGAGACCAATCCGCTTCTGCGCGAGATCCGCCGGCAGCCAGACATTCAGCGTCGCGAGCATTTCGTTGTCCTGCTCAGCCATCGGTTCGCTACCAATGATGCCATGAGCGCATTCGTGCAAAGTGTCGATCAGATTATCAACATCACCGATCTAGCTAATTTCAAGCCGGTGGTCCGGCGCGGGCTCGCCCAGCATCGCGAGCTTTATCAGTCCTTCAATGAGATGCTAAAAAGCGTTCAAGCGCTTTAATTCATCGACTACAGCCCAGTTTTATTTGCGCGTAAAAAACAAGCGCGAGACGATTTCATGGACGAGAGTCACTATGAAAATGAATCGCGTTAAATTATTTACTCCCCCGGCCGTCAAAGATCGGGTGATGAACGATTGGGCGCCTAAGGACTTGCTGATTCGACGATCGATGAAACTTCTTCGCTGGATTCGATTTACCTGGAATTTGACCACCCTTCCTCCGCTTGTTTCGGAACTGCCGGAGCATTACCAAATCGCCCCTGCGACAGACGACGATCAATTAGGACTGCGCAAGGTGTTCTCTAGCTCATTCGTCCTCGATCCCTTCTGGAACCCCGCTGTCCAGGAAGTAACGCGAACCGTCGATGCCTGGCTCGACCAGGCCCTGGTTTCCGACCTGAGCACATGCCTTGTCCTCCGCCACGGCCGCCGCATCATTGGTGCGTCCGTTCTTTCATTCGATCCCGAAGCCCAAAACCACCTCGCACCTGGTCCGAGTGTGATGATGGAGTATCGTAACCGCGGGTTCGGCACACTGCTGTTTGAGCGCTCACTTAGCGCGTTACGCGAAGCCGGCCTGGTTCGCGCGGGCGGCATTGCCCGAGAGAACGCTCCGGTTGCACGCTTCCTCTATCCGAAATTCGGTGGAGTCCCCGAACCGACCGAACTTGCGCCGCTGTTGGCGGCATAATTTGGCCACAGGTTTTACTCAGCAGCCCAATGCTGGTGCGCTGCCAATCTCGAGGTGCTCACCCGGAATCGCGCAGCACATTTCGAGTTTCTGAGTTAATTTCACGAACGGCTCGGCGGTTCACACCGCGTTTGGCGCGGGAATGGCCGGCGGCTGGCGGAAGTTATTTGAATCCAAATCTTCCAATCGAGGCATCTCAATGAAAACAAACCAAAGTTTTCATGATTCAAGACTTCAAGTTTGCGGTCCGGCAGCTTTTTAAGGCACCAGGATTCACGGCAGTGGCGGTATTGACGCTGGCACTGGCGATCGGGGTTAACTCGGCGATTTTTGCGTTGATCAACGGTGTCGTGCTCAAGCCGACTGTGCCGTTGCGGTCAAAAGAAGTGGTGAACGTTTTCAACTGCCGCCAAAACGCGAACCATGATTATCGCCAGTTCTCGCACAATGAGTATCGCGAATTACGCGACAATGGAGCCGATACGTTTGCGGATGTGGCCGCGCTCGAGTTCGCCGTCGCCGGTATCGGGCACGACCGCGACATGCGGCGCAGCTTCGCCTTTCTGACCTCGGAGAACTTCTTCTCGATGATGGGTGTGCAACCATTCCAGGGCCGGTTTTACAATGCTGAGGAAAGCCGGCCGAACGCGAACATACCGGTTGTGGTGGCGAGTTACGGATTCTGGAAACGGATGGGTGGCCGCAATAATTTTGTCGGCGGCAGCATTCGAATCAACGGTGAGCCCTACACAGTGATTGGCATCACGCCCGATGGATTCAGCGGCGCGAGTGCGTTGATCGCACCGGATGTGTGGCTCCCGCTCGGGATGCATTCGCAGCTCGGGTCGGCGTTTGGCGATTCAGAGACTCTGCACGACCTGCCGAATCCGAAAAATTACGCGCTCAATATTACAGCGCGATTGCGCTCCGGCCTGACGTTCGAAGCGGCGAAAACCCGCCTGCCGGTCCTGTCCCAAAGATTTAACGCCATTCAGCCGACCGATTCCGAGTTCGCGCGCGAAGTGCAAATCTTTGTGCCATCGCGATTCAGTTTGAGCACTTCGCCCGAGGATGATGGTCCCATCACGTTAATCGGCACACTTTTGATGTGCATGGCCGGCGCCGTCTTGCTTATCGCCTGCCTGAATCTGGCCAACATGTTGCTGGCTCGCGGCACTGCTCGCGCGAAAGAAATCGCTCTGCGTCTTGCGCTTGGCGCGACACGTTGGAGGATCGTGCGCCAGTTGCTCGCCGAAGGTTTGTTGCTCGCGATTTGCGGCAGCGTAGTCGGCCTTATTCTCAGCGTGTGGTGTAACAATTTACTCCTTCACTCGCTGAGCTCATTGCTCGGCTCGGTAAATTTTTCGTTTGTCGTCGATCTTACCCCGAATGTGGCCGTCCTCGCCGTCACTTTCTTATTTTGCCTGCTGGCAACGATGCTGTTCAGCCTGGGACCGGCCCTCAAGGCGACAAGGGCCGATCTCGTCAACGACCTCAAACAGCAGGTAGGCGAACCGGCTCGCGCCGGACGTTTCAGTCGGTTCTTCGCACCGCGACACATCTCCGTCATGGCCCAAATCTCGCTGTCGCTCGTGCTCCTATTTTCCGCCGGATTGTTTTTCCGGGGCGCG
Source organism: Verrucomicrobiota bacterium (assembly GCA_040005265.1). Classification (GTDB taxonomy): domain Bacteria; phylum Verrucomicrobiota; class Verrucomicrobiia; order Chthoniobacterales; family UBA10450; genus JBDTZF01. The sequence continues at coordinate 11,008 of JBDTZF010000074.1, forward strand.
CTCAAGGCCGCCGGCCTCAATCCAGGATTCGTGGCGGCGGGCGATCTTGTGACCGAGTTGGACTTCTCGTTGGTCAAGAAAGAGCCCGCCGAAGCGCGACGCCTCATATCTAACATTATTCAACGCACGAAAGAGTTGCCGGGCGTTAAAGCCACTGCTGCCGGAACGATGTTGCCCTACGGAAACTTCACCAACACGCGTCGCATCATGTCGACCCGCGACACGCTCTCGACCGATCCAAAGGCGGCGGACCCCGGCGCGAGCGCGCTCTACACCGCAATTACTCCGGGTTATTTCGATGCGCTCGGAGTGAAGCTCCTGCGCGGCCGCGATTTCACTCCAGCTGAATGCGAAAACAAAGATGGCCGGCGCATTGGCATCATCGACGAAGAAATGGCTAAAAAACTTTTCCCTAATCAGGACGCGATCGGTCAGCATGTTCGCTACACGATTGCGCCGCGGGATGGTTCGCCTAACGATATTGAAATCGTAGGTCTGGTGAATACCCACCGTCACGATGTTCAGAACGACACGACGCTGGCCCGCTTGTTCGTGCCGTTCGCGCATGCTTACACCGGCAATATTTTCCTGCACGTGCGCTTGGACACAAAGGATCGACAAGCCGTGGCCGGTTTGATCCCCACGATGCGGCAAACATTGTGAAACATGGATCCCGACCTTCCCATCCTCAGCATCACGCCGTATGCCGATCTCATGCAGAAAAGCGTCGGACTTTGGGTCGTGAAGCTCGGCGCTATGCTCTTCGGTGCCTTTGGCGGAATCGCGCTGCTTCTCGCCGTGGTTGGCGTCTACGGGGTCAAAGCTTACGCCGTGGCGTGCCGGACACGCGAAATCGGCATTCGGATGGCCCTAGGCGCCCATCGCAAAGATGTTTTCGTATTGATCATGCGACAAGGGGCATTGCAGACAGCGCTTGCCATCGGCGTCGGACTTCTTCTTTCCCTGGGGATCGGTCGTGTGCTGTCGCGGATTCTCTACGATGTGAGTCCGAACGATGCGTTCGCGCTGATCGCCTCGAGCGTCCTGCTCGCCGGCGCCGCGCTTCTGGCCTGTTTTCTTCCAGCGCGTCGCGCGACGCATGTGAACCCGATCACAGCTTTGCGGACGGAATAGCGCGACGAATTCGCGTGGCCTCCCTCATAAATCCGGGGTTGCACGTAATCGTCGTGGCTACTTGCTCGCCAGAGCCCGTTCGTGAGAACAGGGAGAAGCAATCGATCAGTCGTCGGCTGCGCCAGTTAATCAGCTCCTGAGTAAGACAGTGAAGACCATTTTGCGCGCACAAGGCGCGAAACAGATCGGCAGTCATGCTCGGGGTGCGATGATGCTCCCAGTCGAGAATTTTCGTCTTCTGCAGCAGCTTGAGGAAGGATTGCGGGAGGTGGTCACGCGCAGAGGGCGTATACGAGCCGAAATTCGAATGATGGAAAAAGCCTTTCCCGCCAATCTTCAATTTGGTTTTCAGTTCGCAGAGATAGGATTCGATGACTTCACGTTTGACGTGGACGAGCGAATCAAAGGTAAAAACGAAATCGATTGATTCGTCGGGTATCATCGACAACGAACGCCCGTCGTTATGATAAACGGTGACGCGGGGATCGTTAACGAAACGCCGGCGGCAAGCTTCGAAGCATTGCTCGGACTTCTCAACCGCCCACAAAGTATCGCAGTAATCCCGGAGATAATGCGTCCACCGGCCAAACCCAGGCGCGATTTCCAGAATCGTCCCGGCCCGCAGACAATCGCGAATGCGCGGCAAGATCGCGCCGGCCCATTGCGCAGCGGAAGTTCCCCAAGGCTTGGACCATTCCTCGCCGCCGTCTTTCCAGTGTTTCATGAAGTTCGATCCGCCGAGAAATCGTGGCTGGGGGCGGAATTGAACCGCCGACACGTGGATTTTCAGTCCACTGCTCTA
>JBDTZF010000172.1:0-3810 GCA_040005265.1 Verrucomicrobiota bacterium
CTCGAGGAAGAGATCGACTCCAGTCTCGGTTTTTTGCGGTACGATTATCCCGAAGCGGTCTACTCGGAGCTGCGGCAGTTGTTCCGGCAGGCGCTCTACGAGCAGCAGGACCTCTCGGCGATGGCCCAAAAGCTCAGCGGACAGTTGAGCACGGAGCGAAAGATCATGCTGGGGGTCCAGCTTTACGACCTGATCTCGCAAGCCGGCTTGAAACAGGAACAGGTGGTTGCGTTCTATTCGTTCATGTCGCAGCTGGGCATGGCGGCGCAGGCGATTGACATCGTTTATCAATTGAATGCCTCGGAGGATTCCGATCCTTCCATTTACCAGCGCGGGGCATCCCCGCTGGAATCGCTTTCCTTCGGCACCAATGGCAAGGGCGATGTGACCTTAAGAAATCTGACGGACAACGAGCGTCTGCTTGCCTTTCGTTATCACGATCTCATCCTCCTGAAAAACTACAGCGGGCAGAGCGTTTCGGTGCGCGGCCGCCCGCTACCGCGCGGCGGTTTTTGCCGGATTTATCCGGGCCAGCGAATTTTGATAGGCGACCAGGTGCTCAGTTACCAGGAGCTGGCCCAATATTTCAACGCCAAGAAAAACGTTTCCGTGCCGCAGATTTTCATGCGGGTTAACAAAGAAGGCGACGAGGTCGAACTCGAGCGCGCGCGAACCCGTGAAAGCGCGCTCCAAATTTCCTTCGGTCTGAAGGTGCACGTGAAAGCGCTGCGCGATGTCGATGCTGTGCTCAACGGCACGAAGTTAAGGAGCGGCACGCAAGTAGAGGCGGCGCTGGAAGACAAGATAGTTTTCCACAACGACAGCGAGATGGATTTCGTCGACCTGCGCCGGCGGGCCCGGGCCCTGGGCGGCCGGTTTCCGTTAAAGGCGTCGAAGTCAGCCTACCTGGTGTCGAATAATCCGAGCTTACTCGAAGCAGACGACATTCTTCTTTCGCCCGGCACCAGCGGCGATGTGTTGCTGAAAATTTTCTGCGACTACGACAAGCGCGTCGGCGAGTTGCATGTCATCGAAGCGGACCGGCCGATCATGGTGGGCCAGAACACTGTGCGCTCGACGGCGCCGCTGAAGGATGGCGACACCATCAGGATCGACATCGGCCAATTCCTGCGTTGCAATTTTTCCGAGCGGATCATCGAGGAAGAGCGAAACATCATTCGCAGCCTCGAAGTGAGCGAAGTCACGCATCGCTTCGGCAAAGGCGAGGTCGGTCTGGAAGGAATTTCGTTCAACGTCACGCGTGGCGAGCTGGTGTGCGTAATGGGCGCGAGCGGTTCGGGGAAAAGCACGCTGTTAAAAGTCATGGCCGGGCAACTTCAGCCCTCCAGTGGTCAGATTTTTCTGAACGGACAATCGCTCTATCCCAATCTCGACCGGCTCAAGCGTTACGTCAGTTATATCCCGCAGGAAGACGCTTTCGATGAGCACCTCACCATCGGCGAAAACCTTCAGTTCGCGGCCGCGATCCGGTCCCCGCATCTTTCCCGGCGCGACCGAACGCGCCGTCTGGAAGCCAAATTGGTGGAGCTCGGCCTGGGTGAACGCCGCGACGCAGTGGTCGGCAGCGCGATGAAAAAGACGCTAAGCGGTGGCGAGCGCAAACGCCTTAACATCGGGCTCGATATGATCGGCATGTCCGACGTTTATCTTTTCGACGAGCCGACCTCCGGCCTTTCCTCGAAGGATTCTGAGCATGTCATCGAGATCATTCGTGGCATGGCGCATAACAAAATCATTATTGTCACGATTCATCAGCCGAGCTCGAAACTGTTCCAGATGTTTCATAAAGCGATCCTGCTCGACAAAAATGGGCGGCTGGTTTTTTTTGGCACGCCATCCGACATGCTTCGTTATTTTGCCGAGGCGGAGCATCAGCATCAGTTCGGCGCCGACCTGGGCGCATGCCCGTCCTGCGGCACCACGCGGCCCGAGTTCATCTTCGACGTTCTGGAGACGCCGCTTCGCGATTTGAGCGGCGACATTATTTACGAGGAGAACAGCCGCGGCCAGCTCGTTCCATCGCGCCGGTATTCGCCCGAATTCTGGCGGGACAAGTATGAGGCCTTCCGGCTCATCCAGGACGTCAAACAGGTTTCGCTTCGCAAAGAACCGATCGTGGCAGCACCGCCGGCGGCGACGCAGAAGAAACGGCTGCCATTCCGGTGGCGCGAGGAATTGACCCAGTTCCGAACGCTGTTGCGCCGCGCGTTCATCAGCAAGCTCCGCAATCGCGCCAATCTGGTGATTACGATCTGCGTGGCGCCGGTGCTGGCTATTATGATCGCGACGCTCTTGCGTTACTCGGATAGCGGCACATACGACTTCGCGTCGGCGTATCACATTCCGACGTTTCTATTCCTCAGCCTGATCGTTGCCATGTTTCTCGGCCTAACTAACAGCGCGGACGATATCATCCGGGACCGGCCGGTGTTGCAGCGCGAGCGAAACCTCAACGTCCGCATTCCCTATTACATCATCTCGAAAACGATCACCCTCGGCGTTTTTGCCCTGGTTCAATGCATTCTCTTTGTCCTCATCGGCAATTACATCCTGCAAATTCGCGGGATGTTTTGGATCGATCTCGGCATCATGCTAATGACTGCGATGTCGGGCGTGTCGCTCGGGCTCATTATCTCTTCGATCGTGGCCGATCCTAAAACCGCGGCCAACATCGTCCCGCTGGTCTTGATTCCGCAGATCATCATGGGGGGCGCGCTCATTAAATACGAAGACATGAACCGCAACATGGCGCTGCTTCATGTGCTCACCCGTTGGTTTTCGGAACATCCTAGTGAGCGGGGAAAGAAAATGAGCAGCAAATTGGAAGTGCCGTTTGTTTGCCAATTCGTCGCCATGCGGTGGTCGTACGAAGAGATGATCGTGGCCCAGGCCAAGTTAAACCCGCTGATCCGGCGGCAGGACCGGACGCAGTACGAGATCGATCTTCTGGTCGGTCAACATCGACAGGATGCAGCGGCAACCAAACGGCTCGATGAATTGAAGGAAACATTGGCGGTCCTTTCCGGTTTGGAAGCCCGCTCGACCAAGGACCTCAATCATTTTCTCGGCTTCATCGATCAAATCTTGGACGGCAATCGGCCGTTCGATCGTCACCTTTTTGAAGGTGCGAGCGGCCCGGTGACCGCCGATCAGGTTTACGTAAATCAGAAAGTCTCCGATCTCTTTTCGAACGCGGAGATGGAGCAAAACGATTACCGTCGCGGCAACAAGCCGAACGTCTTTTTCGGCGCGCAAAAGAGATACCTCGGCATCAAAGTAAACATCCTGGTCTTTAACACGCTGGTATTGATTGGTTCGTCGGTCGCTTTGCTGGCGCTACTGCAATGGATTTTGCGGCGACAGCTCGAAGTGCGCAGGAATTAAAGGAGGCGTTTCATGCTGTCATCCCGAGTCGAGTAGACGACGAGGGACCTCACAGTTGCGGAAAACGTTCGCGATTCACGATGCAATCGCGGATTCAATGATATCTGGGCGCGTTGGCGGTTAATGCGGGGTCCCTTGGTCCGAGTTCTCCCCGGCGAGTCTATGACCGGTCTGGCATATTGCTCGGGATGACAAGCTGCATAATTGAGTTTAGAAAGTGACCAATACCCAATGAGCAAATCCAAAGACAAAACACCGCGCCTCATCGTCGCAGCGAGCGATATCGATGCCGATATGCTGTATGCGACGAAGTTTTGGGCGGGCGATCCATTTATTTTTCTCAAGCAAAACGGCAGGCGCACCATTGTGCTGAGCGATCTGGAGATCGGGCGCGGACGCCGAACG
>JBDTZF010000173.1:0-3808 GCA_040005265.1 Verrucomicrobiota bacterium
CAAGATCGAAGCGGGAAAACTCGAGATGGAATCAATCAGCTTCAGCCTGCGCGAGGCCGTCGGCGCGATGCTGAAACCCCTCAGCATCCGCGCGGATCGCAAGCATTTGGAGCTTGTCGCAGATATCCCGGCGAGCGTGCCGGATCATCTGATAGGCGACCCAATGCGCTTGCGCCAGATTTTACTGAACCTCACTGACAACGCGATCAAATTTACCGAGCGTGGCGAAATCATTGTTAAGATCGCAATCGAATCGGCAGCGCAAGATGAAACAGAGCTGCACTTTTCCGTGACCGACAGTGGCATCGGAATCCCCGTGGAAAAACAGGCTGCGATCTTCGAAGCGTTCGCGCAGGTAGATGGATCGACGACACGACAATATGGCGGCACAGGCCTTGGCCTCGCGATCGCCACCCGCCTCGTTCACCAGATGCGGGGTCGGCTCTGGGTTGAGAGCCGCGTCGGCTTCGGTACCACGTTTCATTTCACGATCCGGCTGCGCACCTCGGCCGAGTCGATGCGCGAGATCAAACACATCAATCCAGCTAATCTGGATGGTCTTCGCGTGCTCATCGTTGATGATAATGCAGTCAACTGCCGTATCCTGAAAGAGATGCTTAGCAACTGGCGGATGCAGCCGACCGTCGTCCGCTCTGCGGCCGCAGCTCTCGTGGAAATGCAAAGCGCAGTTGCCGCCGGTCGACCTTTCCCTTTGGTGCTTCTCGACGCAATGATGCCGGGAACGGATGGCTTTGCGCTGGCAGAAAGAATCAAAGACGAACCCGGCCTAACGGGCGCTACTGTAATGATGCTCTCTTCCGCCATGCGCGCCGGCGAAACAAGTCGTGCAACCGGGCTTAACATTCACAGCATTTTGACAAAGCCGGTAATGCAATCCGATTTGCTCGACGCCATTTTGGCCAGTTTAGACGGTAATGCGCTGGCCGCCGCCAACAATCCGCTGGAAGGAACAACTCTTGTCGGCTCTAAGAAAGATTCGCTTCAGATCCTGGTGGTGGAAGACAACGCCATTAACCGCGCAGTTGCCTCCGGCATGCTGGAAAAAGAAGGCCACACTCTGACCCACGCAGCCAATGGCCTTGAAGCGATCGCGGCAGTTACGACGAAGTGCTTCGACCTCATTCTAATGGACGTTCAGATGCCTGAGATGGATGGTTTCCAAGCCACGGCTCGCATCCGAGAACTGGAAAAAATGACCGGCCGCCACACGCCGATCATCGCGATGACCGCACACGCGATGGTGGGGGATCGCGAACGCTGCATCGCTGCAGGCATGGACGACTACATTTCGAAGCCGTTAGGCAAAGAAGATTTATTTCGAGCCTTGGCGGGGGAAAAAGGACAGCCTGGCCGGAAAACGAAAACAGAAAAAGCGACGGTTCAAAGTCGCGCGGAATTGCTCGCGCAATTCGGCGAAGACGAAGACTTGCTGCGAGAACTGATCGCGCTTTTCCGCGAGGACACCCCCCGGTTATTCGATGTGATTCACGAAGCCATCGTGAAACGCGACGCTCCGAGCCTGGCGGCGGGCGCTCACAAGCTCTTAAGTTCCCTCGGTGCATTTGGCGCGGAGAACGCGCACAATCTGACGCAGCAGCTCGAAGAGCAAGGGCGACAAGCAAATTTCGAGCGAGCGGAAAAACAGGTGATCGAGCTCGGACACGAGATCGACAGAATTCACACCTTCCTGGCTGGTTACCCGTTGCCCAGAGGCGGCGTGACCAATTCCTTAATCGCGCCCGTGCGGGAATCACCGGACGCCGAATTGAACCGGTTGCTATGAAAGCTACTCTCCCTTCGAACGAAACAGAGCGCCTGCAGGCCCTGCATCACTACGAAATCCTCGATACGGCTTCGGAACAGGATTTCGACGACATCACCTTGCTCGCTTCCCACATCTGCGAGGCTCCCATCGCACTCATCAGCCTGGTGGACGAAAACCGGCAATGGTTCAAATCCAGCATCGGCGTGACCAACACGGAAACGTCGCGGGACATCGCCTTCTGCGCCCACGGGATTCTCCAACCAGATTTTTTTGAGGTGCAAGATGCTCTGGCGGACGAAAGGTTTGCCACCAATCCTTTGGTTACGGGAGAATCTAAGATTCGCTTTTACGCGGGGGCGCCGCTGGTAACGCCCAACGGGCAGACGATCGGTATGCTCTGCGTCAAAGATCGGGTCCCGAGAGCCTTGAAGCCGGATCAGAAAGCTGCCCTTCAGGCTCTAAGCCGCCAGGTCGTCGCCCAATTGGAGTTAAGGCAGACCCTCAAGGAAGTGCGGCGCAATCTCGATGAGCGAACAACCGCCGAGGAATCACTGCGCGAGACCGAGGAGAAATTTCGCCAGTTGGCTGATAATATTTCAGACGCATTTTGGATCGCTTCGCCCGATTTGAAGACCATCCACTACGCGAGTGCCGGGTACGAACTGATTTGGGGCCGCTCGACGGAAAGCTTGTATGCAGATCCGCATCAGTGGCTCAACACCATTTTGCCGGAGGATCGCGAACATGTCTTCGCCGTCTTCGGCACGCTCATGGAGAACGAACCGCAAGTGAGCGCTGAATATCGGATCGCACGTCCTGATGGCACGATCCGCTGGGTTCATGACCGCGGCTTTCAAGTGCGGAACGCCATCGGCAAACTGGTGCGCCTCACCGGTATTGTCACCGACATTACCGAACGAAAGCAAATCGAAGAAGAGTTGCAGCGCCAACAAACCGAGCTGCGCGTGTTGTTTGACCTGATGCCGGCCATGATCTGGTTCAAGGACACAAAAAACGGTATCCTCCGTGTCAACCAACGCGTCGCGGAAGCCGCCGGAAAATCCGTTGCTGAGATCGAAGGGAAACCGGCGGTGGTAATTTATCCGGAGGAAGCAGCCAAGTTTTATGCAGATGATCTGGAGGTTATTCAGTCGGGTGCATCAAAGCTCGGACTCGTTGAGACATTATCAGGTCCGCGCGGTGAAACCCTTTGGGTGCAAACCGACAAGGTACCCTATCGCGACAATGATGGGAACGTGATCGGCATCGTCGTGATGGCTCAGGACATCACCGAGCGCAAACAGGCCGAGGAGCTTCTGAGACAGAAGGGTGGACTCATACGATTCGCGGGCCGAATGACTCGTACGGGCGGCTGGGCGGTAGAAATGCCAGACAAAGTGGTGACCTGGTCTGATGAGATTTTCGAAATGCTTGATTATCCAATCGGCAAGGTCCCACCGCTCGCTGAGATCCTCACGCTTTATGCTGAGGAGTGGCGGGACAAAATAGCGGCGGCATTGAACGCATGCCTTGGAGAGGGCATTCCGTTCGACCTCGAAGCGGCAATGCTCACCGCCAAAGGCCGGCAAATCTGGGTGCGCGTCTGCGGCGAAGCGGCGGAACGGCATGCCGACGGCTCATCGAGACGGGTACAGGGCGCATTCCAAGACATCACCGAGCACAAGCAGGCGGAGGCGGAGTTGTACCGGGCAAAAGAAGCGGCGGAAGCGGCCACTCGCGCCAAGAGCGAGTTCCTTGCGAACATGAGCCACGAGATTCGCACGCCGATGAATGGCATTCTCGGTATGACCGAGCTCACACTCGATACCGAACTGAATCACGAGCAGCGCGAATACCTCGGCATGGTGAAAACTTCCGCACATTCGTTGCTCGGCGTGATCAACGACATCCTGGATTTCTCCAAGATCGAAGCGGGGAGACTCGAGATGGAGTCAATCAGCTTCAGCCTTCGCGAGACAATTAGTGCAATGCTGAAACCCCTCGGCATCCGCGCGGATCACA
>JBDTZF010000174.1:0-3778 GCA_040005265.1 Verrucomicrobiota bacterium
CCCCGACATGGTGCGCCAGATGAAAGTGCGCGCGCAGGCGCCGCTCGGATTTTTTTCGGATAATCGCGGGCCGCGTTTGCCGGTGACGGGCACGGTGCCGATCGGCTACGAGATGCCGAAGCCGGAAACGATCGCCCCGCCCGAGGCTCCGGTTGAAGCGCCCCAATCCTATTCCCGCGTCGCCTTCAGCGTAGGCACCGATTATTACAACACCGGAAAAATGGGCGAAAACTGGGGCACTGGCATTCCGCTCAAGGTGACGCAGGAGTTGATGGAGCGCGGCCGGCAGCGCTTCTCGATTACTTGCGCAATGTGCCACGGCGCGAGCGCTGCGGGGAACGGCATTACGAAACAATATGGCCTCGCCACCGTCGTCACCTTGCAGGACGACCGGATTCGCAAGATGGCCGATGGAGAAATTTTCAACACGATCACCAACGGCAAGAATACTATGATGGCCTACGGCCCGAACATGACCGTGACGGACCGCTGGGCAATCATTGCTTACTTGCGCGCATTGCAGCGTAGTCAAAACGCTACCGCTGCCGATGTGCCGCCGGAACATCGCGCCGAAATGGAGAAACAATGAGCGATCGTTCCCATACAATGCCCACGCCGGAAGGCGAGCATTTCGAGAGCAGCCGGTTCACCGGGCTGTCGATCCTGCTCGGGCTGGTTGCTTTCATTGCGCTGGGCTTTTGCATCGTCGGCGCGTTTGTCGATCCGCATCAGTTCAGTTTCTCGTGGCTATTCGCGTTCGCCTTCTTTTTTACCCTGTGCGCTGGTTGCTTCTTTTGGACCATCGTACATCACGCCACCGATGCGGACTGGTCGGTGGTGGTGCGACGTCAGTTGGAAAATATTGGGTCGCTGCTGGCGATGATGGCCCTGTTTTTTGTTCCGGTGCTTCTGCTTCGACATCATCTCTACGAATGGATGAACATTCCGCCGGGCGCGGAAGCGGCGCTCGATTCCAAGCGCGCCTATCTCAACTGGAACTTCTTTCTCGCTCGCGCCATTATTTTCTTCGGGCTGTTCATTATTGCTACGCAGTTGTTGCTCCGAATTTCTGTTCGGCAGGATAAGGATGGAAATCCGGGCCACACCATCTGGATGCGCAAGGTCTCTTTTGCCAGTCTCCCGATCTTTGCGCTCTGTCTCACGTTCGGCGCGTTCGATTGGCTGATGAGTCTGAACTACCACTGGTTCTCGACCATGTTCGGCGTTTACATTTTCGCGGGGACCGCCGGCAGCTCGATGTCGCTAATCGTCCTGGTCATCACTGCTTTGCGCCGGGCCGGTTATTTGAAGGAGATCGTCACCATCCAGCATTACCACATCATGGGGAAATGGATGCTGGCCTTCACGATCTTCTGGGCCTACATCGGCTTCGGGCAATACATGCTCATCTGGTATGCGAACATGCCGGAGGAGACCCAGTATTTCATCACCCGGAATACCGAATCGTGGTGGGCATTGAGCATGATCCTCGTGGTCGGTCGCTTTTTCGGCACGTTCGCCATTCTGCTTTTGCAAGGAATCAAGAAAACGCCGGCCAGGCTTTGTTTGGTCGCCGGCTGGATCGTCTTTATGCAATTGCTCGACATGTATGTCGTCGTGCTGCCCGCGCTGCATGGCACTGGTATCCACGTCAGCATCTGGGATTTCGTGGCCCTGATCGGGATGGGCGCGACGCTCGCCTTTGTTTACCTGCAAATTCTGCCGCGCACTTCCCTTTTTCCGGTTCGCGATCCGCGCTTGATTGAATCTTTAAGAACAACCAACTGAAATGGCCACGCCGGAATCACTTCGCGAAATTGCGCACGCCCGCACGCCCTTCTCTGCGTGGGTCGGTGTCGTGATCTTGTTCGCGATCTTTGGTGCGATCGTGCTTGCAGTTATCGGGCCGTCACAGCGGGGCGCGGATTACGAAGAAAAGCGTGCCCAAGTCCGCCAGAAGAAACTCAAGGATTTGCACGACGAGGAAGCGAAAGCGCTAACGGGCTACGGTTGGGTCGATAAGACCAAGGGTGTGGCGCACGTTCCGATCGAACGGGCCATGCAATTGAGTGTCGCCGAGCTTGCGCAGAAAAAACCGATGGCTGCAGGTCCCATCGCCACACCACAGCCTGCATCGGTCGAATCGACTCCGGCCGCCGCGACGCCAGCGGCCAAATCTACGGTGACGCCCGCGCCTAAAGCTTCACCGACGCCGACCGGCACCCCAAAGCCGACTTCGGTTGCAGGTCCTGAGTCAGCAGCTCGCGGGCAACCAGCCGCCGCGGTGAATCCGGAAACGGGTCCGGTCCATTCGCCAGCGAAAACATCGCCAACCCCCACGCCGAAGCCATGAACAATTTGACTTCATCAACGATGAAATTGTCGATCTTCCGAGCGAAACGATGAGCGCACCGGGAATTCCATTAAGAGAACCGACGAGTCCGGCGAGCACTACCGCTGCGGATGTCGATCAGGTCGAGCGCGCGCTGATCGACGCCTCGACGCGGGTGCCGGTGCTGATGTTTTACGCGTCGGCGATTGTTTGGTTGCTCATCGGCACACTGATGGCCGGGTTTGTTTCCCTTAAACTGCACGCACCGGATCTGCTGGCGAATATCAGCTTTCTCACGTGGGGCCGGATGCGCCCGGCGCAAATGAACGTGATGATTTACGGCTGGGCCTCGATGGCGGGAATGGGCACCGCCATTTGGATCATGGCGCGTTTGTGTCGAACGACGTTGCGCCATCCGTTGTTGCTCGTGGCAGGCGCCGGTTTTTGGAATTTGGGCGTGCTGATCGGGGTGGGCGGAATTCTCTGTGGCGAAAGCACCGGTTACCCATGGCTTGAGTTTCCGCCTTATGCAGCGTTCCTGCTTTTCGTTTCTTACACGCTTATTATGTCATGGGCGTTGTTGATGTTCCGGTTTCGGCACGGAGAACAGATTTACATCACGCAATGGTATTTGGTCGGGGCGTTTCTTTGGTTCCCATGGCTGTACGCCGCCGCAAACTTGATGCTGTTCGTTGTGCCGGTGCAAGGCGTCATGCAAGCGGTCGTGAGCTGGTGGTTCGGCAATAATCTGCTCTTTATCTGGCTCGGCGCGATCGGGCTCGGCGTTGCGTATTACATGATCCCGAAAGTGATCGGGCGCCCGGTCTACAGTTATCATCTCGCCACCATCGGTTTTTGGACCTACGCGCTTTTCTCGAGCTGGACGGGAATGCAACGCCTTGTCGATGGACCGTTCCCGGCCTGGATGATTACAGCGAGCATCACGGCGACGATTCTTACGATCATTCCCGTGGCCACGGTGGGACTGAATCATCACATGACCATGCAGGGTTATTTCCCGCTGCTGCGTTACAGTCCCACTTTGCGCTTCACGATATTTGGCGCGGTATCCTACACGGTCTTTAGCCTCCTCGGCGTTGTGATTTCGCTGCGCTCCGTCGCGCACTACGTGAACTTCAGCGAAGTGAGCAGCGCCTATACCCAGATGGGCCTTTACGCTTTCTACACGATGGTCATTTTCGGTTCGATGTACTACATCGTGCCGCGACTCGTCGGTCGCGAATGGCGTTATGCGTCGCTAATCAAACTCCATTTCTGGGGCTCGGCTTACGGAATCGGTCTGATGATTCTGATGCTGTTGTGGGGCGGATTACAGCAGGGAAACGATATGGAGAACGCTTCCCTGCCATTTAGCGTGAGCGTCGAGACGATCCTTCCGTATCTAAGCGGAGTAATTATTTCGCTGCTTCTGCTCATAGCCTCGCA
>JBDTZF010000075.1:0-12730 GCA_040005265.1 Verrucomicrobiota bacterium
GTCTGTGACCGTCGCATTATTTCCTCAGAAAAATCGAGCGACGGTCACAGACCGCCGCTACAGAAAAAGGGACCTAGGCGAAGAAACGTTCCGGCGAAAGCAATGGCTGCGGCTTGCAAATGCGGGCTACACAATGTTCCCAGCTTTCGTGTCCGCTCAGGATCTCGATTTCGACGCGCAGGAAATAGATCGGCACTTTCACTTCCGTTTCCGGCAAATGCGGCATGCGCACCGCGTCTTTTTCAGTGGTCACAATCATGGCCAGATCGCGACGGATGCAACGATTGACGAAGCTCTGCAACTCCGAAGGGGTATAATAATGGTGATCGATGTAGCGCTTGGCCAGGTCGACACGCGCTCCCAACTTTGCCAGCGCTCGCTCGAAACTTTCCGGCGCGGCAATGCCGGAGATCGAGCCGATAAAGGCACCCTGCAACCGTTCGAGCGGTAATTGCTCGCCGGTCTGAATGTTTTGCAAATAGAGGGGCTTGTGCGCGCACTCGATGATCTCGGCAGTGCGATTGTAACTGCGAATGCGCGCGATGAGCTCATCGTTCGCTTCCCCGGTGCTCTTGGTGATGAAAACGTAACTGGCACGACGCAAATTCCTCGGCGGTTCGCGTAGCGTTCCCCGTGGAAGCAAAAATTCATTTCCGAAAGGGGCTTGTCGATCCACCAGGACGATGTCGAGCCGGTGTTTGAGATGGAGATATTGCAGCCCATCATCCAACAAGAGCGTGTCCGCTTTCCACTTATCGATGGCAAACCGCCCACTCTTCACCCGGTCCTTGTCCACGAGGACAACGACGTCTTTGAGATTGTGCGCCAGCATGTAAGGCTCATCGCCGGCCGTTAACGAATCGAGCAGGAGCGATTTGCCGTCGGAGACAATCCGGGGAGGATCGACATCGCGATTCCGGAGACGATCGAGCCAGCTTCGTTTGCTCGGATGCGGGACGCTTTTATAACCGCGTGTGAGAATCGCCACGCGCCGGCCACCGGTCTGCAGCGCGCGCGCGAACTTCTCCACGATCGGTGTCTTGCCCGTGCCGCCGACGGTCAAATTTCCGATACTGATGACCAGACAACCAAGAGTGCGCTCGCGAAAGATCCGTTTCCTGTAAAGATAAAGCCGCAGTTGAACGATGCGCTCGTAGATGAAGGAGAGTGCGTAAAGAAGGGCTCGCAAAAGCGAGGCGCGCACCCCTCGGGTGCGCCCGAGGACAACGTCGATCCCAAACTGTTCTAAATTTTCAAGCCGGCGACCCATCTCAAAAGTTGATAGCTGATCGTTGATGGTTGATCGGGGCGCGGGTCATCGTCGAAAAATAAGTGTCATCCCGGGCGAAGTCGAGGGATCCCGGCGTAACTACTGCGTTTCCTTTGTGAATGCATCGGTTCAATGTGTGTCGTCAAATGAAAAGGAAATCCGAGTGGATCGATCAGGCGTTGCTGCGCGATTTCGAAGCGGAAGGGACCGACGCGCACCGGCTTTGCACCATCGATGACGGCTGGGTGGAACGCTTCAGACGCGACGTTCTCATCTCTTATAAGAGCATCGCGGCGCGGGACCGCCTCGCTAGCGAACTTGATCTCTGGGGAAAGGCCGTGGATTTTTCTTTCGAGCAGATTTTCGAGCGCTTCCTGCCGCGCAAAAATGAAGAGCGGGAAATGCCGCGCCTCATGCTTGGAGAAGCCAGGGAGGATCTCCACAGAATTGTGACAGAACGGCATCTTCGATTTGGGATCGACTTCGGCACGGGTTACTCGGTCGGCTTGTTTGTCGATCAACGAGAGAATCGCAGCCATTTGGGCGAGATAAAACCGGAACGGCTCCTGAATTGTTTTGCTTACACCTGCTCCTTCTCTGTGGTCGCAGCGGCAACCGGAACGGCAACGGTTAATATCGACCTTTCAAACAAATCGCTTATGCGAGGCCGCGAAAATTTTTCTCTTAATAATCTGCCAAGCAACAATCATCAGTTCATCGCGGACGATGTCCTGGCTGTTCTGCCGCGGCTGGCGCGGAGAGGAGAGAAATTCGACGCTATCGTCCTCGATCCGCCGACATTCTCGCGCTCGCATCGCGGCCAAGCATTCCATGTTGAAAAGGATTTCGAGACATTGTTGGTTGCAGCGCTGGAGGTGGCAAATCGAGACGCGCACATACTGCTATCGACGAATTGCTCGACGCTCACCGGGCACGCGCTTGAAACCATGGGGCGCTATTGTCTCAAAGTTTCGCGCCGCGCCGGTAGATTTCATCGGACAGCTCCCCTGCCCGACTTTCCGCCCGGCTCGGGTGCGAGCACAGTTTGGTTAACTTTACGTTGACCAGAGTGATACACGCAGACAATGGTTCCAAAGCGATACTCAATTGCGATATGGATGAATTAGAAGATTTGTCGCAGCGCAGTCTGCACTACGCCCGCGATCAGTTCGACGCCGTCGTCAGCCAAACGGAGGATTACGTCCGGGAGAAGCCGACCCAATCTCTTCTCTACGCGTTTCTGTTCGGGTTTATTGTAAACCGGTTGCCAATCGGCCGCCTCATCGTCGGAGTCCTTCGGTTGGCTCTGTTTGCATTCAAGCCGGCGGTTCTCATCTACGGCGCGAGAAGGCTGTATCGAGCTTCCCAAGACGAAGAATAGATAGATGCGGTTCACCCGAACCGCCCGCGGGCGATTGAGGTCAATCACCCCTACCCGTCCAGCGTGAAACCGACCTTCAGCGTTACCTGCCAATGGTTGACCTTGCCATCTTCGATATGGCCCCGGGTTTCAGTCACCTCAAACCAGCGCATATTACGAACGGTCTTGCCGGCGCGCGCCACCGCATTTGTTACTGCATCGTCAAAACTTTTGGGCGACGAACCAACCAGCTCGATTTTCTTGTAGGTGTGATCAGACATGGTTCGATTGTTCCGGTTCGGTTCCCTGAAAACAAGAACAACCGGCGCAGGACATCTGGGTAGCGCACGCGTCTCGCGTGTTGGCGACGGCGTCTCGCAGTCGCCAACTTTCTCTGTGGTTTCGCCAGGGATTCGAGCACCGCGGTAAGGAAAAGACTGTTTCGTCGGGACGCCGAAACCCACACGCGAGACGCGTGCGCTACCCAGAGTCCGTCGCTCCGTGTTGACCGGTCGCGTTGACAACGATATTGAAAAGCTGCGCATGCACGACAACATCGAATCGCACCTGAAAGAGACGCGCGTCTTCAAGCCGTCAAAGACGTTCGCGGACAAGGCGAAGATCAAAAACCTCGCTCAATACCGGCGGATGTATCGCGAGTCGATCAAGCAGCCGGTTAAGTTCTGGACACGCGAGGCGCGCGAACTGGTCTGGCGCGCGCCATGGAAAAAGCTGGTCCAATGGAAAGCGCCTTTTGCGAAATGGTTCGTGGGCGGGAAGATCAATATTTCGGAAAATTGTCTGGATCGACATCTGGCCGGAGCGCGCCGGAACAAGGCGGCGATTATCTGGGAAGGCGAGCCGGGCGAAAAACGCACACTCACTTATCAGCAGCTTCATCATGAAGTTTGCCGGTTCGCAAATGTCTTGAAGCGAAACAAGATCGGCAAGGGCGATCGCGTCATCATTTACATGCCCACGATTCCCGAGGCGGCGATTGCCATGCTCGCGTGCGCGCGCATTGGCGCGGTGCACTCGGTCGTTTTCGGCGGATTCAGCCCCGACAGCATTCGTGATCGTATCGCGGACAGCGGTGCGACCGCCGTGATCACGGCCGATGGCGGATATCGTCGTGGCGGAATCGTTCCGCTAAAGAAAAATGTCGATGATGCACTGAGCGGCAGCACATCAATCAAACGGGTTATCGTTTTTCGCCGCGCGGCAAACGACATCCACATGGAAGAAGGGCGCGACGTCTGGTGGCATCGCGAGATGGAGTATGTCGACGCCAAGTGCCCGCCGGTTCCACTCGATAGCGAGCACCCTCTTTATATTCTTTATACCAGCGGCTCGACCGGAAAGCCGAAGGGAATCCTGCACACCACTGGCGGTTATCTCGTCGGCATCTATTCCACGATGAAATATGTCTTCGACCTTCGCGACGAAGATATTTTCTGGTGCACAGCCGATGTGGGCTGGGTCACCGGCCACAGTTATGTCGTTTACGGTCCGCTATCGAATGGAGCGACCACATTCATGTATGAAGGAGCGCCGAACTGGCCCGAGCCCGATCGTTTTTGGAAAATCATCGAGGACAATCGGGTCAGTATTCTTTACACGGCGCCAACGGCGATCCGGGCGTTCATTCGCTGGGGCGATCAATGGGTGAAAAAACACGACCTCTCGTCGCTTCGTTTGTTAGGCTCAGTGGGCGAGCCGATTAATCCGGAAGCGTGGATGTGGTACCACAAGAACATTGGCGGCGGCCGTTGCCCGATCGTGGATACCTGGTGGCAGACCGAAACAGGAGCAATCATGATCACGCCATTGCCGGGCGCGATCCCGACAAAACCTGGCAGCGGGACCCTGCCGTTTTTTGGTGTCGACGCGGCAATTGTTGATGAGAGAGGCAAAGAGGTAGGACCAAACATCGGCGGAAAACTAATCATCCGCCGGCCGTGGCCGTCGATGTTGCGCACGATATACGGCGACAAGGAACGCTATAAAAAACAATACTGGAGCGAGTTTAAGGGAAACTATCTCACTGGCGACGGCGCGCGCCGCGACAAGGATGGTTACTTCTGGATTGTAGGCCGGATCGACGACGTCTTGAACGTCGCCGGCCACCGCCTCGGCACATCGGAAATTGAGAGTGCATTGGTCAGTCACCCCCGCGTTGCTGAAGCGGCCGTGGTCGGACGGCCCGACGAGATAAAAGGCCAGGGCGTGGTCGCCTTCGTGACATTGAAATCCGGTATCGAACCGACACCCTCCCTAAAGAACGAGCTGCGCGATCACGTCGGCACGCACATCGGCGCGATTGCCAAGCCCGATGAAGTCCGTTTTGCCGACGCCTTGCCAAAAACGCGGAGTGGTAAAATCATGCGCCGCCTGCTCAAGGAGATTGCCAGCGGTGCGAAAGTTACCGGCGATACCACCACGCTCGAAGATTTCAGCGTTCTGGCGAGATTGAGCGGACCGGAAGAGTAAGTTTTTCATTTCTCGAACGCGGAACAAGCGTACCCTCTGATTGTGAGTTTTATCCGTACAGGACTGCGCGAGATCGCACTAAAGGTGAAGCGCCAGCGCACGCGCCTCGCGTTGCGTCACGAAAAACGCATCCTGCAAAAGAGCGAGATCAATCTCGGGCGCGAGGGAACATCGCAAGCGGCGAATTTTCCGGAGCTGCGCAATGAGATCGTGGCGCTAAAGAAACTGGAGCAGGAGCAGAAGGAAGTGGCGCTCCGGATCGCGCAAATCGACGAGGGCATCAAGAAGATCGAAGCGGAACGGGAACAGAATACCCGCGAACAAAATGAAGCGATCGGAAAATTGGAAGCCGAAAAGAAACCGGTCCTTCAACAACGCAACCAGGCAAAGAGCGCGGCCGATATTTGCGACCGCGAATTGATCGCGGTGGAAAAGCGCGTCGAACAAAATGACGCGGCCGATCGCGAACTTTTAAGAAAGCTTGACGAGTTACAGGCGATAACGCCGCCGCCGGCCGATCTCGAAACACAATCGGCCAGCATCGCAACGCAGCGCGCTCGTCTGCCAGCGGAACGGGCCGAACTCCTTCGCGCCCGGCTGGGCAGCTCTGACGCCTGCCGTCTGGCGAAAGAAAAACTTGTCGCCGGAGAAGCCGAGCTCGCCGTGGTGGAGAAAAGTATCGAGAAAATCCGGAGCGAATTTAGCGCGCGCGACAAGACGTTGGAGGAGAGCATCCGCACCCAGCAGGAAGCTGTCCGGGAGGCGAAGGCCCTTCATCAAACCGTGGAGGAACGGAAAAATCCCGCATATTTGAACATCGGCCGCCATCTTGCTTCGCAGGGAATTGCGCCACCGAGCGCACCGCAACTACTCACTGACGTGCAACGTCGCCGCGCCGCGGTAGATCGACATCTTGAGCACACCGTTCATCTGGGCCTTCTCTCCAGCCAGATCGACAAGCAGGAATTGCGGAAATTTTATTTCAGCGTCGTGTCCCTTCTCGCATTGCTGGCAATCATCCTACCCCTGGTTTTTCAATCGCCGCCGAAACGGGAGTGGCTGCCGCGAGAAACGGACGCAATTTTATCGATCAACACCGGAAAATTCGATCACGATGAGCTGACGAAACGCTGGCAAAAAGAATCGCCCGATAGCTGGCCAAAAATCTGGTCCGGCTTGATTGGCCCGGCGGCCGTCACGCCAGGATTGAATGCGCCTCGTGACGCCGCGCAAATCACGCGCGCGCTAACGACCAACGAAGCAGGAAAGACCCGGGAGTTTGTTCTGGTCGAAGGACGCGGCGATGTCTCCCACGTGGTGGACGCGGTCAGCCATGATAAGAGTTTCGAGAAACGCATAATCAGCGGGTTGCCGGTTTGGGAACGTTCTGATCTCACCGTTTCGCGAGTCGGTCCGACGACGCTGGCCGTAGGAGCATCCAACGAAGTCAGCGAACTGGTTCGGGTCCGGCTGGGGATCGATTTAGACCTGAAAGTCACCGGCCAACTTTTCGACAGTTTCCAAGCCCTCGATAAGGAAAGCACCCTGCGGTTGATCTCGCGCAATCCGGCTGACCTTGCCCGCATTTTTCTGCCAATCTTTACCCGCGAACTACTCGATGCGGCGCAATTGCTCGGCCTCGGTCTGCGCTTCGACAATCCGGCAAAGGCCAAGCTTCTCTTGAAACTAAATTCGGCTGAAGCTGCAACCGCACTCGAAAAAGATTTGCGCAGCGATCCAGCCCGCTGGCTACGCGTGCAGAATTCCGATGCATTGCTGTATGTCCAGGCGCCAGAGATCCAACGCGACGGCACAAACCTGGAATTGCGTTTCAACGTTCCCGATGCGAGTGCGCGACTTCTTCTTGAACGAATCGCGAAAGTTGTCGCCGCGCCAGTCGTGGCGACACAGTAGATGAAGAAAGAACGCTGCGCTTTAGTTGATGGAACGCCCGCTTCGCGGGCTTTGGTTGAGCGCTATCAACTATCAACTCGTAACTATCGACTGCTCTTATTAGTCATTGCTTTGGCAGCCGTGATCCACACCGCGCCGGCGCAAGATAAAATTCCACTGGTCGAAATTAAGTCGGTTGATCCGTCGATCGTTGTCGAACTGCGCTATGCCGGTTCGAACAATCTTGCGGGCCGTCCGTTATATCAGCCGAATACGCCGGCGCTCATTCGTCCCGAGGTCGCGCGGCGCCTGGCGGCGGCCCAGACCATTCTCAAGCGATACGGTTACTGCCTCAAGATCTGGGATGCCTACCGCCCGAATTCGGTGCAAGTGGAACTTTGGAAAGCCGCGGCCAAGAACGATTACGTTGCTAATCCTACCGCCGGCGCAGGTTCATTACACAGTTGGGGCGTGGCCGTGGATGCTACTCTCACCGATTTCTATAACCGTCCGGTCAGCATGCCCACCGATTACGATAACTTTACACCAGCGGCGATGTGGAAGTATCAAGGGACCGATCCCGCCGTTCGCGCGCATCTTTATTTGCTGCAAAGCACGATGCGCGATGCCGGGTTCCTGGGAATACGCACCGAGTGGTGGCATTTCACCGTTCGGGGTTGGCAAAAATTCTTGCCTCCCGAAGAAGCGAAGCGCGCCATGGAAGGGTTCGGAACCAAGTGGGAAGGCCAATTATGATCGACACTTTTCTTCGGGATTTGCGTCAACCCGAATACATCCACGTCTTGCTCAATCCCCTTCCCATCTACGGACTTCTGGTGGGATTGATCGGATTACTCCTGGCTATTTGTCTGCGCAGTCGTCCCGCCAAAATCGCAACACTGGCGATCATCCTGATTAGCTCTGCCTCAGCCTGGCCTGTATTTGAATACGGCGAACAAGCTTACGATCGCGTTTTGACAATGACGGACGATCCGGGTCACGCCTGGCTGAACGAACACAGACACCGCGCCGATCAGTTTATTTTTGTTTTCTACGCGCTGGCTGTTTTGAGCGCCGCCGCCATCGCGATCCCAATCAAGTGGCCAAAATCTTCGGTGCCGCTTGCCCTCGCGGTGCTCCTGCTCGGCGCGGTCACCTTCGGAATGGGGACACACATTGCTCATGCCGGCGGGAAAATCCGGCACAAGGAATTCCGCAATGAACCGCCACCGCCCCAGCGAGCCGAAGAAGAACGGGATTAGATCGACATCGTACAACGGCCTGCCTGCACCGCTTTTTCGGATAGGCAAGCGAAGCGCTTGCTCTACAATTCTCTTCCGTGGCGACTGAATTGGATCGTGCCGAACGCGACATCGAACAGCATAGCGACGCGCTCAAGAAACCTCTCGGCCTCCGCGATCTCGTTCTCACCCAGATTGTCTTCGTCGTCGGATCGAGCTGGGTTGGTGCTGCGGCGAAACTTGGCACGGCCCATTTGTTTTTCTGGCTGCTCGCCATTTTGCTTTTCTACATTCCGCAAGCTGCGGTGGTCATTTATCTGAATCGACTGATGCCGCTGGAGGGCGGACTCTATCAATGGGCAAAGCTTGGGTTCAACAATTTCGCCGGCTTCATCGTCGCGTGGAATCTCTGGTTGCTTTCGATCACCGTGATCGCGTTAGGCGGCATGTTTGTGACCACGAACCTCTCCTACGCAATTGGGCAGAGCGGCGCCTGGATGCCACAGAGCAAATGGTGCGTGTCATTGATCAGTTGCGCCCTGGTCGCCGGGCTGGCCTGGACCGCGATTCGTGGCCTGGCCCTGGGAAAATGGGTCCACAACATCGGCGCGCTTGCCATGTTTCTTGCCTATGGCGCGCTAATTATATTGCCGTTCGTTAGTCTGGCGCGGGGGGATTTGAAGGAGTACCACCCGCTTCGATTTGCTGCCCCAACGATGTCGATCTTCTTTTGCCTGAACATTTTCACCAAACTCGCGGTCGGCGCACTGAGCGGATTTGAGTATGTCGCCATCCTTGCCGGCGAAGCACGGGCCCCCGCGCGGAACATCGGTCGCTCGGTAATGATCGCCTCGCCGATTATTGCGCTGATGTTTATTTTCGGGACCAGCTCCGTCCTCGCATTCGTCGGCGATAGCCAGATCGATCTCATTGGCCCGGTGCCGCAGACATTGCGATTAGGTCTGCGCTTTTTTCCAATTGCCGGTGCCATCGCATCGGTGGGAATCATCATGATGACCGTGCGATCGATCTCAGCTACCAGCATTCATGTTACTGGCAGCTCGCGATTGCCGATGGTGGCAGGCTGGGACAATCTCCTGCCCGCCTGGTTCTCCCGATTGCATCCGCGATACAAAACGCCAATCAACTCTATCTTTTTCGTGGGCGGCGTCACACTCGTCATCGCAATTGCCAGCCAGATCGGGGCCGGAATTCAGGAAGCGTTTCAACTCGTGGACAATGCCGCGAACGTTTTTTACGGCATCGTTTATTTCATCCTATTCGCCATTCCGCTAATTGGCGCAGCCAGAATTCGCAAAGGCGCGCCATTGTGGCTGCGCATTGCCGCCGCCTCCGGCGTTGCCGTTTGTTTGCTAACAATCTTTTTCACCGTCTACCCGATCATCGACGTCCCGAATCCGATGATGTTCGGGGCAAAGATTATTGCCGTCACTGTGATCGCAAACGCGATTGGCCTGATTATTTTTATGGTGGGCCGGAAGCGCCGTGTTGCCCAGCGAAACTTGACTGCTTAAAGCAGTCAAGTTTTCCAGCGGAAATTATCAATCACGGAGCGCGGTAAATCGCGTAGATCCTCGTCGATCGAACGCAGATTGGAAAACAACGAGCGCTTCATCGTTTATTCAACGGAGCAAGACCATCGATAACAAGGACTTACCTTTTTTAGTCTTAAGGCCACGCAAAGCTAATAAGAAGCTAACAAACATGCTTGACACTAATCCGCGAAGTTCGTAAAAGGTGCGCCGATTTCGATAAACGACGTTTCAACGAATCTTATCCGGCGTTGGAGTTAGGGACTGGATCTGCGCTGAGACAGCGCTTGGCGCGATCTCCAAAGATCCAACAACTCTCACATGAATAATATCGCTCTATCCTTCCGGTCTACACGTCTGCTTTTAATCGGAGCAGTCATCGGTCTCTCCGCGCTGGCGGTGTCGGCTCTTGCCGATACGACTATTGATACCATCTCAGGATGGAATGGATCCGACGGCGTTTGCTGTTTTGGAGTTCCCGATACGGCGACCTATGGGCAGGTGATCACCGTTCCGGCAACGGACACGGTTCTAAATGGTTTTGATCTCGAGTTGAATTTGCCTGCGACGTTGGCCTTTCAAGCAGAGGTTTACAGTTGGGATGGCAGTAAGGCGACGGGCCCAGCCCTCTATGAAGGTCCCGTCGTGTCGACTTTAGGTAATGGCTACGAATTAGTACATTTTTCAACAGGGCCACTTTCTTTAACAGCCGGCTCTCAGTATGTCATCTTTCTGAGCTGCTCCAGAGTCCAGGCCGGCCACTCGGGTGGAGGCTCGTGGGGCTTCCGGAGTTCCAATCCATATTCAGGCGGCCTCTTCGTTTTTGTTAATAACGGCGCGAATCCCAGTCAGTGGACCACCACCGCGTGGACCCAAAACTGGACAACAACCGGTTCCGATTTGGCGTTCAGGGCCTATTTTACTCCGGGTATCACGCCATGCACCGATCCGCCGCCCGGCATGATCGGCTGGTGGCCCGGAGAGGGAAACCTGATCGACATCCAAGGGGGTCACAACGGTACGGGAGAAGGGGGCGGGCCTGCGTTTGAAGCGGGCAAGGTCGGCCAGGCGATGAGTTTCGACGGACTAGGGACTGGTGGCGACGACGTTCTGGTACAAGGTGTTCCTGATCCGAACGTTGAGTTCAGCTTTGACACGTGGGTTTTTTACAAGGGTCACCTAAATAACTCGAGTCACGACGGTCTCGTGGTCAAAACCGACAGCATCGGGGGCGATAGCTATGCCAGCTTTATCTATTCGGTAGACAACAGTCTTTACAACGTCGTCAACAATCAGGTTTTCGTCAGCGATCCAAACACCGTGCCGGTAAATGCGTGGTTTCATTTGGCCGAGACTTATGACGGCACAACGGCAACAGCTTACATTAACGGCCAGGTGGTGAGCACGGCCGAGATCCCGGGGCGCCTGCCAAGTAGCAGCGGTGCTCTCGCATTTGGCAATCGCGCCGGCGGTGTCCATTTCTTTCACGGTTTGCTTGATGAAATCGAAGTGTTCAGCCGAGTGCTCTCGGTGGACGAGATCATCGTCATCAACAATGCCGGTGGTGGCGGCAAGTGCCGGCCTGAATGCCCAAAGATCGCGTTCACGTCCCTCCGCGACGGCAACTACGAGATCTATGTGATGAACATCGACGGCACCGACCAGACGCGCCTCACCAACGACGCTACCGCCAACAAGCTTCCTTCGTTTAACGGTGATGGCAGTAAGATCGCTTTCGTTGCCGCTCGCGACGGCAACTCCGAGATCTACGTCATGAACGCCGACGGCACCGGCCAGACGAACCTCACCAATAATCCTGCGTTCGACTACTACCCGAACTTCAGCGCCGACGGCAGCAAGATCGTGTTCACTTCCGACCGGGATGGCAACGGCGAGATTTATGTGATGAATGCCAATGGCACCGGCGTGACGCGTCTGACCAACGACCCCGCCGATGATACTACCCCGTCTTTTAGCGCGGACGGCACCAAGATCCTTTTCAGCTCCGTACGAGACGGCAACTATGAGATTTACGTCATGAACTCCGACGGCACCGGCCAGATGCGCCTTACCAATAACTCGGACTTTGACTCCGATCCGCATTTTAGCGCGGACGGCAGCAAGATCGTTTTCAGCTCCGCCCGCGACGGCAACGCGGAGATTTACATCATGAACGCCAACGGCAGCGGCCAAACGAACCTCAGCAATAATTCGACTGATGACACCTATCCGGCCTTCAATGCGGACAGCAGCAAGATTGCTTTCAATGCCCTTCGCGACGGCAACTTCGAGATTTACGTGATGAATCCCGACGGCTCCAATCAAACGCGCCTCACTACTAACGCGGCAGATGACTTCGCCCCATCGTGGGGAGGTCACGTCAGAACGTTTTATCGCGATGCGGATGGCGACGGCTATGGCGATCCGAACGTAAGCAGCGACTCGTGCTCAGCGCCCGCCGGATATGTCGCGGACAACACTGACTGCGATGACACGAACGCTGCTGTTCATCCGGGCGCAGTGGAGGTCTGCGATGGGATCGACAACAATTGCGACGGTCAAATTGATGAAGGCGTGATGACGACGTTTTATCTCGATTCGGACGGCGACGGATATGGCGATCCGAATACGACAACCGAAGCCTGTTCAGCGCCCTCGGGCTACGTCAGCAACAACACCGATTGCAACGATTCGGATGCAACCATCCATCCCGGCGCGGTCGAGGTCTGTAACGGTATCGACGATAATTGCGACGGCCAGATCGATGAGGGCATCCCGACGAACACATACTACAAAGACAACGACGGCGACGGCTACGGCGATCCTAATATGTCCGTTCAGTCGTGCTCAATCCCGTCCGGTTATGTGACGGACAACACCGATTGCAACGACAACGATGCGAGCGTGCACTCGCCCCAAACAT
>JBDTZF010000076.1:0-12669 GCA_040005265.1 Verrucomicrobiota bacterium
CCATGGCGGGCCGCAAGGGGCGTGGGGAAATTCGTGGACGTATCGCTGGAACGCGCAGTTGTTCGCCGCCAACGGTTACGTGGTGGTGATGATCAACTTCCACGGCTCGACCGGTTACGGCCAGGCGTTTACCGATTCGATCAGCGGCGATTGGGGCGGCAAACCGTATGTCGATCTAATGAAGGGGCTCGATTACGTGGAGAAGACCGATCCGTTCATCGACAAGGACCGCGAGGCGGCGATGGGGGCGAGCTACGGCGGCTACATGGCGAACTGGATCCTCGGCCATACCGACCGGTTTAAGTGCATCGTGTCGCACGATGGCGTGTTCAACACGGAGACGTCTTATGGAACGACCGAGGAACTTTGGTTCATGGAATGGGAGTTCAAGGGACCGCCTTGGGAGCAACGCGAGCTTTACCGGAAATTCTCGCCTCACCAGTTCGCTGACAAATTCAAAACGCCAACGCTGGTGGTGCACGGCCAGCTCGATTACCGGCTCGATGTATCGCAAGGGTTCGATCTGTTCACGACCCTGCAGCGTCTCAAGGTGCCGTCAAAGATGTTGTATTTCCCCGACGAAGGTCACTGGGTGCTCAAGCCGCAGAACTCCCGGCTCTGGTACAAGACGGTGAACGACTGGGTGGACCAGTGGTGCAACGGTAAGTCAGCGCCCTCACCTCTCGCCACGGCGAGTCCGTCCGTTGGCGAACAATCCTCTCCCTGAGGGAGAGGAGGACGCGAAGCGCCAGGGGGGGCCAACCGGCCAACCGGTTTCCAAATCTGCCGTGGGCGATTGACATGCAACTATTTGGTTGCATACTTATTCCGATTGCGTGGACATCGTCTTTAAAGCCTTGGCAGATCCGGGTCGGCGAGCCTTGCTCGACCAGCTTCATCTAAACAATGGCCAGACTTTGACCGAGCTTTGTCGTCACCTCGAAATGACCCGGCAGGGCATTACCAAGCATCTCGCCATCCTGGTGAAAGCCAACCTGGTTGTCCCTCTTTGGCGAGGGCGTTATAAGCTACATTACCTTAATCCCGCTCCACTTCTGCAGATCTCGGAACGGTGGTTAAACAAATACGAAGCGGCTTGTGTCCGGGCACTGGCTGACTTGGAACGGAGCCTCGACGAACCAAGACCAAATTGAAATGGCGCCGCCGCGAAGTGCTACTCGATGTCGATCTCGCGCACGCCTTTCTGCTGGCGGATGATCTCGACCTGATTGCGAATCTTGTCGCCCAGGCCGACGGTGGCCGGAATCGCTTCAAGGAAAACGAATGGCGTAGAGGCGTCGGAGGTGTTGAGTTGCACGTTCTCCACGCCGAACATGCGATATAGAAACGGCTGGCGTGTCTCGAGGTCTTTGACACGATACAACTCAAGGGTGTCGGTGACCTTGCTGAAAACGCCTTCGGTGATCTTGAGCCGTTCGTTGGTCAGCTCGTAAACTTTGCATTTCGTCTGGAGAAAACGCGCCAGCGCGATAAAGATCGGCACGATGAGCCAGCAAAAGAGCCCGCACAAAACAAAGAGACCGAAATTCTTCCACTGCGACGACGGGCCGCGCCAGACAATTTCTTCGGGCATGTTGAATTCTTAGCCCGATGCCTTTGATCACACAAGCATTCGTCCTCGGCGCCGGACTTGGGACGCGCTTGCGCCCGCTCACCGACGATTTGCCAAAGCCCCTGGTCCCGATCTTTCAAAAACCTCTCATCACTTTCGCGTTCGATCATTTGATCGACATCGGCATCACGAAATTTTTCGTGAACACCCATCACCGGCCGGAGCGGTTTGCGGAATACTTTCCGATGTCGATGTACGGCGAGCATCGAATTGAGTTTAGCCATGAGCCTGTGCTGCTGGAAACCGCCGGGGGCATTGCCAACATCGCCGGCAAGATGAGCGGGGAGCCGCTCCTCATTTACAACGGCGACATTCTCTCCGATTTGCCGCTAGCTCCCCTGATCGAGAATCATTTCCAGTCAGGAAACCTGGTCACCCTTGCCCTCCGTTCTGGCGGCGGCCCAAAACACATCGCCCTGAATGCAGAAGCCGACCGCGTCACCGACATCCACAATCAACTCGGCACCGGCGCCCCGGAGGAATTTGTTTTCACCGGCATCTATATTATCGATCAAAAATTTGTCGATCTCCTCCAGCCCGGAGTGAAGCGCTCGGTCATCCCGCATTTTGTGGATTTGATCCGCCGCGGCGAGAGAATCGGCGGCGTGGTGATCGATGAAGGACATTGGTGGGATGTGGGGACTCGCGAAGCCTATCTGCAACTCCACCGCGAGCTACCAGCGCTGCCGTTTCCGAAATACCCGACGGACGATCCGGAATGGCGTTCGCCGGTTCACCAGACCGCGATTGTCGATCCAACAGCGCGGATTCGCGGCTGTTCCGTAGCCGGAAAAAATTGCCGGGTCGAACCGGGTGCTATTCTGGACGACACAATCGTCTGGCCAGGTTCACAAATTGCTTCCCGAAGTGAATTGATTGGCTGTATTGTCCGCTCCGATAAGAAAGTGAGTGGCGTTCATCGCAACATCGACATCTAATCCCATGCGTACCGATCTTCTGCTTCGGCAAACCCGGATGCACTTTCCGCGGTTCGACATGGACAAGGTCGAGATCACGCCGATCGAGAAAGGCGGCTCGGACCGGAAATTTTATCGAGTCCGCTCGTCGCCCGATCAGACGATCATTCTGGTTAAGTACAACCTCGACCGCGAAGAGAACCGGCACTATGTCCAGATCGCAGAATTTCTGGGCGAGAATGGGATCCGCGCGCCGAAGATTTATTTCCACGATCCCGCTGAAGGTCTAATCTGGATTGAAGACCTGGGAGAACGCGATCTTTTCGGTTATCGCGACGAAAGCTGGCTGGTACGCCGAGCCTTTTATGAGTCGGCGCTGGATGAGGTCGGAAAGCTGCACCGGCTACCGGAAGAGGCTTGTGTGAACATTAAGGACAGCTTGCCCGCGGAGTTCAATGCCGCGCTTTATCGTTGGGAGCAGAATTACTTCCTCGAAAACTGTCTCGGTCGTCATTTTAAGATCGACAACGTGAAGCTCGACGCGCTCGTCCGGTTACCGGCGCTGAATGAAATTGCGGAACAGCTTTCCACCCGGCCCCGCGTTCTTGTTCATCGCGATTTTCAGTCGCAAAACATCATCATCCGAAACAGCCGGGCTTATCTAATCGATTTTCAGGGAATGCGCCCCGGCCTCGGCCAATATGATCTCGCCTCGTTGTTGTACGATCCCTATGTCGACCTTACTGATGCGGAGCGGGCCGAGTTGATCGGGTATTATCGGGAGCAGCAGATCGCTAACGGCGTCGCAGTGAGTGGCGATTTCGAAGCCACATTGCGCCTGTGCGCGATGCAACGCCTGATGCAGGCGCTGGGTGCCTATGGGTTCCTGGGGTTAGTCAAAGGCCACAAGGATTTTCTCAGTTACATCCCGAAAGCGACAGAATCGCTGCGCTCGATAGTCGCGGGGATCGAAAATCTTACACCGCTCGAGGAAACGCTCGCTGAACTTGCGTAATCAGGGTTGGTGTTGAATGCATTGCTGGCCATCTTAGTCGGAGTCTGCTAACGAGGAGTTCTATGAAACATTTTGCCTTAACGACAATGATCGGATGTAGCCTCGGTCTCGCGACAGCTTCTGCTTCAGCGCCAGGTCTCAAACAAGGTTATGGTTGCCAGGGAGATTATCGCCTCGGGATGACCTGGCCGTGGTCTCACGGGCTTTCGGATGAAGTCAATCATCTCAATCGCATGCGCGGCCATGTGCGCTGGCAGTTCCGTAACTACCGGGCCAATCGGGAGGTCCGCCGCGATTTTATGCGAGTGTCGAACGACATTGACCGAATCAACTCGCAATTTAAGCAGCGCGATTCCAATCGGCGTCAACTTCGTCACGACGTCGAGCGGTCCCATATCGAACTGCATAGAATCGAACTCTCCTTGCACGTAAAGCCGCGAGATTTCTATCCCTGGCGATAAGCGCAATGTTTGGGCGCAGACGGCGCGGGCGCCCTCCAGCAACAATCTAGCTTAAGAACGGATTTGTTTGGCGCTCCACACCGATTGTCGTCGGCGGGCCATGTCCGGAGAGTACGGTCACATTGTCGCCTAACGGAAACAATTTGGTCGTGATTCCGTTGATAAGAAGATCGACATCCCCGCCGGGGAGATCGCCGCGGCCGATGCTTCCCGCGAAAAGAACATCGCCGCCAATGAGCAGCTCATCACGGCGCGAGAAAAAACAAAGACTGCCGGGACAATGCCCTGGCACATCCAATACCTGCATTTCCAAACCCAAGAATTTTCTCGTTAGCGTCTCTTCGATCAAGAAATCGGGGTGAACCGGCTCGATCTCCAGTTGAAAACCAAAACGGCGAAAAAACTCCGGATCAGAAATCATCGGTGCGGTCTCAGGATGACACCCGATCGGGCAATTGAAGCGGCGCTTGATTCTGGCGACGTCGGGAACATGATCGAAATGGCCATGGGTAAGGATCAGGAGCTTTGGCTCCGCCTTCATCGATTCGAGCCACGCACAGGCGCCATCCGGTGCATCGAACAAGATCGAACCCTCGGGCGCTTCGAGCAGATAGCAGTTGGTCTCGAAAATGCCGCCGCAGAAGCTCTTGTAAATCACCACTCGATCACTGTAGCCGGACGCGCCCACTCAGGCCAGTGCCGGTAAACCAGAAAAAGGCACGAATTACGCCGTTAAAAGCCTCCTGGGGTCCAGTCCTAGCTGGTAAATTAGATACATCTGTAGGCGACACTTTTTACGATCTTTGAATGTTCTCGCCTCCCGATTGTCTCACCTCCTACATGCCAATCTTGCCTGCGTTGTTGCTTTCCAGCCTGAACTCTGTCATGATTGCGAACCTCGTTTTTAGTCGATGAAACAACTTCGTTTAATGTTGGCGGCTTCGGCCGTCCTTTTTGTCTTTGGGGTCGGTCCTCAGCGCGTTCTGGCTAAATCGGACTCGGAACAGATCGCCGTTTCGGTGGGCCGGCTTCTGGAAGAGGGCCACTATACCCATCAGCCGCTCAACGCCGAAATGTCGAAGAAGTTTCTCCAGACTTACCTGGAACTGCTCGACTACAGTCACCTCTTTTTTACGCAAAAGGATGTCGATGCATTGACGGCGAAATACAGCAGCTCGCTGGGCGACGATGTTTTGCTCGGAAATCTAAAACCGGCTTACGAAATATACGATCTCTATTCCAAACGGGTGGACGATCGTGTCGCCAAAGTGAAGGAGCTGGTCAAACAGCCCACGGATTTCAAGACCGACGCGACGATCGACGTGAGCCGGCAAAAGGCCGCGTGGCCGAAAGATGATGCCGAGGCAGATGATCTCTGGCGCGGTCGCGTTGAGAACGAATTGTTGCAGGAAAAACTAAGCGAGCATCCGATCGAGCCGGGTCCGCAATTGATCGCGCGCCGTTACGATCGACTCGCCCGAAACGTGCACGAGCAGGACAAAAACGAGCAACTCAAAATCTACCTTGATGCTCTGGCCCAGACCTACGACCCGCACTCGGAATATCTGAGCAAGGCCGACCTGAAGAATTTCAGCATTAACATGGGCCTCTCTCTCGTCGGCATCGGCGCGATGCTGCGCACGGAGGACGGCTATGCCAAAATCGAGAGCCTTGTAGTCGGCGGCCCGGCCCAGTTGGATGGGCGGTTGAAAGTCGGAGATCGGATCACGGCAGTGGCTCAGGGTCCGGCCGATTTTGTCGATGTTCGGGAGATGCGGCTGGACAAAGTGGTGGAGATGATTCGCGGCAAGAAAGGCACGCATGTGCGGTTGCTCGTGATACCATCGGATGCGGCTGATCCCTCCAAGCGCAAGAACGTCGAGATCGTGCGCGATGAAATTAAGCTGAAAGATCAGGAAGCGCGCGCAGACATCATCATTCGGAAGGATGAAAACGGAGAGCCGGTAAAGCTCGGTTGGCTTACCCTCCCATCGTTTTACGCCGATATGGAGAGGCACCAGAAGAGCACGACCAAGGATGTGCTTGCCCTGCTCAAACGATTGAAGAAGGAAAATATCGGCGGGCTCGTTGTGGATCTTCGCCGGAACGGCGGCGGATCGCTCGAAGAGGCGATCTCGCTTACCGGGTTATTTTTGAAATCGGGCCCTGTGGTGCAGACGAAGAATCCGAATGGCAACATTGTGATCTCGAGCGATCCTGATCCGGGGATTGCTTACGCCGGCCCACTCGTAGTTTTGACCAGCCGCCAGAGCGCCTCAGCCAGTGAAATTTTCGCGGCTGCTCTCCAGGATTATGGGCGCGCCGTGATTGTTGGTGACGGCAGCACATTTGGAAAAGGCACAGTGCAGACGATCCTCGAGATCGGTCGATTCACTTCGTTACTGGGCAGCCGATCACAGGAAGATGGGGCGCTCAAATTGACGATCCAGAAATTTTATCGTGTCGCCGGGGGATCGACTCAGCTTCACGGAGTCACTTCCGACATCGTTCTTCCGAGCCTG
Source organism: Verrucomicrobiota bacterium (assembly GCA_040005265.1). Classification (GTDB taxonomy): domain Bacteria; phylum Verrucomicrobiota; class Verrucomicrobiia; order Chthoniobacterales; family UBA10450; genus JBDTZF01. The sequence goes on from JBDTZF010000076.1 coordinate 6,549, forward strand.
ACCGATCTGCCTGAGATAGTTGGCGAAGGCGCGCTCAAGAACTGCCTTGCCTACGACGAAGTGCCAAAGGCGAGATACACCAAGTGGTCGGATACACATTCCCTTTTCATCGACCAGCTAAAGCGGCGTTCAACGGAACGGACGAAGACTGATCCCGAATTTCACTATGTGATGGAGGACCTGGGGCGATTACGTCAGAAGCTCTCGGAAAACCGCGTCTCTCTCAATGAGGACGTGCGCCGCAAGGAATTGCAAGACGACAAGATGCGCAAGGAACTGCGGACGAAAGAGCGACTTGCCCATCAGGGAGAAGAGCCTCGCGTGTATCGTTTAACGCTCGATACCGTGGACAAGCCAAACCTGCAATTGATCATGTATCCGGGCAAACTCGCCGCGGCGAAGAAGAATGGTGTCGCCCAGAAGGTCTCGCCTGAGGCCGCAGACGATGCCGATTCGGATTTGGCGGGTGGCAGCGATGACAGCACCAAGGAACCGGTCATCGATCCGGAACGCGACGAGGCATTAAATATTTTGTCCGATTTTGTCGATCTTTCCCGCGGTCCGAAGACCGCCAGCGCGAACCGCTAATCTTCTGCCCCGGCTGCGAATCGCGTTAGCGGACGCGGTGCTTCCCAATTCAAACGCGCCTGACTACTGTTTGGCGTGCTGTTTCGCCTTAGCCGTGGTCCCTCCCTGAATCCAGTAACGATTGTTGCCTTAATCGCAGCAACGGCCACAACGTTGGCGCAGCAAAGCTCACCGTCATCCGGCGCGGGAAGCGATCTGGCCCAATTGTACAGCCGGGCCATCGCCGAGTTTCAGGCCGGAGATTATGCCAAGGCTGCAGCGGATCTGGATGGCCTTTTAACCAGGGCCGAATTTAGTCAGCAGCTTGAGCCGGCGTTTTTTACGCTGGGTTCTGCCTATTTCAATGGGGCGGATTACAAGAAAGCGATCGACGCCTTCAAAAAATACCAGGCAAAATTTCCAAATGGTCCGCACACCGGCGATGCCACTTTCGGTATCGCCCAAGCGAATTTGCTGACCAAGAACTACGCGGAAGCGGCTGCGCAATTTGGGGTGTTGGAAAAGGATCAACGTTACCGGGACCAGGCATTGTTCTTCGCCGCAACTACCAATAGGGACGCGGGAAAGAACGCTCAGGCCATTTCGATTTTGGAAAAGCTGACTGTTACTGGATTGAAAACGCCTATCGCGCTTCGCGGAGCCACATTACTGGCCCAGCTTTATGTGGAGAAAGGCGACGCCGATAAGACGATCGGACTCATCAAGAAGATCCACGAGCGACTTAGCTTGGTCGACAACATGATAGAGCTAAACACACTCACGGTGCGGTTGGGCGACCAGCTTTTCGAAAAGAACCTTTATGACGGCGCGCTCGAGTGTTACCTGGCCGCTTATCCCCGCGAGTTACTCATTCAGACGCAAAACGATCGCCTCACCAGGATGCAGCAGCGCATGGACGACCAACTGGCCGTTGCGCGGCGTGACCCGGCGCAGTTCGGCCAGCTCGCCACCGTCATCAATCAACTCAAGATCGACATCGCACGAACACGGAAGTTGCTCACTGATTTCGAAAAGCTCCCGTCCATTACGCCCGGCATTTACCTCCGGATGGCGCGCAGCTACTACGAAACGGACCACAAATGGGAATCGGTGGTCGTCTACCAAGAGCTGATGGACCGCTTTCCTCAAATTCCCGAACGAGAATCGGCACTCTTCGGACTGATCGTGTCATTGGCGGAAGTGAACCAACCAAAGAAAGCGCAAACCTTTTGCGAACAATATCTGAGCGAATTCAAAACCGGACCGAATGCTGAGGCCGTTGGTTACATGCTGGGCGCCGTCGCGCTCCAGGCAAACGACGCGCAAACAGCGGAAACGCGCTTCGCCCAAATGCTCGAGTCGCAACCAGAAAGCAAGTTGCGGGATCAGATGCGTTACCTGTTAGGCAACGCGAAATTCATGCAGGGGAAATACGACGAGGCCATCGCTGAATATAGAAGTTATTTAAAGGAATTTCCGAACGGCCAAAATATCGAGGACGTAAAATATCGCATAGCGCTAACCGCGCTATTCTCCGGCAATTACCGCCAGGCCATGGACGAATTGCATGGCTACATCAAAAAATATCCGCACGGCCATTGGGTCAGCGATTCAAAATATCGGCTGGCTGTTTGCAAATACGCCGCATCGCTTTACACCGAAGTGATCACCGACTGCAACGCGTGGGAAAACGAGTTCAAGAACGATCGCCAACTGGGCGAAGTCCTCGCGCTCCGGGCGGATGCCTCCGCAGCCAGCGACCAGGTCAGCGACGCGATCGACGCTTACGTTCGCTCCTATAAGGCCGCAACCACGGACGAAGTGATGAACTATTCTCTCTTCGCCGCGAGCAAACTTTTCCAAAAGCGCGGCGAATGGGACAGGGTCGCCGAGCTGTTCCAGGGCTTCATCGAGAACAAACCGGATAGCCCTACCTTTCTCTCTGCGCTGTATTGGGTGGGCAACGCCAAGGCGCACGAGGGCAAGCTTGAGGAAGCAAGGCAAATCACCGCTGATGCGATCAAGAAGAACATCGCCGATCCGCGCCGGGAAAAAGTGGAGTTATTGCTCACTCAAATGGCCCAGCTGTGCGTAAAGAAAAGCGGCGCCGGGCATGCCGGCGCAAATGCAGAACATGTTCCAAGCGAAGGATCGCCAACGCCGCCCCCGGTTGATCCCAACGTTGACCTCGACGCGTTGCTGGGAAGCGCCGAAAAAAATGAGGGGAAGGGCGATCAAAGCGCTATTGCTCGGGCCCGCATCCTCTTCGCCAAAGCCGAACTGGCTCGCCTTCGACGGCAACCGGCCGAAGAGGAAGGAAACATCGCGCGCCTCGCTGAAGCATTTAAGCCTGAGGAATTGAGTCCCCTTTTGCTTGGCCGGGCCGGCGACAATCTACTGAGTAAACAAAAAACTGACCAGGCCACGCGCTTCTATCAACGCTTGATGGATGAGTTCCCAAAAAGCGAATTCCTGGACTTTGCTTACTGCGGCCTGGGAGAGATCGCCTTGCAGAAAAGAAGTCTGACCGAGGCGTTGCATTATTTTTCCGATGGCACGGAGAAAATCCATGCGGGTCAAAAGATGAAAGATTTGACGGTGGGTAAAGCCAAGACGCTACTCGCTATGAATAAGCTCGAAGAGGCTCAGAAGGCTTTCGAACAGGTTGCCGCGGTGCGGGAATGGCGGGGCGAATCAACCGCCTTCAGCATGTATTCGTTAGGAGAAATCGAAGCGAAACGCGGGCACTGGGCTGAAGCGAACATTTATTTTCAACGCGTTTACGTAGCCTATCGAAAGTTTTTGCCCTGGGTGGCAAAGGCCTACATGCGAAGCGCCGAAAGCTTTGAGAAGCTAGGAAAACAAAAAGAGGCTGCGAACACATACCGCGAACTGCTGCGCAACGACAAGCTAGCCGATTTCGCGGAAGCAGCGGAGGCGCGTAAGCGCCTGGAAGCTCTGGACGAGGGATCATGACAATCACCGCATACCATAAGTCGGCGGCTGGACTCCTCTGTTTCATAGCTTTGTTCGCATATTCAGCTGGCGCTCAATCGATCATTCTCAAGGCTGGCCAAAAAATCGACACGCTGGGACTGCGTCGTGACGGCGACCTGATTATGGGAAAAGTTCAGGTCGGCACTGGTAGCGGCGAGGTGGGTTATAAGGCCGAGCAAATTGCGAAAATTGAATTCCCCGAGCCTCGCGCGCTTAAAGCGGCGACGGGTTTTCTGACCCAAGGCCAACCGGAGAAGGCGCTGGCTGAAATCGATCCCGTGGTACGATATTACGAGCCATTCAAGGAAGTAGCAGGAGCCTGGTGGGCGCAGGCGGCGGCGATCAAAGTCTCGGTATTAGCAGCGCTTCATCGCGAGGTTGAAGGAGAAACGCTAACAAACGAAATTCTGAAGACGGTGACCGATCCGGAAACGGCGCGCTCGGTGCAATTGCGATTGGCTGGCGGTCTGATTCGGAAAAAAGAGTTCGAAAAAGCGATCGCGATTTGCAACACTGCGATCTCTCAGAGCGGCGATACTTCAATCCTGGCCGAAGCGTGGATCAAGAAGGGCGACGTGCTGTTAGCCCAAAGACAATTCGATGACGCTCTGCTCGCGTATCTCCATGTTCCCGTTTTCTATAGTGACGAAAAAGAATTTCTTCCCGGAGCATTGCTGGGCAGCGCGCGGGTTTATTGGCGATTGGACGATGCGAAACGGGCAACGAAAACATTAAACGATTTGATCGCGGCGTATCCCAGATCAGTCGAAGCGGCGCTGGCTCAATCCGAGTTGCAGAAGATCGATAACCACAAATGACCACGAAACGACACTGACGCCTATGAAGTCACGAATTCCTTACTGTATCGCTTTGCTCTTTATTACGTTATCGATTTTTGCCTCGGCGGCATTCGCCCAATCGCCGAAATCTGGCGCGACGCCCGAGGGCGTTCATTCCAAAACGCTTTGGGCCCAGATAAAGGAGGGCGGATGGGTCATGTTACCGATCGGTCTTTTGTCAGTAGCAACCCTGTATTTGATCACTGATGGAGTGCTTCGAACGTCGTCCGATCGCCTGGCCCCTCCGGTACACGAAGAAAAACTAAAGGAACTCTTTCGTCGCGGCGATTACGTCGGCGCCTACAAGTACTGCAAAGAGAATCCGTCGGCTCTGACCAATGTCTTGCGCGCTGGAATCGGATTGCTGGGAGAGGGCAAGCAGATGACCGAGGACGGGATGGTAGGACAACTGGCCAAGGAAAACTCGACCATGCAAACGTATATCAGTTACTTGTCGGTGATCGGTGTTTGCGCTCCGATGATCGGCCTGCTCGGCACCGTCACCGGAATGATCAAGGCGTTTGCGAAGCTGGGCTCGTCGGGAATCGGCGACCCATCCGGCCTCTCGGCAGCGATCGGCGAGGTGCTGGTGGCAACAGCAAGTGGTTTGTTTATCGCCATTCCGGCATTTATTGCTTTCTATTTTCTCCGGAACCGCGCCACCGGCTCGCTTCATCATATTCAAGATATCACTAACAGATTGTTCCGAAAGATGCCTTACGATTCTCTAGCCGGCGTGCATCTGGGTGAAGATGAATTGTACGCCGCCATCCCGAACTGGCTGGTCCAACCGAAAGGTTCCGGCCAGACCGGAAAAATCGTAGGAGCAACTGAGCCGGCCAAATAGGATCGACATATGGCGGCAGGCACAGGAGGAATTGAATCGGGCGAACCTGAATTCCAGGTTGCGCCGATGATCGATGTGCTGCTGGTGATCCTCGTTTTTTTCATGACGATCACTTCGGCAGCGGTACTGAGAGTAGACAAATCAATTACGCTACCGGTGGCACCCAACGCCCAGAAGAAGGATAACTCGCGCGCCGAAGCGATCGTTAATGTTCGCTGGCAGCCGGAAGCAAAGAAAGCCCTCTTTGTTTTTGACGACCGCGTTTATCCCCAGGCCGCGGCGATGCTGGAGCCGCTCAAAGTTGCCCGGATTACCGGCGAGAAAAAAGTCACCGGCACGGCAAATCCGACGTTTCGCGCTGTCATTCGCGGCGATCGCGACGTGCCAGCGATTTATGTTTCGCAAGCGATGAACGCCTGCGCCGAAGCGGGTATCAGCGACATCGCGTTTTCAGCGGTTAACAAGGAGTAACCATGCGGCTGGATCTCGATCAAAACCAGGGCACATTTGGATTTCAAATCGCCCCAATGATCGATGTGGTCTTCGTCATCATGCTTTTTTTCATGGTCATGGCCGGCGCGGTAAAGGTCGAAAACGAACTGAACAGCCAACTACCCGGCGTGGCAGAGACCGAGAGCAGCACCGACTTCGTCGACGAACAGATCATCGCCATCTCCGACACGGGCGATGTGACTTTGAACGACGAGCCGTTCGATTCGCCGCAAAGCAAGGACCTGCCTCAACTAAGAGCAACGCTAATGCGGTTGAAAGAAAATGCCGACGCTGCCAAGGCGCCGGCTGTTGTCACCATCATTAGTGACGAGCAAGCAAAGTACAGCCGTGCGATTGATGTGCTCGACGCGCTCGCAGT
>JBDTZF010000077.1:0-12561 GCA_040005265.1 Verrucomicrobiota bacterium
GCCACGCCGAGCTTGATCGCTTTCCGGATGGAATGATCGATGTGCCCTTCGGTCACGAGATCGCCGGGCAATTTATCATCGGTTGCGAAAGAGCAGTTCGCCGAATTCTGCGGCGTCACCAGCGAGATGATGTGCTCGAGATTTCGTTCTGTGCTCCCTTCGCGGACGAGCAAGTGCATCCCGAGCCGCAATTTTTCGCGCGCTTCCTCCAACTCAGTGCTTTCATGATCGGAACGAACGCCGGCAAGCGCGTAGGCATTCAAGTTTTTCCCGCGCAAGCCGGGCGCATGACCGTCGATAACCTTCCCTTTTCCGGCGCGAATTTTTGCCAGCTCGCTTTCCATTCCCAGAAAAACGCCGGGATAATTCATCAACTCGGCGATACCGGCGATGCGATCGTCGGCAATCATCAACGCCAGATCGTCGGCGGTGAAACTCGCGCCCGCTGTTTCCAGATTGGTCGCTGGAATGCACGACGGCAGCATGATGAAAAAATCGATGGGCAGATTCTTGCTCGACTCCAGGACGTAACGGATTCCGTCCATCCCCAGCACGTTGGCGTATTCGTGCGGATCGATCACCATTGCGCCCGTGCCGTGCGGAGCGACCGCGCGAACCAGCTCCGGAATCGTGACCATGGTGCTTTCGACGTGGAAATGCCCTTCGATCAAACTCGGCGCCAGATAAGCACCGCCCAGATCGACAACTTCATTCGCTTCGTAATCGCCGAACCCAATCACGCGACCGTCATCCACCGCCACGTTCGCCTTGTGAATTTCGCCGCTAAAAACATTAACGACCTGTGCGTCCTTAAAAAGCTGCTGCGCCGGTTTTTCGCCACGCGCCACCGCGAGTTTTTCCTGAATGTTCCGCATTGAGATCGGAGGTTATCCTGTCATGTTGAGCGAAGCGAAACATCTCTGATCATAGCCTAGTTCGTTCGTCTCCCGACTCTCTCGCCGCCACCCTTGCGGCGCTTCCGTCTATGTCGCTCGTCCCCTGTCGCTCCATTCTTCGCGGAGCCTGTCCTGAGCGGAGCCGAAGGGCTCAGAATGACAATGAGGATTACGCAACCGCCTTCGATTCTTTCGGCGACGCCCGCCGTTGGTCGATCGCCATAAAAATGGCCTCCGGTGTCGCCGGCGATGGCAATGGAATCTGCCCCCCCGATTCGCCATAGGCCGATATCGCGTCGCGAATCGCTTCCCGCACCGAGATCGAAAGCATTAAAGGCGGTTCTCCTACCGCTTTGCTTCCATGGATCACGTTGCGTTGCGCCGCTTGGGACAAGAATTCGACATTGAAGATTTTCGGCGTGTCGCCGATCGCGGGGATCTTATATGTGTCGGGCGAATGGGTAAGTAATTTGCCCTGCGCGTCCCAGATCAATTCTTCCGCCGTCAGCCAGCCCATGCCCTGGACGAAGCCGCCCTCGATCTGGCCGCGCGCGACACCGGCATTAATCACGTCACCGGCGTCGTGCAAGATATCCACTCGCTGGACCTGCATCATTCCGGTGAACCTATCGATCTCGACTTCCGAGACCGCGGCGCCCACGGCAAAATAATGAAACGGTCTGCCCTGCCCCGTCTCGCGATTGAAATAGATATCCGGCGTTTTGTAATAACCGGTCGCGCTCAAGCTGGTTCGCGCGAAGTAAGCGCACTGGACGACTTCGGCGAATGTGAGCGTGGAATCGGGAAGATCGACATCGAAGCATTGATTGTTCGCGAACCGGATTTTCTCACCGTTTGTCTCGCGCGCGTTTTTTGCCGCAAGCATTTCCATGGCGAATGGTAGGAGGCGCGCGCGCAATATGTCGCAGGCATTCTTGACCGCCGCGCCGTTGAGATCGGTGCCGCAGGACGCAGCCGTAGCCGAAGTATTCGGAACCTTGTCAGTTTGAGTGGGCATTACCCGGACGCGATCGAGAGAAATTCCAAGTTCTTTCGCTGCGACCGCGGCAATATTCGTGTGGACCCCCTGCCCCATCTCCGTTCCGCCGTGGTTCACCTGGGCAGTGCCATCTTGATAGAGCAATACCAGCGCGCCGGCCTGGTTCAGATGCGTGGTGGTAAACGAAATCCCGAATTTTACCGGAGTGATAGCGAGCCCGCGTTTGCGATGCGGATGTTCAGCATTCCATTTCTGTAGTTCTTCGCGGCGCGATGTGAAACCGCTCTTCTCGATCAGCTCGTGCCAGATGCGCTGGATTCGGTTGTCCTCGATCTCCTGTCCGTAATGTGTCGTGTTCGTTTCGCCGGTGCCGCGATACAAATTTCTCGCGCGCACAACTTCCGGCGGAAGACCGAGCTGACGCGCGACGCGATCGATGATCTCCTCAATCGTTAGCATTCCCTGCGGTCCGCCAAATCCACGAAAGGCCGTGTTCGATGCGAGATTGGTCTTGGCAACGAATCCTTTGAATTCGACGTTGGGAATGTAGTAGCCGTTGTCGAGATGGAAAACGGCGCGATCGGTCACGGCGCGGGAGAGATCGAGCGTCCAACCTCCATTGGAAAAGATGTCGATCTTGGCGGCTTGGAGAAAACCTTCCTGGTCGAATCCGACCCGGAATTTCGCGAGAAACGGATGACGTTTCCCGGTGATCATCATGTCCTGGTCGCGATTGCAACGGAACCGGACTTTTCGCCCTGTCTTGGTCGCAGCCAACGCCGCCAGCGCGGCGAAGATGGCGGCCTGCGTTTCTTTGCCGCCGAAACCACCGCCCATGCGCGGGCACTGCACCACCACGCTGTGCATCGGCAACGCCAGCAAATGCGCGACGATGTGCTGCACTTCCGATGGATGCTGAGTGGATGAACAGATGAATATCGTTCCGTCTTCGCCGCGCTCCGCCCAGGCCGCGTTCGTTTCGAGATAGAAATGGTCCTGACCACCCATCGCGAATTCGCCTTCAAGCGTGTGAGGCGCTTCGGCATACGCGCCGGCGAAATTGCCGCGGTCAGTGTGATTCGCTTCGGTATGAAAGCTTTCCTGGTCGATCGCTTCCTGGATAGTAAGAATCGGCGGCAGCGCTTCGTACTCGACCACGACCTTTTCCGCCGCAGCGCGACACGCTTCCTGTGTTTTTCCAACGACCAGCGCAACGATTTGCCCGTGGTAGGAAACTTCTTTGTCGGCGAGCAGGATCTCGTCATGCCGAACCGCGCCGACGTCGTTTAGACCTGGAACATCTTCCGCGACCAGCACTATCGCGATGTCCGGCATCGTTCTCGCGGCTGATACATCACGCCGCACAATCTTCGCGTGAGCGTGCGGCGCACAAACCGGCCAGACTTCGAGCATGTCCTCCGTCGCGTCGTCGACGTAAATCGCCTCCCCGGTCACGTGTTTGTGCCCGCTCTCGTGCGGCGGTGGGCTCTGAGCAGCCGTGGGAGGGCGAGCTCCCGCGAGCCCTAATTCGTTGTCGGCGGAGGTCCGGTCGAAATCATCATCATAATAGAACTTTTCAAACAGACTCGTAATCAGTCGCTGCCGGTAGGTTTTGCTTCCTCGGACATCAGAGATCGGGGTAAACTCGCGTTCGAGAACTGGCAGGATCGACGTCAACGTCTTGGAATCCCAGGTTTTCCCGAGAAGAGCCTGCTCTGTCTTGAGGGCGCGGACCGGTGTGGGTGCGACGCCGCCGTAGGCAAGTCGAATGTGTTTTACTTTGTTCTTCGTGTCCAACTCGATTGAGAAACAACCTGCTACAGCACTGATATCCATCTCCCTGCGCTTACTGACTTTATAGAACTTTGTCCGGCTATTCCGTGTCTGTCGCGGCATGATGATCGCGCTGAGTACTTCCCCAGGCTCGAGGGCCGTTTTCCGATAACTGATAAAGAAATCTTCAAGCGGCAGGGTTCGTTGGCCATTAGCGGAGGCGAGAACCACGCTCCCTCCCAGCGCGAGCAGCACCGGGGCAGAATCGCCAATCGGGGATGCGGTCGCGAGATTGCCACCCATCGTCGCCCGATTCCGGATCTGCCGCGACCCAAAAAGGTAAAGCATGTCGGCTAGCGCCGGATATTCTGGTCCGAGTTTTTCCTGAATGGCCGTCAGCGTCGCTGCCCCGCCGACACGCCATTGTTCCTTTGTGCAGCTGATTTCCGTCAACTCTGGGACCGCTTCCAAAGAAATGAGTGTCGGGAATCTTACAAACCGCTTTGTGATGTCGAGACCAAGCTCAGTCGCGCCGGCGATCAAGCGCGCTTCGGGATGATCGGCCATGAAGGAGAAGAGCTCGGCCATTGACTTCGGCCGCAGAAATTTCTCGCCGTTCTTTGCATACGTCACCGATCTCAGATTGAGCGCCCCACCCTTCAGCGGCGCTTCAAACGGGTCCTCGTTGATCTTGTCCGCCACCGGGCGGACTCGCCGTGGCGAGCAGGCAAAAGCTTCGGCGGCTGCGGTGTTGATCGGCCGATAACCGGTGCAACGGCATAAATTTCCGCACAGCTGCTCGTCGAGTTCAGATCGGGTGTTCAAGTTTTTCCGGTAGTACCCTTCGAAAAGCGACATGATGAAACCCGGTGTGCAGTAACCGCATTGCGATCCGTGATTCTCTACCATCGCTTGCTGCACCGGGTGCAATTGCTTCCCGGCGACACCCTCGACCGTAACGATCTCTCGCCCGGCCATCAGTACGAGAGGCACCAGGCAACTGTTGATCGCTCGATAACGGCGCTCGCCTTGCGTGTTAAGATCGACAATCGCCACCGAGCAGGCGCCGCAATCGCCTTCCGCGCATCCTTCCTTCGATCCGGTTAGGCCGCTCGCTCGCAACCACTCGAGCAGCGTCGTGTTCGGCGATATTGAATCGAGCCGGATCGGTTTGCCATTCAGCGAAAACTCGATCGCGTTCATCGCTTCCGCCGGTTTTGCAGGATCTTGAGAAACGAACGCGAACGTAATTCGTCGAGATTGAGTCCCGTAGCGAGTGCCTCGTCTTCGGTAATCGCGCCGCAGGCAATGCCGCGCAGGAAAAAGTTGAGCAGGCCCTGACCGGTCGCTGCATCGTCGAAGACGTCGCCGAACAAAGACGCAAGCGCCGCTTTTTCCACGAAAGTCTTTAGCCGACCCGAAGCGGCTGCGAGACCCTCCAGAAAAAACGAATAGACGGCGGCGTAACGAGTGACGAATTGCGCCGGATGCAAATCCCAGCCCTGATAAAATCCGGTCCGCAACGAATGGAGGTTATCGGAAAAACCCAGTGCCCATGCTTGATGAACCGCGTTTCGATTCTCTTCAATCTGCGCTTTTGTCAGTAGCCGGTCCTCCGTCGCGCGGTGCGGACCAACCGGCAGAATGTTCGTCGCCCCATCGGAGAGATGAATCCCGGTTCCCGCGAGCGACACCAGCATTACTTGCCGGGCAAAGTCGCAAGCTGGATGGCCCATTGTTTGATAGGCTGCTGTAATGCTGCATGATGCGGTGTAATCGTACACTCCAAAGTGCACACTGCCGCATCGGCCTTCCGCCGCATCCACAAGCGACATCAGCGCGTTCTGCCCGCGCTCGTTAATGATCGCCTGCGGCGTTTCGATCATTAGCTCTATCTTGAGTGAACCGACGGGCAATCCGTTCTTACGCTCTAGCATTTCAAATAACCGGACCGCCGCCGTCGTTTGGGCCGGAAGCTGAACCTTCGGCACGGTGATCACGAAATTCTCCGGCAACTTCCCTTGCGTTTCCTTCAGCAGGGTCGTCACGAAAATGTCTAGCGTTCGAACACTGCGCGTGCGCAAATCTTCATTGAACGGCTTGATGCGAATGCCAATAAACGGCGGCAAGGTTTTCGCGGCCAAACCTTTGGCGACTTCGAGCGCGCTCGATGCAGCATGGCCATCCTCTTCCGCATCGGCCCGGTTTCCGTAACCGTCTTCAAAATCGAGCCGGAAATCTTCCACGGCTTCTCGACGAAGTTTTTCTACGACGCGATCGTAAACTCGCTGCGCGAATTGCCCGTCTCCCGCCATTCCGATTGCACGGCCCAAACGCGCCGCGTCGGGCGCGTACTCTTCGATCGAACGGAGCGCGACAGCGCCGAGTCTCTGTGCGGAATCAGCTTTGAAGAGATGCGCGCCACCGTACACGGTATGCACGGCCTGCCGGCGATTCGATTCGCCGGGATAACGGCGCATGAACGCTTGGTTCGCCTCGCTGAGCGCCCCCGTGATTTCGGTAACGTCGTCTGAATCGAAGCTGTTGTGCGGGGTCATGACTTTGGGCGAACAAACTTTCCTGAAGGTGAACCGACATTCTTACCATGGAGAAACACGGTTTGTCCGCGCAAAACTGTGCGCACCACGTTTCCCTTTAAACGCCGGCCGACATAGGGACTTTGAAGATGTCGATAGAACAGCGATTCGGTCGTCACCACTTCTTCGCTGCCAAGGCCGACAATCGTGAAGTCGGCGTCTTTCCCGACGGCGATCTCGCCTTTGTGATCGAGGCGAAACCGCTTTGCCACTTGTCGGCTGGTAAGATCGACAATTTGCCTGACCGGAAGCGAGCTATCCAACAGCAACGAAAGCAAATGCTGGCAACCAGAAATGCCGCCCCACACCTCGAAAAAATTCTGCCGATCTTTCATCGACGCCGGCGACGGAGAATGATCTGAGCCGATCGTCGTTATATCCGAAAGACGTTCGCGCAATGATTGTCGATCCTGTTCCGAACGCAAAGGCGGGGCGCATTTTGCCACAGCCCCCAGGCGTTCCATGTCGGCGTCGGTAAGAACCAGATAATGCGGGCAGGTCTCGCATGAGACGTCGACGCCTTTTGCATGTGCCTCAGCAATCAGCGCGACTCCGTCACCGGAGGAAACATGAACGATGTGAAGCCGGCAATTCGTTTCGGCAGCAAGATCGAGCGCGCATTTAATTGCATCCAGTTCGGCGCGGACAGGACGAGAATCGAGATAATCGCGCACGCTCGTCTTGCCTTTAGCTTTTTTCTCAATCGCCAGCGCTTGCGTCAGCTCCTGCGATTCCGCATGCAAGGCGACAAGAAGGTCGAGATCGGCGGCGCGTTTCATCCCCTCGCGCAAGATCGACATCGTCACGTACGGAAAATCGTCGATACCGCTGTCGCACATGAATGCCTTCAGACCGACCACGCCACGATCGCGCAACGTTTCAAGTTGATCGAGATTTCCCGGCACCAATCCGCCCCATAATCCGAAATCGATCAGCGAGTTCTTCTTCGCGGCGGCGTGCTTAGCATCGAAGCTCGGTCCGTCAGTCGTCGGCGGATGCGAATTGAGCGGCATGTCGAAAACCGTGGTCGTGCCTCCAGCCGCTGCGGCGCGCGAGCCGGTTTCGAATCCTTCCCAGTCGGTGCGACCTGGCTCGTTGAAATGAACATGGGAATCGATCACGCCTGGGAAGATCGACATCTTCGTGGCGTCGATTTCCTCGCGCGCCGAACCTCCGAGGTTCTGGCCCAGCGCAACAAATTTTCCACCGGCGACGCCGATATCGTTTTCGGCGCGGACAATGAGATCGAAGTCAGCCATTTCGCGTCATGTCGAGCGTCTCATACTTGTCATTCTGAGCGGAGCGAAGAATCTCTGATCATTCCCATCCTCAGCCAGCAAAAACAATAGCCAGAGATGTTTCGCTTCGCTCAACATGACAGAAGGTCATGCGGGCATTCCCCACACCCGCAGCCTGCTTACTCCACCGTCGGGATAGATGTTTAACCGGAGATGCGTGCAGTTGTCGATCGATGAAAGTTCCTTCTCGAAGAAGTGACGCGTGTCAGCCTGCAATTTGGTCTTGGGAAGAATCTCGCTCCAACGGGCGTTGCTGGTGAGCTCGTCGGTAGAGGCGCCGGGCGCCGCGCATCCCTCGATCGAGCACGTATCGGGATAGTTCCCTTTGAAGTGATTGGTATCGACTTCAACCTTCCGGATTGTACCGGGCAACCCGAGCTTCAAAATAATCCAGTCGTGCCCTAGACCGCGCCGGCGCTTTGTTTCCCAGCCGTCTCCCATGTTCTCGCCACGACCTGGCATGATTAGATTATTCATCGAGCTAAAAAACATGTCGCTGCAGGCAAGTGACACCCCTCCGTTCTCAACGGCTACAAGGTCGACCATTTCGCCGGATTTCACCTTGCTCCGATCGGGGACAACAATGCCGTAGATCCGAAGACGTGCTACGCCACCATCAGGAATAATATTCAACCGCACATGTGTCCAAGCCTGGTCGCTGTTGATTGCAAACAGGTTTTGTGATCCTGGGTTCAACGGAGATTGGGCAAGGACCGGCACCCAGGGAAGCTTTTCGACTGCGCCGACCTCGCTCGGGAAGGTATTTGAGGAAATCGCGTCGAGCGATGCGAAGGGAGGATGATTCCCAAGAAAATGATTCGTATCGATGTCGACCTGTTTTATGACGCCGCTCAGTCCCAACTGAACGACACACCAATCATTTCCCGGGGTGCGCCGGCGTCGGCTCTCCCATCCGTCCATCCATTTCCCGCGCTCGGTGTACTTATCCGGTATAAAAATTCCGCGACCAGGCTTCAGCAGGTTCTCCTTCTCGGCGAAGAATTCATCATTCGCGAGCACAGCGATACCGCCGACGCGCGAAGATGCCAGATCAACAAGGCCGGCGGGTGCGGATACGCTTAAATCAGCTGCAGTCATTCAGGGCAACCGGTCCTGTTCTTATTCCTATTCGTAATCCTCTTCCTACTCCGCCGCCATTCTGTGGATCGATTAGGAATAAGATTATGAATATGATTAGGAGGGAAGATTTCTAACTTCCCCGATAAGTGCTGTAAGCCCATGGCGAGACGAGAAGCGGAACGTGATACTTCGCGCTTGGATCGGAAATGGTAAAACGCACCGGTACTCGGTCGAGAAACTGCCGCTGGCCGTAGTAATCGCCGACGTAAAAGACAATCTCGTAGTTCCCGGCGACCATCTCTTCCCCGGTGAGCAACGGTCCCTCAGTCCGGCCGTCACTATTAGTATGAACTGTTTTGAGCAGCGTCGGAGTGGTGCCAGCAATCGACCAAAGTTCGATCTGCATTCCCGCCGCCGGCTGGCCGCGCATTGTATCGAGAACGTGAGTGCTTAGCGTGCTCATTTGATAATTCCGCGCAGACGGAGATCTGCGATTTTGTAAATCTCATTCAAAGCTGTTTCCTTTTCCTCTGCGGGCGAATTTCGGAGTCGAATCGGGAAGGCGTGGAGAATCGCCTCTTTTTTGTTAAGCCTCGCGCAAATCACAAACGGGAACCCGAATTTTTCCTGATATTGCCGATTGCTCTCCTGAAACAATACTGCCTCAGCGTTGGTTATATCATTGAGTTGTGCTTCCGCCTGTTCGCTGCGGGATGCATCTGTCAGCGCCATTCTCCCGGCCAGGTCGGGGTGAGCGCGAATTAATTTCAGCTGTGTCGGTTCATCGGCGTTGGCAACGGTCTGACAAAGGGCCGAATGCAGTTGTTCGCGGGTTGCAAATGGACGGCCCGGCCAGGTCTTCTCCGCGACCCATGGCGAATGTTCGAAGACCGGACCGATCAGACGTGTAAATTCCTCTTGGTTTAGGGAGTTCAATTCGAGGAGATTTAGCATCGCCTATTCGTTCTAAGTCAATTACTCATATTGTTCAATTATGAGGCTCCAAAGCCATCAATACGGCAAAGCGCAGGTGCGCGTGGCGAAGATCTTACGTGTCGGTGAAACGCACACGATCAAGGAAATCAACGTGGCCGTGATGCTGGAAGGCGATTTCGAATCGTCTTATTTGGTGGGCGACAACACCAAGGTCGTGGCGACCGACACGATGAAGAACACCATCAACGTCCTCGCCAAAGAACAACTTGGAGAGGAAATCGAACCATTTGCCATCGCATTGGGCGAACATTTCCTCCGCAATTATAAACAGGTAAGTACAGCCAGGATCGACATCAGCGAACGCGACTGGCGCCGGATGGATATCGACCCCAAACCGCATCCACATTCGTTCATCGCCGGCAGCGAGGCGAAAATGTTCACGCGCGCCATCTGCGCGCCCGGATCGCAAACCGTCGAATCCGGTATTCGCGATCTCCTGATCCTCAAGTCAACCGGGTCGGGATTTGAGAATTATCCGAAGGACGAACTCACCACTCTTCCCGAAACGGCGGATCGGATTCTCGCCACTTCCTTCAGCGCGACCTGGACCTACGAAAAAAGTCCGGCGAGCTACCGCCCGAACAACGAAAAGATCCTTTCAGAGATGCTGAAAGCTTTCGCCAACAATTACAGCCCCTCTGCACAAACGACGTTATTTCAAATGGGTACCGCCGCGCTGGAAGTTTGCCCTGAAATCTCGCGGATCGCGCTGACTATGCCGAACAAACATTATCTACCCATTAATCTGTCCCCCTTCGGACGCGACAATAAGAACGAAGTGTTCACTCCGACGGATGAACCGCATGGACAGATCGAAGCCGTGGTAACGCGATGAGTGACGATCTTCTCGAGGAATTGTCGCGCGCGCGTCAGAATCGGACGCTTTGCGCTGTAGCAACTGTGGCAGCCACCACCGGATCGGTCCCACGGCGGAGTGGATCGAAGATGCTGGTTTACGGCGACGGGAAGATTTCCGGCACGATCGGGGGCGGAAAGTTCGAGGCGCTGGTCGTGGAAGATTGCCTCAAGAGTATCGCGACAAAAGAACTGTTGCTGAAGAGCTATCCGCTGCGCGAGGACAGACCGGATTCGTTCGGCGCGATTTGCGGTGGCGAGGTCACGGTATTAATCGAGCCGCAGAACTTGAACACGGCGCTTTATCTCGTCGGAGCCGGGCATTGTTCGCTGGCTATTGCAAAGCTCGCCGCAGAGTGTGGAATGCACGTGACGGTGGTGGAAGATCGCGCTGAGTTGCTCGAAAATTTTCCGCGCCCGATCAATCGCGTAGTCGAGGAAACCGCGGCATTCATTTCCAGGCGCGAATGGCATAATGACGAAGCGCTCGTCCTCGTGAGTCGGAATCACGAGCTCGACCGCAACGCGCTGGCGGCCGCGCTGAAAAAGACCGGCGCGGGTTACATCGGAATGATCGGCAGCCGCCGCAAAGTGCATCGGGTGTTCGACGCATTGAAACAAGCCGTGCCCGCCGAGCGTCTCAAGGATGTTTACGCGCCTGTCGGCCTCGACATCGGCGCCGATTCACCGGCGGAAATTGCCGTGAGCGTCATTGCCGAGATTCTCAAGGTGCAGCGCGGGCGGAAGGGCGATCATTTGCGGGTAACCGCGTAGCACAGGCTTCCAGCCTATGGGTTCGGCGGGCATCTCGCCTGCCGTCTGTTCTACCAGGCGAGACGCGCGGTTACCCCACAGGCAAGATGCCTGTGCTACAGATCGCTCAAGGCGCGATCCAGAACTTCGAGGAGAAAATCTGCATCCTGTTCGGTTATGCACATCGGCGGGGAGAACCTGATGGTTTGTCCCCAGAGCCCACCCTTGCCGAGGAGTAACCCCATTTCCCTGCATGTCTCCAAAACCTCCGCGCATTCTTCCTTACCCGGCTCCTTCGATTGTCGATCCTTCACCAGCTCGATGCCGAGCATTAGACCTTTGCCGCGAACGTCGCCGATGACCTTGTGCTTCTCTTTCAGTTGAGTCAGCCCAACGAGGATGCGACTGCCGATCTTGTGCGCATTTTGCTGAAGCTTTTCGCGGTCGATCACTTCAAGCACCGCTTTCCCCTGCGCGCAGACAACCGGATTTCCTCCGAACGTGTTGAAGTGAATGCGTTGCGCAAGCGCCGCCGCGATCTTCGGCGTAGTGACGACCGCGCCTAACGGGCACCCGTTGCCGATTCCTTTTGCCATCGTTACGATATCTGGAACAACGCCTTGCGTTTCGAATCCCCAGTAATGCGTCCCGGTGCGGCCGAATCCGGCTTGCACTTCGTCGGCAATACATAATCCACCGGCTCCGCGCACATGCGCGTAAACGTGTTTGAGATAATCATCCGGAAACACGACGCAACCGCCCACGCCTTGGATTGATTCAGCGATAAATGCGGCGATCTGGCCTGACGTAGCGAAATCCAGAACGTTCTTCACGTCATCGGCATATTTTTTTCCAGCGTCAGCCACATCGCGTCCCCATGTGCCACGATAGGGATCAGCTGTAATCGCATGATGAACCCCGAAACTGTGCGGCACATTAAACTTCCATGTGCGATGCGCGGTCAGTCCCATCGTCGCGGCGTTACCGCCGTGATAGGCGTTCCGCAAAGCGATCACGTCGTAGTTGCCGGTGTAAGCGC
Organism: Verrucomicrobiota bacterium; assembly: GCA_040005265.1. GTDB lineage: Bacteria > Verrucomicrobiota > Verrucomicrobiia > Chthoniobacterales > UBA10450 > JBDTZF01. Next base: position 12,288 of record JBDTZF010000077.1, read on the forward strand.
GGGCCATTAACAGCGCAAGATCGTTTGCCTCGGAGCCGGAGTTAACGAAGTAGCAGACCTTCAGATCGCCTGGCATCTTCGAGGCGAGCGCTTCCGCGTACTGCGCGACATTAGGATGCAAATATATTGTGGTGGAATGTTGCAGTGTTTCATTCTGATTGTGCGCCGCGGCGACAACATGGGGATGACAATGCCCAACGCTTACCGTCACGATGCCGCCCAGAGCGTCGAGGTATCTGCGGCCGTTTTCGTCCCACAGATATTGCATCTTCCC
>JBDTZF010000175.1:0-3709 GCA_040005265.1 Verrucomicrobiota bacterium
CGAACAATCCACGCGCCTGCCGCGGCGATGAGTTTCGCCTTCCGTGATATCACTCGGCTTTCTCTGTCCACCGAAATGCTTTGGGGTTGGGCAGGCCGATTTGATCCAGGATGCGCCAAACGACCGTATCAACCACATCGAGAACCGATTTCGGCCGGCTGTAAAAAGAAGGAATGGCAGGCAGAACAATCGCGCCAGCTTCGAGTAACGTGACGATGTTGCGTGCGTGAATCAAACTCCATGGTGTCTCCCGCGGCACGACAATCAATTTCCGGCGTTCTTTCAGGAAGACGTCGGCAGCGCGCAGTAACGCGCTGTCGCTCGAACCGGAGGCTACGCGGCCGAGCGTCGCCATCGAGCAGGGGACAATCACCATTGCGTCGAAGCGGGCTGAGCCGCTTACAAACGGCACGTTCAAATCGTTCTCGGAGTGTTGAAGGACACCCGCTGGAATCTCAAAGCGATCCATCTCCTCTTTTGCTACCTGTTTGGCGTGGCCGCTCATGATGAGATGGACCTCATGCGCCGCGCAATCGATTTGCTCGAGCAAACGTTGCAAGTAAAGCGTTCCGCTGGCGCCGGTGGCGGCAATGACTAGTTTCATCCCAGGAATCTTCGGTGAGTTTGAATTTAATCGCGAACGGGGGCAATAAGATTGATCATGGTGACAAAACTCTTACACACCCGGTATCGCGTGAAGGATTTGGAAAAGACCGTCTCTTTTTATAGAGACGTCCTCGGACTGAAGGAAATTCGCCGGATCACCTCCGGCCGCGGTTCGCAGCTTGTTTTTTTGAAAGCTCCCGAAAGCGAAGAAGAAATAGAGCTCTGCAAATTCGACGAAAGCGGTCCCATTGTTGTCGGCCCGGACCTGACTCATCTCGCGTTTGAAGTAGACGACCTGGACGAGTTCGCGAAACAATCCGCCGCGAAAGGTTATCCCCTCTCCGATGGGCCGCACAAAAGCAGCAGTGGCCGGATCGCCTTCATCGACGCTCCCGAAGGTTACGAGATTGAGCTGATTGAGCCGGCCAGGAAATAATCGTCGCACTCTTCCGCCATTCGCTTGCTTACCGGGAGAATTTGTTTCTACTCCTTGCACCCGATGAACCCGATTCGCCACACAATCCTTCGCTTCTGCAGAGTGGCATTGATATTCGGTCTGGCGATCCAGGCCGGCGGGCAGGACTCCGTGCGGCCGACGGGCGTTCCGGAGCCTCTTTCGAAAGACAGCCCCGCAAAAATTTTGGCGCCTCAATCGACGCCCGCTGAGTCGAAGAAGGAAAGGCCGGCGAGGCGCGCAAAGCGAAGGGCGCCGAAGCCATCCGAAGACGTGGATGTGGTGACGGGTCCGCCCGCGTCTCGGAATGTGCCGTCAACCGGTGCAGCAGCGATCATGGTTGTCGATGCTCACAACGGACAGGTTTTGTACGAAAAAAATGCCGACGCTGCGCGCGCAGCGGCGAGCACACAGAAGCTGCTGACCGCGCTGATCGTTGCCGAGCGTGGTCTTCTCGATCGGCAGGTCCGGGTTGAAACAATCGATACGATGGCCGAGCCGGTTAAGTTAAACATTCGGCCGGGAGACGTTTATCAACGGCTGGATCTGCTTCGCGCGCTTCTCGTCAAAAGTCCAAACGACGTGGCGCGTTGCCTGGCCCGGGATTATGCCGGCAGCGTCGAGGCATTCGCGGAAGTAATGAATCAAAAGGCGCGCGAGCTCGGAGCGACTCATTCGCATTTTGTAAATCCCAACGGACTCCCTGTCCCCAACCAATATTCCACCGCGCGCGACCTTTCCCTGATCGCTCGCGCCGCCTATGCCAATCCGACGATCCGATCGATCGTCTGCCTGCCGCAGATTGTTTTTCGTTTTGCCAACGGACGCACCCGGGAGTTGCAAAATACGAATAAGGTCCTCACCCGCTCTCCCTATTGCAACGGCATGAAGACCGGGTACACCGAGGCCGCCGGGCATTGTCTGATTGCGAGCGGGTCGCGCCCCGGCCGAGACGTGATTGTGGTTGTCCTGGGCGACAGCAAGGCGGGGGTCTGGCGCGATGCCTCGGCACTGCTTTCCTGGGGTCTCTGGATGTAGCCCTCGCAGAACGCGCTATTCGCGATCGTTGCGCCGAACGACTTTAAGCAGCGGTGACTGACCTCAATCGCCGCCTGACTCAACTCACCCCGCGCCTGTTACGGCGTGGAGGAAGCCGCAGAGAGACGAAGCAACGGTGTCGGAACCAGCTTCGGATTGCGAATCGGGTCGGCTGGCGCTTCGGCCGGGACATCGTCGGGGCCTTCAGCCGGCGGAGCGGGCTCGGTGCCAGCGGTGTTGTTCACACCGGCGTATTTATTCGTCAAACGTTGCTCGAGCGTTTGGCGATCAGCCGTTTGAGTGGTCGAACAAGCGGGAAGCAGGGCGAGACCGAGTAGGCAGGCAGCGATTTGGATTTTCATTTATCAGGCTCCGAGTGTGTTTGTGTGCAAAACGGTTAACTAGCGTGGGTTTATAATTACCATAATATGCTTTGGCAAGGCAAGCACTTTTTTAACGCCCCTTGGAAAAATCAATCCGCCTCGTCTACTCGGCCTGCGGGGCGTTCCCGGGGACTCCCGCTGTGGCGGTGGTCCGTGACCGTCGCACCCTGGATTTCCCTCTCTGAAGCACTTTTCTGATGGTCGCAGAAGGCCGTTACAGAAATCGCCCCAAAATCGGTTTTAGCTTCTTTAGGGTGCTCTCCGGCCAGAGCTTTCGGTCGGTGACAAGCGCCGAATCGAGGGCCGAATGTTCCGGCCAGTTCGGCTCGGTGGGGATTTGCGGGATGATATCGACAAGCATCTTTTTTGCCGTCTCGGCATTGGCCATCAAGTGGCCAATTACCGCGTTCGCAGAGACCGGCTCTTCCTCGACTTTCCAGCAATCGTAATCGGTAATCATCGCCATCGTCGCCAGTGCGACCTCGGCTTCGCGGGCCAGCTTCGCCTCAGGAAGATTGGTCATGCCGATGACATCGAAGCCGTGTCGACGGTTTAGCTCCGATTCGGCGCGGGTCGAAAACGCCGGTCCATCCATGTTCACGTAGGTGCCGCCGTTGTGGACAGTGACGCCAACTTTTCTTGCCGACTCGGCTAGCAAATTTCGCAATCCGGTACTGATCGGCTCGGCGAACGAAACGTGCGCGGCGATGCCATCGCCAAAGAATGTATGATTCGCGCGCGAGCTGGTCTGGTCGTAAAACTGCGATGGGAGCAGGACATCCCTGGGCGCATACTTCTCTTGCAGACTTCCGACGGCTGTCACCGCAATAATCCACCGGACATTGAGCGACCGTAGCGCGAAAATATTCGCTCGATGATTCAATTCATGGGGCAGAATCCGATGACCACGCGCGTGTCTCGGCAAAAAATAAACCTGACGATCACCCATTTTCCCCCCAATGAGCGTGTCGGACGGCGACCCGAACGGAGTATCAATTTCATGCTCGGCGACATCGTGCAGCTCCTCCACCTGGTACAGCCCGCTGCCGCCGATTATCCCGATCGCTGGGGCCGCTTCCTTCATTTCTCCGGCAATTAAAGCGGAAAGGTAGACAGGTTGAAAAGTGGATAATGGCGAACTCGCCCCGCGCGTGTATTATTTTCGCCCATCCATGCCGAAATTCTTCATCAAAACCTACGGCTGCCAGATGAACGAGCGCGACTCGGA
>JBDTZF010000176.1:0-3702 GCA_040005265.1 Verrucomicrobiota bacterium
GCATTGCGCGATCGTTTCGATCAATTCGTCGCTCCAATGCGCCGGATGCGTGTAAAGAAGGCGCACCCAGAATTCTCCGTCGATCTCTTGAATCTCGCGCAACAATGCGGTGAGCGTCGGGCCGCGGGCTGAATCGACCGGCTGCCGCGGCCCCGCTTTTTCCGCCCACAAATCCATTCCGTAATAAGTCGTATCCTGACTGATCAAATTAATCTCCCGCACGCCTTCGCTGACCAGGCCGCGCATTTCCGCCAGCACGGAGCTGGGTTGCCGGCTGCGATGGCGTCCGCGCATTTGCGGAATCACGCAGAAACTGCACGGATGATTGCAGCCCTCGGCGATTTTCAAATAGGCGGAGTGCGACGGGGTAAGCCGAAACCGCGGCGTGTCGTAATTGGGAATGTAATTCGGCCGCGCGGTAACGAAGTTAAGATCGACATCGTCGTCTGCATTCGGGATTCGTTTCCCTAAAGTTTTCTCGATGATTTCTCCGAGCTGGCTCACCTGATCCAACCCGATAAACGCATCCACTTCCGGAATCGCTTCTTTTAGTTCGCTTGAAAAACGCTGCGACATGCAGCCGCTCACGATCAACTTTTGATTGGCACGCTTATTCAGACCGCGTTGTTGATGCGCTTCCAGAATGGCTTCGATCGATTCTTCCTTCGCCGAATCGATGAACGCGCAGGTGTTTACCACGAGCACATCCGCTTCGTCGGCATTTGATGTGATCTCCATCCCGCGCTGCAACACACTCCCCAGCATGATCTCGGCATCGACGAGGTTCTTGGCGCAGCCGAGACTAATCATTCCCACCTTTGTGCGCTGTAGGGGTGGGCGTGTCGCCCGCTCTTTGTTTTCCACGGTGTCTGGAATTGCGGCCGACACGGCCGCCGCTACATCGGACGAATTCATAACGCGCTACTGGATAGTGACGTCGCTGTCCGCTTCAGCCAGCGGCTTGCCGTTTTTCCTCACTTGGATCGCTTCCCGATCCAGGACCCGCACCGCGATATGCTGACCTTTAAATTCCATGGGACCATCCGATGGTGAAATCCAACGTTCCACCGGCGGCGCGCCGGTCCCGTGATCGACCACTACCTTAATATAAGTCTTCTTTAGGGGCTTAATGTCCCATCGAGTCTCGCCAGCCGCTTCTCCAGCCGGTGCCGGACTTTCCGCGACGTTTCCTTTTGCGAGTTCGCCGCGAGCTATAGGCTGGGCTCGACGAACTTCCGGCTCGGGCACTTTGGGAGGCGCAACAACGGGAGACGCTGCTGCCATGATTGCGGCGGGGGTTGATTCGCGTTTCCTGGATTTCGTTGCGGTCGGCTGCGATGGAACGGCGGCAACAACTGGCGGACTGGGTGCGACCGAGACAGACGGCGACGGCGAAGAAGGCTGAGGGATGCCAATCATTGTTCTCTCGTTGCTGGCCGACAGCCGTTTGAGATTCAAGGCCAGCTTCATTGCCGAGAACCCCACCACCAGAACAAAAACGGCCACTACCAACGGCCAGACCGATGCCTGTCTTCTTTTCGGTGTTCGAACCACCTGCGTGCGCGACGGCTTGGGCGCGGGAGCTTCCTGCAAATAAGAATATCCATCCACGGTGACGTTCTCCGAACCTTCGAACGCTTCGAGATACGGCGTTACATCGACATCTAAAAATTTTCCGTAAATCAGCAGAAACCCTTTCGCATAAGCCAGACTCGGGAATTGCGAAAAATCGTCGGTTTCGATCTCAGCCAGACGCGACGGGCGGATCTTCGTCATGCGGGCGGCTTCATCGAGGGTTAGCTTTCTGGCTAGCCTCGCTTCCTGGAATTTTTTACCGAGACCTTCGATTGTCATGGCGTGCCGGCTAAACAGCTGCGTCAAGATCGAGATCGACAAGAATCTCGCGGGGCTTCGCACCTTCGCCGGGCCCTAAAATACCGCGCTGTTCAAGAATATCAACGATCCGCGCAGCCCGCGTATAACCCAGCCGCAACCGGCGCTGGAGCAGGGAAGTGGAGGCCCGTTTTTCCTGGCGAATGATCTCGATGCACTTCTCCACCAGTTCCTCATCCTCGTCCGTCACGTCGTCGGTCTCGTTGCCCGCCGCTTCGAGTTTTTCATGCATGGCGGAATCAAAAACGGGCGGGCTCTGTGCGGTAACGAATTCGACCAGGCGCTGAATTTCCTGATCGGTCACGAGCACGCCCTGGGCACGAATCAGGCGCGATGTGCTCGGCGGCAGATACAACATGTCGCCCTGACCTAACAAGCGATCAGCTCCGTTTTCGTCCAGGATCACGCGACTGTCGATCTTGCTTGCGACCTGGAATGCAATCCGGCTCGGGATATTTGCCTTGATAACACCAGTGATTACATCCGCCCGTGGCGTTTGAGTCGCGACAATAATATGAATCCCAGCGGCCCGCGCCATCTGGGTGATTCGCGCGATCGCGCTCTCGACATCCGCCGGCGCCGTCTGCATCAGGTCCGCCAGTTCGTCGATGATCACCACGATATACGGCATCTTCTCGGGGATGATGACCTCGTTATCCCGCGGCACTTTGGCTGCAGTCTCCGCTGTTTCAGGGGATCGGTACACGCTGTCTGGTATGATGCCAGCCTCCATGGCCTCAGCGTCGAGTTCCTTCTGCGTTTTTTTCTTCGGGCGCGCGTTGAAGCTGATGATGTTGCGAACGCCGACCCGGGCGAAAATCTTGTAACGTTTTTCCATTTCATCGATGAGGCTGCGCAAAACCAGCAGCACCTTCTTTGGCTCGGTAATGACCGGGTAACGAAGATGCGGCAGGTTTCCATAAACCTGGAGCTCGACCACCTTGGGATCGATCATGAGAAGCTGGAGCTCGTCCGGCGTGAATCGAAAAAGCATGCTCGATATGAGCGCGTTGATGCAAACGCTCTTGCCGCTGCCGGTCGTCCCCGCCACGAGCAAATGTGGCATTTGCGCGAGGTCGGCAATAATGGTCTTGCCGTAAACGTCTTTGCCCAGAGCCAGCGGGATGCGCGCGTTCGTTTTCGCTTCCTCCCAATCGGTCGACTGCAGAAGCTCGCGCAACGTGACCTTCACCTTGCGAGTGTTGGCCAGCTCGATGCCTACGGTGTCTTTGCCCGGGATCGGCGCTAGAATGTTGATCCGCTCGGCCCGGGTAGCGCGCGCCAGATCGCGTTCCAGACTAACGATTTTGTCCACCCGTACTCCCTTGGCCGGGTAGACTTCGTAACGCGTGATGGTTGGGCCTTTGGTGATATCGCCGGCCGCAACCGCGATGCCGAATTGCCCGAGCGTATCGATCAAGGTTTGTTGGACTCGTTCCAGCTCGGCGGGATCGGTGCTGCCGCGGCCCTCCGGATCATGAGCATCGAGCAGGTCGAATCCGGGCAGTACGTAGGATTTTGCATCCCAGGTGCGACTCGTTAGGTCCGCGGTTGTCGTTTTCTTGGTGCCGCCACGAAGCTCGGCCAGCGAAGGTTTCTTTCGCGCCGACATTCCATCGATCGGCAATGCGGTGGTGTCGACAACCTTCGGCTTTGGCCGATTGGCCAGTTCCTCTGGAGAAATAAAGGAAGTGGAAGGTTCGGAAACGGGCGCCCCTTTTCTCTTGAGCTGCTTTTCGATTGAGCGGCGTTGTTTGGAGAGTTCTTTCTGGCTGATCTCCAACTGGCCTTTGATGTCGGCTCGGCGCA
>JBDTZF010000177.1:0-3685 GCA_040005265.1 Verrucomicrobiota bacterium
CTGGTTAGGCCGCTCGTGGTCCATATCTTCCACCGCGTTGACTGCAGCTTGGATGGCGACTGGATTAAGTGTCAGTGAGATGTGGTCGACGCCGGGAAGAATCGTGACGGGAATATCTTTCCCTGCTTCCTTGAAGACGCCCGCGAACTTGTCGGCAAAGGACACTTCATCGTTCTGGCCTACGAGGACACGGAGCGGTTGCCGAACAGCTCGGATGTTTGCCTGATAGTCTCGCTCCGCTCCAAAGTTTAGGGCGAGGGCGAACGAATACTCCGGGGTAAGGAATTTTGCGTTCTCCTTTGTGAGTGCAAACCGAATCACCGGCAGGCCCTCGAAGGCGTGCACCCCGATTCTACTGAGCACGGAGAGGGCGATAATGCGGGGAAGTCCTACGCTGACCCAGCCACCGCTATCCGGCCGTGCGGTCGCCGCACCCGGGCTGATGAAGGGCGAGAGCAAAAGGTAATTGGAGAATAGCTTCTGCTTGGAAGAGCCGGCGAATCGCAGCCCGAAACCTCCGCCAGACGAGAACCCAATCAACGTGGAAGGCTGAGCCAGCTTGATCGAGTGGACGAAGTCTTCCATGTCATTGTCCAATTGCCCTACATAAGCGATTTGACCCTTGGTCCCGGATTTGCCATGCCCGCGAACGTCCAGGGCGAAGACGTCGCAATCCGCCGCCGCGAACCCTTTGGCCATGACATGCATGCTGCTGCTACTCGCCGAAGAGCCGTGCACCAGCACCACGCTGCCCTTGGGGGCGCCGCCTACAGCCGGATAAAACCGGTAGGCGAGCTTCCCGCCATCCCGGGCCGTGCAAAAGCGGACGTTTGGAAGGTCGGAAAAGTCGACGTCTTGGAATGGATTATTGACACTCGGCATAGGCCCGAGCTCGCTTGGTCCGCCCAAGGCAATCGCCAACCCAACGATCGCCGCAAGCACCGCCACTGTCACAAGAATACTGATGAGAAAACGCCTCATCGGTCAGGCCTAACGAGAACAAGATGAGCGATGGCGGACGAGAGCGCGCGTCGCTCGAAGTGAAGAGGTTTTAGCTACGGAAGGGAGCGTCATAGACCTAACGAGGTGTAGACGAACATTCGTAATATAACACGAAACATTTTCGCCTGATTCGGTTCAAACCACCGATCTATTGCGGCTGGTTACTTGCTTTTCGCGATCCCGATTACGCCGCAGGCGATGCGCGCGCCGGCGTCGCCGGCTGGCTGGGTTTTAAGGTCGTCGGCCTTGGCATGAATGATGACGGACCGGCCAAGGACAGATTCCTTGTCCTTGGTCGATGTGATCGAGATATGATGATCGAGATAATCCAACGTCACTTTGCCTGATGCGTCCGCTTCGATGTTGCCCATGTCCCCTTCGTGGCGCTCGCTGGCATCAGGCCCGGCGTGAGGGCTGTTGGTCGGATTGAAATGTGCGCCGGCTGAAGTTAAATCGGCCGCGCTGCAATCGCCAAACTCGTGAACATGAAATCCATGTTTGCCCGGGGTCAGGCCGGTGATCTCGGCATGAACCTTAACACCATCGGCTTCTTCGGTGAATGTCACCGTTCCCGCGACTTTATTGTCCCCGGTAGAATACAGCATGGCAATGGCACTGGCCGGCGCGGGTGGTTTTTCATCCTTGCCTTGGGCCAGAGCGGTGATGCTCGTTAAGCAGAGTGAAGCGATTAACCAACCTCGGTATGATTTCATGGAGTTAACCTAGTCCTTTCGTCGCGCCCGTCCATTGGACAGGGACCGAACCTGCCCGGCTGTAGCGTCCGCTCTCTCAGCGGATCAAAATGGAGGGACACGCTCCGTCGTGTCCTCCGGTGCCGGAGGGGAATACGGACGACACAGAGGTCGTCCCTCCAGAGGTCAAGCGCTCCTGCCCGGCGTTGAACTCTTCGACAATCGCCCTAATCGGAAATATCGTGCGCTAGGACCGATTAATGGAAACACCGCACGATCCCCGTTACGATCACGCCGCCCAGGGCCTGCGCCGGCGCGATCTCGATCCTAACCCGATCAAACAATTCGGAAATTGGTTTACGGCGGCGATCGAGGCCGGCATTCGCGATGTGAATGCCATGAGCCTGGCCACGGCCGGCACCGACGCGAAACCGTCGGTCCGCATCGTTCTTCTAAAAGGATTCGATCAGGATGGTTTCGTCTTTTTCACCAACTACGAGAGCGAAAAGGGCCGGGAACTTGCCGCAAACCCGCGCGCCGCGCTGGGGTTCTACTGGATCGAGTTGGATCGCCAAATTCGCATCACCGGCGGGGTCGAAAAAGTGTCGCGTGAAGAATCGGAGCATTATTTTCATTCGCGTCCGGTGGGAAGTCAGCTGGGCGCATGGGCCTCGCGCCAGAGTGAAGTGGTGGATGGCCGCCGCGTCCTGGATGCGCGGTTAGCGGAAATGATTGAGCGCTTCGGCGATCAAGCCATTCCTTTGCCGCCGCATTGGGGCGGGTACCGAGTTACGCCGGACCTGGTCGAGTTCTGGCAGGGCCGTCCAAATCGTTTGCACGATCGCTTTCGTTATATGCGAACGTCGGATGGCGGATGGCAGATCGATCGACTGGCGCCGTAGAGGAAGCGCCGGCAATTTAACGGTGAAACGGGGACGACACCCGCCGCGGCGGGCAAGCTCAGGTCGTCCCTCCATGGGAGGCGATGGGTTGTTCCTTTCGCTATTGGGCCCTATTGTTCAGATAATAGAAAGGCCTTGGGCGTTTTTGAAACGCAATCTCACGCCGAGTTACGAAGTAATAATATGAGCTTTCCAGATAATGACGATTTTGTTGAGGACGAACCCATGGCCGCGCCGATGAGACAATCCAGGGATGGAGGATCTGCCGGAGGACGGCTGCGGGGCGCGAGCCGGAAGGTATCAATCGCGGCCGGCGATAAGTGGAAACAAACCCGGGCCAAAGCGGGTGCTGCCCGTAACCGGACCGAATTTTTCCTGCGCGAAAACCCCGTACCCACAATTGTCGGCGCGCTCGCCCTTGGAGTGGCTATCGGTTTCGTGATTCGCTACGCCTCGAATTCCGACGAGCGGAAAGAAGTGAAAACGCCGGTCGGCAGTTTCAGCTGGAGTTTGCTGCCGATGCTATGGCCGTTCTTGAAATCGGTGAGGGAAAGATATGACGATTCCGCCGACGCCGTCCGTGGTGGCGTTGACCGGTTGCGAAAGATCGACGTGGACGATTATACCAAGCCGATCCGCAAACGCTGGAAATCCTGGACGCATTAGCCGCGGAGGCTCCTTCGAGCCACGGGCGCACCAGGAGAGCGGTTAGCGGGACGAAACAGAGTCGATTCTCTACGGGCCGATCTGTCCGTGATGAGCGCGCGCGCCGAGCTATAAAAAAGCCCGCCTTACTGGCGCGCTCGTTAATCTAAATGCGAAACGCGGCGCATGGATTGAACCACACGCCGCGTTAGCTTTCGCTTAATTACTGTATCGGATTCGGGCCGCCGTGAGGATGGGGGCTGCCGTGATGTCCGCCGCCCTTGGGATTTTTCTTCGTCTTCAGGTCGCGAACTTTCATCTGTGCCTTTTTGGATTTCTTTGCTGGCATGTTTTCGGTTCTTTCTCTTGTTGGTTGTTAATTAAATCCGTTATTTGAAACCGCCGGGCGGGATTGGACCGCGTCGCGGTTTTTCGTGTCGGGTC
>JBDTZF010000178.1:0-3661 GCA_040005265.1 Verrucomicrobiota bacterium
CCAGAGTCGGCAGGGTGGCACTGAGGGCCAGATGGCTCTCGCCGGGCCACCGGGCGGGCGCGGCCGTCGCGGCACCCGGTGTTTGCTGATACCGCAGCAATGCAAATGCACCGGAGCCCACCGCAACAAACCAGACGCTACCGAGGACGATTACTTTAAGGTTCAGCACGCTCCTGTAGAAGCCGCGCCCATGCCGTGGTTCGCTGCGGCAAATACCTACAATTTCGGAACTGAGCTGCTGCTAGCCTCTCGCTCAAAGCCCGCCGCGTCGCGTGTCAGCGCGGTTATTACGCATAAGCGCAATGCCCCGGCGGGTTCCGCAGAATTCTGCGATCCAGGAACCCATTTAGTCCTGAGGAAAAGACTAACGCATCCGGGTGCCGCGATCGCACACGACGTCGATGTAAGCCTTCAGGATTAGGGAGGGATTATTGGTTTTCCAGGCGATGCAAGATTCGGTGTAGACAGTTGGATTTAAGGCGCGGAAAACGACGTTTTCGTGCGGGAGCTTCCTCGCCTGGTCCGGCAGAAGCGCCACACCCAAACCGGCTGACACCGCTTGAATGAGTGTTCGTTCGATCTCGGCATCCTGGAGAATGCGCGGGCTGAACCCGACATTCTGACACGTCTGAGTGAGCCAGGTGCGGTATCCGGGATAGCTTTGTTCGGACATGCCGATAAAAAACATCGATCTGAGATCCTTGAGCTTGATGACGGACTCCTTGGCCAGCCGGTTATTTCTGGCGAGGGCGACATAGGTCTCGTAAGAGGCGATCGACCGGAATTCAAACCCGTGCTCAACGACCGATTCGTGCATACCGACAAAGGCCAGATCAATCTTGCTCGCTTCGAGAGCGCGAAATTGGTCGCCGCAGGTCATATCGAAAAGGTTGATCGAGACCCGTGGAAATGACCGTTGAAAAGAGGCAAGCGTAACCGGCAGCAGGTCGTAAAACAGGTTTGCCACATAACCGATATTGAGCGGCGTCGGCTCATCGTGACTCACGCGTTGAACGCTGCGGACGATCTCTTCGCTCAGTTCAATCACGCGCCTGGCATCGACCAGGAACAACCGGCCTTCGGAAGTGAGGCTGACTTGCTGCTTCGTGCGGTCTATAAGCCGCACATGAATTTCATCCTCGAGATCCTTGATCTGGCGGGTCAGGGAGGGTTGAGCAAGGTGTAGCTTTTCCGCGCCCTTAGTAAAACTGAGGGCTTCGGCCACGGCGACGAAATAGCGCAAATGGCGCAGCTCCATAGGTGCGACCCCACAGCGGAGGGTGTACTCCCCTGACGGGGACGGATCGATGATAAGTCCCTTCGGAAGAAGGTCAAGGAAATGTTGGTTAGTCCTATTAAGCAGGCATCGCGTCATAGCAGTGAGCTATGATTCCCAGAGGAAAAGAGTATTAGCCGGGTTTTCGCTTCGACCGTAACAGGGAACTCGTTAGTTATTTTAACTTACCAGCTAATTTCCATAATACGATGAATCGCAAGGCTTCCGCCATTTGGAAGGGAACTCTCCGCACCGGCAACGGGACGCTAAGCACTGAGAGCGGCGCTCTTTCCCAGGCGGCTTATTCCTTTCGGAACGGCGCAGAAGCACCTGGGACTAACCCGGACGAGCTGCTCGCGGCGTCTCTGGGCGGTTGCTTCTCAATGGCCCTTTCCAACGAGCTCGGTATTTCCGGCTTTCATCCGGTTTCGATCGAAACAACAGCGACGGCGCTACTGGAGGATATGGAAGCAGGCTGGACCATAACCCAAATCCAACTCGATGTGCGGGCCAATGTTCCCGACGTGTCGCAGGCCAATTTCATGATCGCCGCGATGGAGGCGAAAAACTGCCCGATCGCCCGTCTGCTCAATGCCAACATTTCGATGAAGGCCAGTCTGAACGCGTGAAGAGAAAAGCCCTTCTTCCCACTTCTAAAGCAATGCCGGCGAGCGGCCGCGGAAATTCTCAGCATCTTTCTCTCGAGGCATCCGAGCTGCGTTACCGGCGGCTGTTCGAAACGGCGCAGGACGGAATTCTAATTCTCGATGGCGAGAGCGGAAGGATCACGGACGTAAATCCGTTTCTTCTCGATCTTCTCGATTACTCCTTTGAAAGCCTTGTTGGTCTGCAGCTCTGGGAGATTGGCCAGTTCCGGGACATTACCGCAAACCAGGCCGCCTTCGAAAACTTGCAGGAAAACGAGTACATCCGTTACGAAAACCTTCCGCTGCGCACCAAAAGCGGAAAGCAGATCCATGTGGAGTTCGTCAGCAATGTGTACTTTGTCGACTCCAAGAAAGTAATTCAATGCAACATCCGCGACATTACCGATCGAGCAGAGGCGCAGACGGCAACCCAGAAGCATCTCACTACGCTCGAGCTAGCCGGTCAGGCGAAAGATGAAGTGATCTCGGTTCTGTCCCACGAGTTGCGTACTCCCCTGACTGCCATCTCATCGATGGTCGATCTCATCGAGATGGAGAATGGACTTATGGACGCTGAGGACCCCGAAAAGGGTGCTCCTCACGTGAACAGATCCGCCGTCACTCTGATCCGGCGCAATGCGCAGAACCTGGTTCGTCTTATCAACGACTTGCTCGATCTAAACCATATCGCCAAGGGGGCCCTGCATTTAAATCTTGAGGCAGTCAACGTGCACGAGATTATCGATTTCGCCGTCAAGAATCTGGAGAGCCAGCGCAAAACGAAGGGAATCGAGCTCCATCTCGATCTGCAAGCGCAGCGTCCTTATATCCGGGCCGACGCTCTAAAGCTCGAGCAGATTATTACGAATCTGGTTTCGAATGCGCTCAAGTTTACGCCGGAAGGCGGGTTCGTTGCAGTAGCGACTCGCAACGAGGCCGATTGGCAATTGCTTATCGACGTCACCGATACCGGCATTGGAATTGCCAAGCCCGCTCTTCCGCGGATTTTTTCGCCGTTTGAGCAGGGGGATTCATCCATTCATCCTCGCTTCGGAGGTCTCGGCCTCGGCCTGGCAATCGCCCGCAGTCTAATCGAAGCGCATGACGGCAGCTTGGAAGCGGCCAGCCTGGGACTGAATCGAGGTGCGAAATTTACCGCCCGTTTCAAAGTGGACGACTCGCTCTTTGGCAAACGACTGGAAATCGCCTACGAAAATCCGAACTCGGCCACCGCCTTGCGGATTCTTCTGGTGGAAGACAATGAAGAGGCACGGTTGTGCGTCGGCTCTCTCCTGGAATCGGAGGGATACTCCGTGGAGACCGCGAAAGACATGCGCACCGCCTTTGCGCTCAACAAGAGGAACACATTCGATTTGTTGATCACGGACCTGGGCTTGCCCGATGGAAGCGGGCGGGACCTGCTGCAAGAAATGAGAGTCACCGCGCCGCACCTCGAGGGAATCGCCGTCAGTGGTTATGGAAGTCCGCACGATATCCGGGAGACGAAGGAGGCGGGATATCTTGCTCACTTGGTGAAACCGGTTGCCTTCCCGAAGCTGCACACCGCTATCAAGACTCTCTACGGCCAGGTAATGGACGCCGCGCAACGCCGGCTCCAAGCCTGACGAACTGCCATGAGAAGAAGGTCTCCTCCACAAGAAAGGTAATAAAGGTTATGATGCACGAATTTCTCACTGACCACCGGGTCGAGTTGATCGACCGGTGCAGAGACAAAGTC
>JBDTZF010000179.1:0-3648 GCA_040005265.1 Verrucomicrobiota bacterium
CGATCCCCGGCTGCACGGAGTTGTCGATGAAATAGAGATCGCCCGTCCGGGGCGGAACATTGTCGTTCTCCGAAGCCGTTTCCACTTTCACGTTCGGACCACCAAGATATTTGCGAACCAGCGGCAAATCTGGCTCGGCCACGGTGAAGTCGGTGTAAATGGGATCGAGGCCTTGAATGGTAAGAAGCGCCGGCCCATTGATGGCCACAATGTTTCCAACATCAACGTTGCGCAATCCGGCGCGGCCATTGATCGGCGAACGAATGTTGCAATAATCCAGGTTCACTTGCGCCGCGGAAACCGATCCTTCCGCTGATTTCACCTTGGCCGCATCGCTATTCACGGTCCCCTGCGCAAGATCGAGATCCTGTGGCGAGTTCACGCCGCGTGCGCGCAACTCTTGCTGACGATTCAACGTGATCTGGTCGAGAACGAGTTGCGACTTCGCCTGCGCCAATTGCCCTAGCGCTTGATCGGCAGCCGCTTGATAGGAGCGCGGGTCAATTGTGAAAAGGGGATCGCCCTTTTTGACATCCGCGCCATCTTGAAAATGACGGGCCATAATTTGGCCGTTTACTTGCGCCTGCACCTGGACAGTCTCATACGCGGCACAAGTACCAATCTCATCGAGATAAAGCGGCACATTCTTCGTGGTTACCTTCGCCACCTGGACGGGACGCGGCGGCGGCTGACTCGCCGTCGACACTCCCATCTGATGCTGGATGATTCGAACCAGAGCGAACAATGCCAGCACCGCGAACAGAACGTAGCCCCACCAGGGAATCGACCGGCTGATATTGCGCGACGTGTTCATACGCGTTTTGCGGCTCGGCGTCGCGATCCCGTCCTTGCGATTCGTCCCCCATTACCGTTGTGACCGTTTGGCTCTGGTCGTGGTCGCGCCAGCGCCTCTTCTCGCTTCTCTGCTTTGCCGCGAATCCCGTCCAGAACACGCATGCAGGTTTTCAATTCGGCCGCCGGAATATTCGCCAGCAATTCATGTCGAAGGTTCGCCGCGGTTGAATTGATCTGGGCAATGACGCGTTGCGCGCGCCGGCCAAGATGGACTGTCTTGCAACGGCGATCATGGGAAGCCTCGCGACGCGCGACCCAACCCTCATCCTCAAGCCGATGCAGCAAAGTAACCAGGGACGGCTCTTCAATCCCAAGCCGCGCCGCGATCTCAGCTTGGGTAAGCGCCTCGGGCGCCAGCGATAAATGCAATAATGTTCGCCACTTTGCCTGGCTCAAACCCATCGGCCTAAGTCGTTCGTCCAACTTTAATCGCCAGGCCCGTGCCGTGCCGTGCAGTAACGGTCCAAACCCTTCATAATCAAGCTCCGACATAATAATTCGTTCGTATGCTAACTATTCCCTTTTCGGTTCAGTGTCAAACCCCCTTCTTCATTGACATTCCGACTCCTCTTTGCTTGCATCGGCGCTCGGGGAATTCGCCAGGGTCGCGTGCACTTCAAGAACAAATACTTCTGTCTCCTCACCCTGGCCGGCGTCGGCCTTTTCGTCCCGCCCAGCGTGCGCGCCGAATTAATTTACGGACTGACCGCCCCGGGTGCGCTGGTTCGTTTCGACAGCACCTCACCGTCGGCAGTCACCACGATCGGAGCTGTTTCTGGCGCAGCCTCTGGCCAGTTTTTTCTGGATATCGACTTTAACCCGGCGAATGGGTTGCTCTACGGTTTGGGTGTAAACGGTTTCACCGGAGCATCAAATCTCTACACGATCAATCCGAACACGGGAGTCGCGAGTCTCGTCGGTGCTGCACCTTTTACGATTTCAACATCAATCGCCGGTCGGGTGGGAATGGACTTCGATCCGGTTAGCGGCGGGCTCCGCGTAATTACACGTAATGGCTCGAATTATCGGGTGAGCCCGGTCACAGGCACAATCACGGCGTTCGATACCACACTCTCGTATGCGCCCGGCCAGCCTGCCAGCGGTGTGCCCGACAGCGTCGCTTTGGCCTACTCGAATAATTTTGCTGGAGCCGCTTCTACAACGCTCTACAGCTACACCTTTAACTTCGATGAGTTCGTTCGCATCGGCAGTCCCGGCGGGACCCCGATCAGCCCGGACACCGGCCAAAGTTTTATCATCGGCGGTTCCCATCAATTTCCACTTACTTCCAACGTCGGGTTCGACATCTCGCCCTCGGGGATTGCCTATCTCTCCGCGAACATTGGAGCTTCGACGCTTTTCACAGTCGACCTGACAACTGGCGCCGCCACTTCGATCGGTGCGATTGGCGGAAATCCCCAATTAGTTGGATTGACAGTAGCCGTTCCTGAGCCCGGAACATTTGCTCTGGTCATTGCCGGCATGCTTGCTGTGTCTGCAGACGCCGCGTTACGGCGCGCCTACCGCGAATAAGAGCATTCGATGCCCGCGGTAATCTTTGATTGAAAGAATGCGACGCGGAAAAGCCGGTCCCCACTGGCGGGCCGCTTCCGCGGCAGTTTCGCTCTCCGGTTGCACCAGAAAATAGCGTGCGTCGGCGGGCAAGTCTTCGACACGGCTCACATAAACCAAAGGGCGATGAACGTAGAATAGAAATGGTTGATAATCGGGATCAACCGCGAAAATCCGCTCCGAATCAGGGACAGCAGCATCGAGTTGCGCCGCAATCGTTTTGACTTTTTGGCGCGCTTGCAAACGCGGAACAATCGCCACCGCGTAAATGACAATGCAGACGCAGGTGATGAGAGGGATGGCAATTGTTACGCGGTGCCGACCCTCCGAAGAAAAGGGTTTCCCGCCCAGCCAACGAGGCCAAGTCACAGTTTCAGTGGTGAGAATGGATGCGATCAGCCAGGCGAACGGCGCGATGAGCGGCATGGTGTAACGCGGCAGCGATCCCGGTACAAGATCGACAATGACCAAAGGAATCGCGATTCCCCACATCAGCGCCCGTTGCTGAAGGCGGGCGCGATGATCTTCGCAGCCGGCAAGCAGAATGAAAATCAACCACGGCAAAAAATAATTGAGACTGCGCGGAATGTTCATTACCCAGCTCGCAACATTGAAGCCTTCCGGCGCAAGCCGGCCGGAGAATTGCCGCGACCAGACGTGGGCCGTATGCGTGCCGCCGGTCATCTGCCAAAACGGAATCGCCCAGGCCGCGAAGATCGACATCATAAATATAAGGCCAATCAAGTGCGGAACATTCCAGATTGCCCGGATCTCTCGGGCGCGCCAAAGGACGGCGATCACGATTGCGTAGAAAAAGAAAAGGTGGAGCGGCCCCTTGGCCAGCCAACCGAGGCCCAGAAAAACCCAAGGCACAATCCAAGTAAGCCAAGGCGATCGCTTTTGCTCCCACCACGTCAGCCAGAAAATGAACGCCAGCGCGAAAAGCGATACATAAAGCGCTTCGATCTCGATTAAGCGGCCTTTTTCGATCATCCCGAAATTTGTTAGCCAAACGAGCCCGGCAATTGTCGATCCTCCCTGGCCGAGGCTGGCGCGGGCGACAGTGACAAACCCGAGCGCGACCGCCAGAACGCAAAGCGCGGAGGGCAATCGCGCCGTCCATTCGTTACGCTGAACCAGAATTTTGAACGACGCCGCCACGAGCCAGTTAATCAGCGGAGGTTTTCGCAAATACGGCTCACTCCCGACCTTCGGCACGAT
>JBDTZF010000078.1:0-12276 GCA_040005265.1 Verrucomicrobiota bacterium
TCGTTACCACTGCTCAGCTCTACAAAGTCGCCTACGGCAAATTCGCGGTCGGGGCATATAACATTAATAATATGGAACAGACCCTGGGGTTGTTCCGCGGCAATGTCCAAAGCAAGGCGCCGTTTATCATCCAGCTCTCCAAGGGCGCGCGAAAATATGCCGACAAACGGATGCTCGAGGCGATCATTCGCACCGCTGAAGTCATGTTTCCCGACGCGATCTTTGCCGTGCATCTTGATCATGGCGACGAGGAGGCTTGTTACGATTGTATCGCTTCGGGCTTTTACAGCTCGGTCATGATTGATGCCAGCCACGCGCCGTTCGAGGAGAACGTCGCCATCACCAAACGCGTAGTCGACAAAGCGCACGCCAAAGGAGTCAGCGTAGAAGCCGAGCTGGGCCAGCTCGGTGGAGTGGAAGAAGACATCAGCGTCGATGAAGGAAACGCCTGCCTGACGAACCCGGATGAAGCGGTCGAGTTCATCAAGCAAACAAAATGTGATTCGCTCGCTGCGGCGATCGGGACAAGTCACGGCGCTTACAAATTCAAAGGCCAGCAATCGCTGCACTTTGAGGTGATCGAAGGGATTCGCGACAAGTTGAAGGCAGCCGGTCTGCAACCCACTCCGATCGTTATGCACGGATCGTCGAGCGTTCCG
The DNA here is from genome assembly GCA_040005265.1 of Verrucomicrobiota bacterium. Lineage (GTDB taxonomy): Bacteria > Verrucomicrobiota > Verrucomicrobiia > Chthoniobacterales > UBA10450 > JBDTZF01. The sequence continues at coordinate 660 of JBDTZF010000078.1, forward strand.
AAATCGGAAGTTGAGCGCATCAACGCTGCTGGTGGGAAACTTGATCCGTCTGCTCGAGGTGTGAACGAAGAGGAATATCTGCCTGCTGCGAAATTGGGTGTGACCAAGGTGAACATCGATACCGATGGCCGGCTCGTCTGGACGCGTGTCCATCGGGAATTTTTCCGGGATCATCCGGAGCAATTCGATTTCCGGCCGCCGGGGAAAATTTTTGTCGAGGAGTACGCGAATTTCATCGCGCACAAGAACGAGAAGCTCGGTTCGGCCAACCAGCTCGACGCTGTCCGCGCCAGCGTGAAGAAATAGTGTCTGGCATGTCGCCGAAAGGTGTCATCCTGAGCGAAGTCGAAGGATCCCGTAATGGAACCTTGAACGGACAGCTGCGGGATTCCTCGACTACGCTGTCCGAGCCGGACTGGCACCGCTTCGCTCGGAATGACAAAGTTGTTTTGTGAGCGATAAACCTATTCAAGTGACTTTTACGCTCCAGGAGATCGCCAAATTTTCCGGCGGCGAACTAGTAGGCGATCCCGCTCAGAAAATAATCGGAGCCGCTTCGCTGGCTGAGGCCACAACTGGCGAAATCACGTTTTACGGGAATCCGCGTTATCTCGCGGCGTTTCGCAAGAGCGGGGCAACAGCGGCATTCGTTCCGGCTGATTTTGAGGAAAAAATTGTTCCTTCGCAAATTCGCGTGGCGAATCCGACGAAGGCCTTCGAACAGGTGGTGCTCAAGTTCGCGCCGAAGCCGATCAAGTTTGCGCCCGGTATTCATTCCACGGCGATTATCGATCCTGCCGCCAAAGTCGGAGATCGCGTTTCCATCCAGCCTTACGCGGTCATTGAAGCCGGTGCGCATGTCGGGGAAAATACGGTCATCGGTGCGGGAGCATATGTCGGTCATGAAAGCACGGTTGGACCGGATTGCCTGATTTATCCGGGCGTGACGATCCGGGAGCGGACCCGCATCGGCGCGCGAGTGATCATTCACAGCGGCGCGGTGATCGGAGCGGATGGCTTTGGGTTCGAAGTCGAACAAGGCCAACAGAAGAAGGTGCCGCAGATCGGCATTGTCCAAATTGATGACGACGTTGAGATCGGTGCCAACACCACAATCGACCGCGCCCGTTTTGGGCGAACTTGGATTCAGGAGGGCGTTAAGATCGACAACCTCGTTCAGATCGCGCACAACGTGGTCATTGGGAAGAACTCGGTCATTGCTGCTCAAGTCGGTGTGGCGGGGAGCGTTCAGATAGGCCGGGGAGTCATGATCGGCGGTCAGGCCGGGATCATCGGCCACATCGAGATTGGCGACGGCACAATGATCGGCGCCCAAAGCGGCGTTTCGAAGAGTCTTAACGGCGGGATCTGGTGGGCGACACCGACGGTTCCGCTGGCCGATGCGAAGCAACAAATCGCCTGGGTGCGCCGGTTGGGAGATTTTTTCGAGCGTTTGAAAGAGATCGAAAAAAAGCTCGGTCTATAGGTGCCGCAAGAGGCTAAGCGGTGGCCTCGGCAGGCGGCAACGGTGCCGTTTTAGCGGGAGTTCCGGCAGCAAACCGGGCAGTGGCAAGGTTAGTGCTATAGTGTTTATGGAAATTATAGACATGAAGCCTACTAGAGAGTCCCACCAGTTTTTAATCATCGACGATGATCCCTCCATCGCCCGGTTCCTTATCACTTATCTCCGCCAGAAAGGTCACACCTGCGAAGCCCTCACCGACGGCTTTCAGACCGCGAATTGGCTGACCCATCACGACTGCGAAGTGGTGATTGTCGATCTTAAGATGCCTAAAGTGGATGGCATTTCGCTCATCACTTTCATCCGCGAAATGAACCACGAACTGCCCATTATCGTGTTCACCGGAGTCGGCTATGATGAAGACCAGATGCATGCTGCTCTCCGGGCTGGCGCCAATGGTTACGTAAGCAAGAATCTCCCAATCGAACAGCTTTACTGCGTTCTCGCCCGGGTCCTCACGACCTGCCAACTGCGGGCACGTCTGGAGCCGGTAAGCCCTCGACCACAGCGGGTCCTCGCCGGTGCTGCGTAATTCCAAGCCTTATTTCCTTCTAATCGCGGGACGGCCTTCTGCCAAAATTTCCCGTAAGCTGTCAGGTGAAATAGTTTCTGCGCCGCTGGCGTTCGCAGTCTCCCTCACCAACCCATCCGCGGTGGCCACCACAAGATTAAACTGCTCTGCATACTTGCTGGCCAGTCGCTCGATGACCGAATCCGCGGGTTGCCCACGGCGAGAATAAAATACCTGCACGTCGTTTGGATCGGTCATCTCGCTGACCCGCGAGCCTTTTCCATCAAAGACGACGACCACTCGCACGCCGGTCCAATCTTGGTAGTCCCGCAATCGCTTGATCAGCGCTTCACGGGCAAGACTCGTTCGCCGATGATGAAGCTTAAGCAGCTCCTGCCACGCAAAAATGACGCTATGTCCATCGACGATTAAATAGCGGGCGCGTCCCGGCATCAGGGAAAATTACCGGGAAGCGCAGCGGTCCCGGGACAGAAATTCCTACTGGGCTGAGGCTGCTTGTTTCTTCGCCTTTGGTTTAGGCGACTCCCGGCGGGTCGATCGCTTTGCCTGACGCTTGCGTTTGACGTAGGCCTTGCGCCGTTTGCGCTTGGATCGAACTCGGAGTTGTTGTCCCATGGGCACCTTCTATAGGTTGAAACGGTGGAAGGCGCAACGCGATTCCGCAGGTTCCAACCCTTCGACGTAATTTAAATCGCATTGCAATCTGGAAGCGTTTCCGAGTACAACTTCAGCACTCGCCGTTCTTGACGCCATGACGCTCGCTTTCACTCCCAAAACGATAATCGCCATTTCTGTCGCGATGCTTTTCCTCGCGGCGGTGTTCGGAGTGTTAAACAACTTTAAAGTAAAGGGGCTCCACGCAGACGTATCAAACATTACGGCGATACACCAGGCGGCGGAACGGCAGCGGCTCACTGGCGAAAGGCAAATCAAGGCCCGCGAAGCGGCTGCGGCTGATGCAATGAAGGTGGCGGCCGAAGCGGCGGCGAAAATCGCAAAGGCCGAGGCGGACTTTGAGCAAGCGCAGAAAGAAAAAACCGATCTGCAGGCCAAACTGAGCGTGAATGAAGGCGAGATTGTTTCACTGCAGAAAAGCATTCAGGAAGCCACCGGCAAACCGGCGGGTGAAATCCCCGGCGTTCCATCGACAACAGAAGTCGACGCCCAAATCGACGAGCTGCGGCGTTCGCTTGAAAGCGCGGAAAACGAGAAGGTGTTGATGTCCGACAAGCTGCGGATTACCCAGGGGCGGGTGACCCAGCTCGAAGATGAAAAGAAGCGCCGGGCGGCTGTAGCTGGGAAGCCGGGAGTGCGCGGCACCGTCCTGGCAGTGAATCAGGCTTACAATTTCGTGGTGTTAAACCTTGGTGGCAGACAGGGCGTCGAGCCAAATTCGGAAATGCTCGTTTTGCGCGACGGCGCGCTCATCGCCAAAATCCGCATTTCTTCGGTTGAACCGGCTACGGCCATCGGCGACATAGTTACCAGCAGTCTGGCGCGGGGCGTTCAGGTGCAACCAGGGGACATTGTAATCTATGCAGGCACTAATTCGTGAGCTTAGCAAAAACATCAGGGCGGTTTTGTTGTTCGCTGTCGCAGGCGCGATGATTTCGTGTTCGACGCCCAAGGAAGACCAACGTCTGGTTGATGATCCCTCCGACAAAAAAGAGGGAACCGTGCCTTGGAACAGGCCGGAGAAATGGGAGTCGGGCGGCAACCTTTCCGGCATGACCGATCGCCGCTAGACAGAGCGCGGTGATCAGATCCAGAATCCCGGCGGGATTACGGCATTTTTCGGGACGACCACAATCCCGTCGCGGATAAAGAAATTATCCGCGTCGAAATTGTCTGGTTTTCCTTCCGGAGTAATCACAACTCCGTCGGCAATGCGCGCGTTCTTGTCGATGATGGCGCGATCGATTACGCAATTGCGCCCGATCCCAATATGCGGCAGGGCCGGGTCGCCTCCGGTCAGCTCGAAATGGTCAGCGCCCATGACGATGCTGTTTCGAATTGTTGCGCCGCTTTGGATGATGCTGCGGATCCCGATCACGCTGCGCTCGATGTGCGCGTCGGAAATGATGCAACCGTCGGAAATGATTGCCTGCCGCAAAGTAGCGCCATTGATCTTGCTGCCCGGCAGGAATCGCGGATGCGTGTAAATCGGCGAGTCCGGTTCGAAGAAACTGTATTCAGGCACGATATCGGTCAGGTCGAGGTTCGCCTCGTAAAACGCCCGGATCGTTCCGATGTCTTCCCAGTAGCCCTTGAAGATATAAACGCTTACGTGTCGATCCTGGATCGACTGCGGGATGATGTGTTTTCCAAAATCGGCCAAGTCGTTGTCCAGGCACTTGACCAGCACGTCCCGGTTGAAAACGTAAATGCCCATCGAAGCCTGGAATAATTCGTCGCTCTCATCTGAGTCGACGGAGCGAAGCAGGTCGCGGCTCATCTTCATTCCGCTGATCGCGGCATCGTCTTTGGGTTTTTCCAGAAATCGAGTGATGCGCCGGTCCACTCCGCTTTGCATGATACCAAACTCGGAAACTTGATTCCGATGCACGGGATGAGTCGCCAGCGTAATATCCGCACCGGAGCGGATATGTTGATGAAGCAGCGCGCGAAAATCCATTCGGTAAAGCTGATCGCCGCTAAGAATCAGATAATAATCGAACGGGTGCTCCAGGAAATAACGCATGTTCTGGCGGACGGCGTCGGCGGTGCCCTGGTACCATTGCGAGCCTTCGGGCGTTTGTTGCGCTGCCAGAATATCGACGAAGCTGCGCGAGAAATTGTCGAACTTGTAGCTGGCCTGGATATGCCGGTGCAGCGACATGGTGTTGAATTGCGTCAGCACATAAATCGAACGCAGTCCCGAGTTGAGGCAATTGCTGATCGGGACATCGACCAGCCGATATTTCCCGCCGAGCGGTACCGCCGGTTTTGCGCGGTCCTTCGTTAACGGGAATAACCGCGTACCTGCACCGCCACCCATAATGACCGAGAGTGTGCGCTGGGTCGTACCCGGCGGAAGCGCCGGAACTGGTATCGCCGGAAACGGATCGCCCAATGATTGGCGCGGCTGCTGATGTCGATCCTGGCTTTGCACGATTGTATTAACTCAGGGTATGCCCATTCCGGCAACCCTTTTGCGAGGGTGATCTCGGTCTCGGGCAGGGCGGATTCCGCCTTGGCGTGGGTTCCGGCGTGAATCTTGCGGCTGGCCGAAGCTGAAGTTACACTGGAAGCGTTTAGCGGGCGACAGGCCCGCCTCTACACCAATTATGTGCGGAATTGTGGGTTATGTCGGGCGCGCGGAAGCGACGCCCATTTTGCTCGATGGGTTGCGACGGCTTGAGTACCGCGGGTACGACTCGGCCGGCGTTGCCATAGTGAACGGGCACCATGCTATTGAGACGCGCAAATGTGCCGGGCGAATCGCATCTCTCGCGAAATTGATAGCCGAGAAGCCGGCGGCAGGGTCTTACGGTATCAGTCACACGCGCTGGGCCACTCACGGCAAAGTAACCGATGAGAATGCGCATCCGCATTTCGACGCCACCGGTAGGCTCGCGCTCGTTCATAACGGCGTGATCGAAAATTATCAGGCCCTCAAGGATCAATTGATTCAGGATGGTGACAGCAATTTTTGCTCAGATACCGACACGGAGGTTCTCGCCCATTTGATCGGCAAACTTTACATCGACTCGTGCGCGACCACGGTGGATGTGGGTCAAAAAAAATCGCGGCTCGTTAATGCGGTGCGCACTGCGTTGAAGCAGGTGATCGGCACTTATGGCATCGCCCTGGTGCATGCGGACATCCCGGATTTCATTGTAGGCGCGCGCCGAGGCAGCCCGCTCGTTCTTGGCGTGGGCAAAGAGGAAAATTTTCTGGCCAGCGACGTGAGCGCCATTGTCGCCTACACGCGTGACGCCGTTTATTTGAATGACTTCGATGTGGTCGCTGTGGAACGCGACAAATTCGAGATCAGCTCGCTGGCCGGGGAAACGGGGGACCGCCTGGTCAGCAAAGTCGAATTTACTGCCGAGGACATCAAGAAAGGCGATTACCCGCATTACATGCTCAAGGAAATCTTTGAGCAAGCGAACTCGGTGCGGGACGCGATGCGCGGCCGGTTAAGCGTGGAAGAATGCACAGCCAAACTCGGCGGGCTAAACATGACGCCGCAGGAATTGCGGGATGTGGGACGCATCGTGCTCACCGGTTGTGGCACAGCCCTGCACGCAGGCATGGTGGGCGAGTATCTGATCGAGTCGCTCGCAAACATTCCGGTCGAAGTCGAATTTGCGAGCGAGTTTCGTCATCGCAACACGCCGATGACGAACGACACGCTGGTGTTCGCCATCAGCCAGAGCGGCGAGACCGCCGATACCCTCGGCGCTTTGCGCGAGAGCCGGCGCAAAGGACATCGGACCCTTGGAATTTGCAATAATGTCGCCAGCACAATCGCACGTGAAAGCGACGGAGGCGTTTATATGCACGCCGGTCCGGAGATTGGCGTAGCGGCTACGAAATCGTTTACGTCGCAGCTTGCAATCCTCACGCTCATCGGCCTGCTGCTTGGACGGATGCGCAACCTCTCGACCAGTGAGGGAAGCCGAATCATTACTGCGCTGGAGGAGTTGCCCGCCCAAATCGAGGAGGTGCTTAAGCTGAGCGACCAGATCAAGGCGATCGCGAAAAAATATGTTGAGGTAAGCGGCCTGCTTTTCTTTGGGCGGCAATTCAACTTTCCCATCGCCCTGGAAGCCGCGCTCAAGATGAAGGAAATTACGTATCTCTTTGCTGAGGGTCATCCGAGCGCGGAGCTTAAACACGGGATCATCGCTCTCGTCCGTCCCGATCTGCCATCGGTATTCATCGCGCCCGACGACGCGATTTTCTCGAAGAACGTGAACAACATGGAGCAGGTCAAGGCGCGCAAGGGCCCCATCATTGCCCTGACCAGTGGGAATGGCGTCAAGAAACTCAAGGGTATTGCCAACGACATTATCACTTTGCCCGATGCGCCCGATTGCCTGATGCCGATCCTCACCGTTATTCCACTCCAATTGCTCGCCTACCACCTCGCGGTCGAGCTCGGCCGCGACGTCGATAAACCGCGCAATCTGGCCAAGAGCGTAACGGTCGAATAGCGCCTTCGTTGGAAAGGTGGATCGAGCAGTCCCTTGCTCGATGCTAAAATGTGCGCCTTAGGCGCCATACTTAACATCGCCTCCACCACGGCGGGCAAGCTTTAGAGCGGTCGATCCACCAACCTCTGGGATCAGCGAAGTCGTCCGCAAAGGTTTGCAGTAAATTCTCGGCTCAGGCATCATTCCACCGGTGCAACACAACGACGATTACGTGCTCAAAGTCCTCGAGGACGTGGGACTCGTTACCCGCAAGCAAATTGAGGGGGCCCAAAAACGTCTCAACGGCGGGAGAGTTGTCGATGTTTTGATCAAAGATGGTGTGGTTTCGGACACCGACGTCTCACGCTCTCTGGCTGCTCAGGCCCACATGGATTGGATCGACATCTCGCCGATGGTCATTCCACCGGAGGTGATCAACCAAATCCGGCCGGAGGACGCGCGCCGGTTCAAAGTCATTCCGGTGGCGTTCGGCGAGACTGGGCTGGTGATGGCGGTGAGCGATCCGCTCGACATCGATACGATCGACAGCCTCAGTTTTCTGCTCCAGCGCGAAATCGAGCTGGTTTGCAGTAGCCCTGAGAAAATTCGTGAGGCGCTCGTCAAGTACTACGGCACGGCTGATGAAGCGGCCGATATTTTGCAGCAGCAGATCGGGGAAGATGTCGATCTTGGGCTGGAAATTGGCGAAAGCGCGGAAGCTGTCGCCGGCGATCAAGGCGATGCGCCGATCATTCGCATGGTGTCGATGTTGCTGGTGGAGGCGCACCGGCTCGGGGCGAGCGACATTCACCTCGAGCCGCTCGATAAAAAATTTCGGGTGCGTTTTCGCATCGACGGCGTTCTTCAGGAAATGCAGGCGCCGCCCAAACGTTTGCAATCGGCGATTGTCAGCCGCATTAAAATCATGACTGGCTCGATGAGCATCGCCGAGAAGCGTTTGCCGCAGGACGGGCGCATTCAGGTAAAAATTAGGAAGAAACCGCTCGATCTGCGTGTTTCGACGATTCCGACCAATCACGGCGAGAGCGTGGTGATGCGTTTGCTCGACAAATCGAGTCTCCTTCTTGGCCTGCCCGAGCTCGGTTTCTTCAGCGACGATCAGGAAACATTCGAGCGCCTGATCAAGCTGCCTGACGGCATTTTGCTCGTTACCGGGCCGACCGGTTCGGGAAAGACGAGCACGCTCTACGCCTGTTTGAATTACATAAACAAACCCGATCGGAAAATTATCACTGTCGAGGAGCCGATCGAATATCAAATGTCGGGCATCAATCAGGTGCAGGTAAGCGCGGACATTGGAATGACGTTCCCGGCCGCACTGCGGTCGATTCTGCGCCAGGCGCCCAACATCATTATGATCGGCGAAATTCGTGATCTCGAGACGGCGAGCATCGCCACCAACGCGAGTCTCACCGGGCATCTTGTGTTTAGCACCCTGCACACGAACGACGCGCCCTCCGCGGTCGCGCGTTTAGTCGATATCGGCGTGCAGCCGTTTCTGGTCGCTTCCTCGGTGCGCGCGATCATGGCCCAGAGGCTCGTTAGGCGACTGTGTCCAAGCTGCAAGGAACCTGGCGAACTCAGTGAAACCGAGTTGCGTGCACTGCGGATCGAGTCTGGCCAGCTTCGAGATGCGCAGGTCATGAAAGCCGTCGGGTGCGACCAGTGCCGCAAGACTGGTTACAAAGGGCGCATGGGTATTTTTGAGATTTTCGTCATCGATGATGAGGTTCGCCACATGATCAACAAGCGAAGCTCGACGTTGACGTTGCGGCAACGCGCCCGCGAGCTCGGTATGCGCACCTTGCGTGAGGATGGCGTGCGGAAGGTTTTGGCTGGGCTCACATCAGCCGAAGAAGTGGTTTCAGTCACCATAGGAGACGTGAGCTGATGAAAATGACGAAGTCCGATCTGGGTAGCGCACGCGTCTCGCGTGCTGGCGAGCGCGTCCTCGCGATCGCGAACTTTCCTTGTCACGTTCCAATTCCTAAAAGTCGCCAGGCCTTAAGGAAAGCCTGTTTCGGCGAGACGCCGAAACCAGCACGCGAGACGCGTACGCTACCCGAAGGCGTTCGATCATGAATGATAAGCAGGTAGCCGAACTATTCGTTGAGCAACGTGTTCTCCAGCCGTCGCAGGCGGAAGACGTGCTGAACGAGGTGGACATGAACGGAAAGTCGATCGTCCAAGCGATGGTGGACGGCGGCTATGTCGACCAACATGGATTCTATAAGACAGTTGCCGATGCCCTTGGGACGGAACTTGTCGATCTTACCGACAAGGAAATCGCCCCGGAGATTTTACGTTTGATCCCGAGCGGCCTGGCCCGATTGCATCGCGCGTTGCCGATTGGAATGAGCGGCAACACGCTGCGGGTCGCGCTGGTCGATCCCCTCGAGCCGCGCACCGCTGAAGACCTTCGGTTTGCGCTCGGCAAAGACGTCGATGTTGTGGTCGCGCCCACTGAGCAGATTGAGGAGCGGATCAAACAATACTACGGCACCGAGACGTCGAGCATGGAGGAAATCCTCGAGCAGCTCGGCGAAGCCGGCGAACTTTTACAACTGCGGGAGGGCGACGGTGCCACTATCACCGAAGCGGAGGCGAACGCGACGCCGATCATCCGGTTTGTCGATCTCATCCTGTATCAAGCGATACAGGACCGCGCGAGTGATATTCACTTCGAGCCGTTCGAGAACGAATTCAAAATTCGCTATCGCGTGGATGGCGCGCTCTACGAGATGTCGCCGCCACCGCGTCACCTGGCGTTGCCGGTCATTTCGCGGGTGAAAGTAATGGCGAGTATGAACATCGCCGAGCGCCGTTTGCCCCAGGACGGGCGGATTCAAAAAAATATCGCCGGACGCAACATTGATCTTCGCGTTTCAACTTTGCCTACGCAATTCGGCGAGAGCGTTGTGTTGCGCGTGCTCGATCGCACGACTGTGAATCTCGACTTGGAAATGCTTGGCATGCCCGACTATATCCACGCCTACATTCTGGAAGTCATTCAGCGGCCGAATGGGATCTTCATCGCGACCGGCCCGACCGGGTCGGGCAAAACGACGACGCTCTATTCGTGTTTGCGCAAGATAAATACGATCGATTCCAAATTGCTCACTGCGGAAGAACCGGTCGAATACGACCTGGAGGGAATCGTGCAGGTGCCAGTCAACGAAGGGATCGGCCTCACTTTTGCCCGGGTGTTGCGGGCGTTTCTCCGGCAGGACCCCGACCGCATCATGGTTGGTGAAACGCGCGATCTGGAGACTGCGCAAATTGCCATCCAAGCATCCCTGACCGGCCATCTCGTGTTCACGACGCTGCACACTAACGACGCGGCCGGTGCAGTTACGCGTTTAATCGATATGGGCGTCGAGCCGTTTCTCATTTCGTCGACGCTGGAGGCAGTCCTCGGTCAAAGGTTGCTTCGCCGGATTTGTTCGAATTGCCGCACGACTTACAAACCGAATGAAGCGTTACTCGCACAACTCGATCTTTCACGGCGCGATATCGGCGCAAAGGAGTTTCATTACGGCAAGGGCTGCGAAACATGCAACAAGACCGGCTACAAGGGACGCATCGGGATTTACGAACTGATGAAGATCACGGACCCGATCCGGGAAATGATCAACGAGCGCGCGCCCACAGTCACACTCAAGCAGAAAGCGGTCGAGCTCGGCATGGTTTCGCTGCGTCAGGATGGATTGCGAAGTATTTTTGCCGGAGACACGACAATCGAAGAAGTTTTGAAATACACGTGAAGCAGTTCGAGATCGATCGATTTCATGAATGAAGTGGACTCGTGTCTGCTGTTTTGGTGAAATCACTCAATCATTCACTGATTATGCCGCGCTTTAATTACGTAGCACTAGACGCCCGTGGACAGGAATCGACCGGCTTGGTCGATGCCGGCTCGACCAGCGAAGCGATCGGTCAACTGCGTCAGGCCGGTTATTTTCCGACGAGCGTTTACGAAGAAGGCAAAGGCGTCAGCCCCGATGGCAAGGCGGCGCGCAAGACGAGCAAGGCCGCTCCCAAGGCGCCACGGGCAAAAGCAGCCCGCATGGAAATCACGCTGTTTCAGCGCAAGAAAGTTAAACCCAAGATCATGATGATCTTTACCCGGCAACTGGCGACGCTGATCGACGCCGGCCTCCCGCTCTTGCGCGGCCTGAATGTTCTCGCCAAACAGGAGCGCGACAAAGTGTTGAAGAGCACCATCGATAAACTGTCCGAATCGGTGCAAAGCGGGAACACGTTCTCGGATAGCCTGGCGCAGCATCCCCGTATCTTTAACGATCTTTACATCAACATGGTGAAAGCCGGCGAGCTGGGCGGCGTTCTCGAAGTCGTCCTGAACCGGCTCGCCGAGTTCCAGGAAAAGGCTTCCAAGATCCG
>JBDTZF010000180.1:0-3627 GCA_040005265.1 Verrucomicrobiota bacterium
CACAATGATGTACTTGCTAAACATCATCTGCCCCATTCCCCAGAGGCCGTGCATCACCTTGAAGGCTTGATACGGATACTGCTTCCGGATGCTGACGAAAACCAGATTATGAAAAACGCCTTCCGGCGGGAGCGCCATGTCCACCAACTCCGGGAAATTCATTTTGAACACCGGAAGAAAAATGCGCACCGTGCTATCGCCAATATAAAAATCCTCCATCGGCGGAACACCGACAATGGTGGTCGGGTAAATTGCGTCGCGCCGATGCGTGATCGCGGTCAGATGAAAAACAGGGTAATCCTCGATCGCGGTGTAAAAGCCGGTGTGATCTCCAAACGGGCCTTCCGGACGCATCTCGCCGGGTTGAACGTACCCTTCGAGGACAAAGTCGACATCGGCCGGAACATCGATCTCAATAGTCTTGCAACGCACCATCTCGACCGATTTCTTGCGTAGAAAACCCGAGAACAGGATCTCGTCGAGCCCATCCGGCAGCGGCGCCGTAGCCGCGAAGGTATAGACCGGGTCGCCACCAATGGTGACCGCGACCGGCATCCGCTCGCCCCGTTCGTAATAACGCTTCCCGTGCCGCGCGCCCACCTTGTGGATTTGCCAGTGCATAGCGGTTGTGCGGTCATCGTAAATCTGCATTCGGTAGACGCCTACATTGCGCGCACCGGTTTCAGGATCTCGGGTGTGCACGTTCGGAAGCGTAATAAAACGGCCTCCATCCTTCGGCCAGCACTTAAGGATGGGTAAATCTGCCAGCGAAAAGTCACTGCCATTGTCGATCTTGTGGACGACTTCCTGGCAAGCCGCGTCGGTCACCTCTTTTGGGCGCGCGTGCAACAGATGAAGTCCCTGCTTCAGCAAACTCCAACCCTCGCGCAGGTCAGTTGGCGGTTTGGCTTTCAGAATCAGCTGAATTTCCTGTGCGACATCTTCGACATCCGCGACTTGCAATGCCAGCGCCATGCGGCGGCGCGATCCCATGGTGTTAATGGCAACCGGAAACGCCGAGATTTTTCCATCGACAATAGGTTGCTCGAAAAGCAGCGCCTTCCCGCCGCCCGGCGACTTCATTTCGCGGTCCGCCCACTCGCTAATCAGCAGGCTGGTATCGACCGGTGTGGTTATCCGCTTTAATTCACCTGCCTGCTCGAGTGCCTCGAGAAAACTCCGGAATGAGCGATAAGCCATCTATGACGCGGTCCCGCTGGTGGGTCTGGCTACGCGCCCGGAAGCGCGGCGCCTGTTATTGAGCCCCCATCCGGTATTGGAAGGAGAGGACGCGCCCGCCTGCAAACGTGACCGCCTTATAGGGAACCGGCACGCTTGGCGGAATAGCTGTGTAAAAAGGATCATAGAAAGGATCGCCGAAAAAAGCGAAGCGATGGTGATGATGCGAACGAATAAACACGCCGCTGCCGAAACCATAACCGAAATACGGACGATACGGATAGGCGTACGGGGCGGTCTCGTAGGTAATGTAGACCCAGGTCTCTGTCGTACGGCCTTTCATGTTGCCCCCGAACTTCTGCTCCGGAGCACCCCACGCCATCCAAACGGCGTTTTCCGACATTCCAGCCCGAATCTTGCCCTCTCGGACTAGTGCCTGGTCGCCGGGCGATAGGGTATTGTAAATCTCCGGATGGTCGGAAACCCGGCTTTCGACCGTCGAACAGCTTGTCAAAGTGAGTGCGCTGGCAGCGATACCCAGGGTTAGCGCCCGAATGAGAATGTGAGGCGTCATATGTGAAATCATAATGGTTTCCTTAATTTGAGTCAATCGTTCCGCTTTCTTGATTCAACCCTTTATCGCCGGTAACGTTGCGCTCGGATGCAAGATCGTTATGGCCATCGCATTTCCTATTTGCGCGTTTCGATTACCGACCGTTGCAACGAGCGCTGCACCTACTGCATGCCGCAAGAGCTGCAGGAATGGTTGCCGCGCGGAGAGATTCTGAGTTACGAAGAAACCCTGCGGCTGATTCGGATCGCAACGGATCTCGGCGTATCCAAGGTGCGAATCACCGGGGGCGAGCCGCTTACCCGCCGCGGCGTTCTCGATCTAATGCGCGAGCTGCCGAAGATTCCCGGGCTTCGCGACATCGGCCTTTCCACCAACGCTACTCTGCTTGCGAGGGAAGTGGAATCTGGTCTGTCAATGGCGGCAGCTCTACGGGAGGCCGAGGTGCGCTCGGTCAACGTCTCGCTGGATACGCTGAATCGGAATGTCTATGCCGAGATCACCGGGCGCGATTTTCTTCCGCAGGCGCTCGATGGAATCGAGGCCGCGCTTGCCGCCGGATTCGAGCAGATAAAGTTGAATTGTGTGCTCATGCGTGGACGGAACGAGGACCAGTTAATACCGCTGATCGATTTCGCGGCCGCGCGCAATTTGCTCCTCCGTTTTATCGAGCTAATGCCGGTCAGCACGAGCGAGGTGCTGGATGAGAAAAACTTTATTCCGATTCTGGAAGCGAAGCGTCTGATCGAATCGCATTACGGTGACGTGATTCCGGAGCCGGAATTTCGGACGAACGGCCCGGCGACTTATTATCAGATTCCAGGCCGGCAGCAGCGCATCGGCTTCATCGGGGCGATGACGAACCTGCATTTCTGCGAGAGCTGCAACAAGCTGCGACTCACCTGCGACGGCAAGTTGCGGCCGTGTCTGGGCAGCTACCTGGAGTTCGATATCATGAAACCGCTGCGCGCGGGCGCCACCGACGAGGAACTGCGCCAGTTTTTTATCGATGTCGTCGATCGCAAACCCGAGCAACACGATTTCCGTAACAATTATCAACCGGGCCGGAAAATGGTTGCGATTGGCGGCTGAACTGTGAAGCGTCTCACCCACATCGCCCCGGATGGTCGAGCCCAGATGGTCAATGTTTCGGCCAAGCCGGTGAGTGCGCGAAAGGCTGTGGCCGCTGGCAGGATCCGGCTTCAACGCGAGACGATCGATTTGATTTCGAGCGATCAAATCTCCAAAGGGAACGTTTTTGCCACGGCGCGCATCGCCGGCATCCAGGCGGCCAAGCAAACTGCGCAGCTGATTCCCCTTTGCCATCCCTTGCCTCTCGGCGATGTGAAGATCGACATCGTCACGTCAAACGAAGGGGCCGAGGTGAAATGCACCGCGCAGACGGTCGCGCAAACCGGCGTGGAGATGGAAGCACTCACCGGTGTGGCTGTTGCGCTGCTCACGATCTACGACATGTGCAAAGCCGTGGACAAGGAAATGGTCATTAGCGACGTGCGTTTGCTCGAAAAGGAAAAGAAACAACTGTAGCGGTGGTCTGCGATCGTCGCTCGAATCAGAAAAAATAATGCGACGCTCACAGAGCGCCGCTACAGAAGATGCAAATACAAGTTGGCATTATCACAATTTCCGATCGCGCCAGCACAGGCGAATACGACGATCTTGGTGGGCCTGCTTTGAAGGACGCCGCAAAGAAAAATGACTGGCTGGTCCTGGCCGAAGCGATTGTTCCAGATGACGGAACCCGCATTCAGGAAACGATCCGCTCGTTTTCTCAACAAGGCTGCGGCTTGATCCTAACCACGGGCGGGACCGGAGTCGGCCGGCGTGACGTCACGCCGGAAGCAATCCGCGCCATC
>JBDTZF010000079.1:0-12233 GCA_040005265.1 Verrucomicrobiota bacterium
ACATCACCATCCCGCCGTCGACACAGAGAACCTGACCGGTGATGTAAGCCGCGTCGGCAGAGGCGAGAAATGCCACGGCGCTGGCGATATCTTCGGGTGCGCCCGTTTTGCCGAGAGGAATTTGCGCCTGGATCGTCTTCTTGATTTCATCCGAAAGTCCAGCCGTCATGTCGGTGGTGATAAATCCCGGCGCAACGGCATTCACAGTGATGCCACGACTGGCGAGCTCCCGGGCGAGCGATTTGGTAAACCCGATCAGCCCGGCTTTGCTGGCGGCGTAATTTGTTTGGCCGGCGTTGCCAATCAGTCCGATCACCGACGTAATATTAATGACGCGCCCGCTCCGTTGCTTGATCATGGCCCGGAGGATCGACTGGGTGAAATTAAACGCGCCGCGCAAGTTCGTATTGATCACGGTGTCCCAATCTTCCACCGACATCCGCATGGCCAGCCCGTCGCGGGTTACGCCGGCGTTGTTAACCAGGATGTCGATCTTGGTAAATTCTTCCAGAATTTGTGCGCCCATTTTCTGGACAGAAGCATGGTCGGCGACGTCCGCCGCGTAGGCTTTCGCTGCGCCCGCGCGAATGCTGTTTATTTCATCGGCCGTCCTTTTTGCGTTCGCTTCGGTACGGCTCACACAAGCGACGCGCGCCCCTTCGGCGGCTAATCTCACCGCGATGGCGTGTCCGATCCCCCGGCCTGCTCCAGTCACGATTGCATTTTGATTTTCAAATCTCATTTGTTATCCGCAGAATAACGCAGATTAGCGCAGATTAAAACCCGGCTTGTGATGATTTGCACCAGCAGACGGTACATCTGGTGCTCAGGCGCAGATGATATAATGTCCTAACGATGAAATGTCCCAGCTGCGGAGCCCCTTTTTCGACACCGCCCGCGGAGTGCCCGCGATGCAAGCTCACTCTGGCCCAGCTGGACCGAAAGTTTGGCCTGGTGCCGTATTGCTCCCGCTACATGAGCGATCGCACGGAGCGATTGCCGATGGAGGAGATCGACGCGTTGCGCTCCCTGCTTCGTGTCTTCCATAAAAAATTCCCCCAAATTGTATTTTGCGTGCTGGTAATCGACCTCGGTGAAGAAGTTTCCATTTCCGAATATGGGTTTTGGCTGATCAACCGCGCGCGCTTCGGCGGCGCCGGCATAATCGGCGCAAAGAATTTCGATTTGTTTTTCGTGATCGATCCAAAGGGACGCGCCGCGGGATTGATCGCGGGTTATGGACTCGAGGCTTATCTCAGCGAGCAGGACCTTCAGGATGCGCTCGCCGTGGCAAACAGCGGGTTCGACGCGGGGGATCTTATCCGTGGAATGCGCGAATGCATCGAATTTCTGACAATTCGCGTTCGCGAGATCGTGCTCCGTATTGAAGAAAGCAGGGCGCTGGAGAATCGGGCAGCCATTCTCACAGCGAACTCTGACGCATCATGACCTTGCTCATTAATAAAACCCGGCGGCGAAGAATCATTGCAACCCTGGGGATGGCGATCTTCCTCGGCTTGATTTTGCCCGCTGCCCGATCGCAGGGTATCTCGCCGGCAACAGAGGCACTCACGCCGTCGCCTACGATCGCGCCGGAAAATCCGTTCGCCAAACTGGCGCAGCCTTCGCGGAAGCCGATTCCGTTGCGGTGGAAGGTTGCAATTGTTCTCACCGCGCTAGTCATCGCCGCGGCCGCGCTCTGGTTCTCGATCCGGGTCTGGCAATCGTCGAATCTCTTTGATCGTCAATATCGCTTTGCCGCCGTGCCAACAGCTGCTATCCGGCTCGGCGCAAACCGGTCGGGCGGGCATATGGCAACGATCACTTTCCGTAATCGGAACGGGCCTTCGAGCGGAACATAGTACCGTGCCTTGTGCGCCAGCGGACATGGAATCGCGGCATTTCCCGAAGGGACGTGCTTCTGCACCTCTTGCGTATCTGATCCGGATTCGCCGGAGTGGAAACTCTGTCAGCCAGACCGGCCGAAAGTCTACGCTCCGCTGAAGACTGTCAGGAACGCCACCTCAACGGCGAGCGCTTCCTGAATGTTGCGCCCAAGATTGTCCCGCAATCCCTCAAGCGCGCGAATGCATCGCAGAATTTCTCTCGTGCTTAAACGCTTCGCGACCGCCGCAGTTTCCGCTCCCGCGGCCGGTAGGTCTCGCCGATCCACCCCATTCGCTCCGCGAAGAACATCCGACCACCATACCAGCAATGTTTGGATCAGGCCGGCGCGCCGTCGAAGGTACAGGCTTTCAGTCAGTGCCTTATAATATTCCTCCCGGTCCTCGAGCCACGATCCGTCGGTAGCATTTCGATATCGTTCTTCCTCGCGCTTCAATGCTTCGTCGGTTTCCGTTTTGATTTGTTCACGGACAGAACGGAGGAGCCTTTGAAATCCCTGGGCTAGTCGATAGGCATCTTGAACGCTCCAGGTCTGCTCGGCCGCCGGCTGCCGAAGCAACTCAATCAAGTCCGCTTCTTCCGGTTTGGCTTTTTCGTCGCCATTTGACGAAAGCGGAATGGCAATGCACCGGGAAAGGATCGTGTCCGGCAGTGCCTCCGGCAGTGCGCTCAACAGCAGGAGCAACGAATCTTTGGGCGGTTCCTCCAGCGTCTTGAGAAAAGCGTTCGCCGCTTGCGACATTAATCGGTCCGCGTCGGAGATGATCACCACTTTGCGACCGCCACCCGTAGCGCGCATTTGGAGGGCGTGCTCCAGCTCGCGAACTTGCTCGACTTTGATGCGGCGCGATTTCGATTCGGGTTCCGCGACGAAAATTTCACGGGCCTTGGTGGTAAACACGTCGCCCGGTTGGGTCCCGTTCACCAGGCTGGCCAGCTCTGCCGCCAGACGGCGCTTGCCGCTGCCCGCCGATCCGGAAATGAGATAGGCGTGGGCAAGACGGTTCTGTTCGTGAGCTCTCCGCAAAAATCCGAGCGCTGCTGTCTGTGAAAAAGCCATCGTCAAATTGCTGATTGCTGATTGCCAATTGCTGATTTTGGATCAAGCGCTGGGAATCGCATAGAGAGCGTTTCCCAAATCGCGCTTTCGATTTTGTCGACCGGTTGCGCGCCATCAATCAAAACGACGCGCTTTGGCTCTTGCGCGGCCAGTTCACGATATGCTTCCCGCACGCGCTCGTAAAATTCTGCCGGTTGCTGCTCCATTCGATCGGGGCGCCGCGTTGTCATCCTGGAACGCGCGGTGGCAGCATCGACATCGAGCACGAAGGTAATATTCGGAATGCAATCGCCGATCGCGAAAACATTCAGTTGCTCGACAATCTGACGGTTCAATTTTCTGGCCGCTCCCTGATAAACCGTAGTCGAATCAAAAAAACGGTCGGCAATGACACAGGTGCCGCGGTCGAGCGCCGGCTTGATTGTTTCGCGAACGAGCTGGCTCCGGCTAGCCTCGAACAAAAGAAGTTCCGTTTCGGCCGTCATTGCCGTGTTATGCGGCGCGAACTGAAGCAAATCACGAATCGTTTCGCCAATGGGCGTGCCGCCAGGCTCGCGGGTCACCAGCAGTGGAATTTCAAATTTAGTGAGCTGCGCCGCCAGGCGCTCGACCTGCGTCGATTTCCCGCAGCCCTCCGAGCCTTCGAATGTAATGAATGGCAGCCGCGTCACGACGTCGATCTTCAAACAAAGCAGAGCAGTTGTCGAACTGTAGCACAGACATCTTGTCCGCCACTGGACAGACTCGCCGTGGTGAGTCTGTGGGGCCGGCCGGCGTCCCGCCTGCCGAAGAGCGAACGACCGCCGAGACGCCCGTCTGACCCACAGGCTGGAAGCCCGTGCTACAATTACTTCGCATGAAATATTTCTGGCTGGTGAAAAGCGAACCGGAGACGTATTCGTGGTCGGATTTTGTCGCCGAGGGCAAGACTGCCTGGACCGGGGTTCGCAATTACACGGCGCGAAATAACCTCCGCGAAATGCAAAAAGGCGACGAAGTGTTTTATTATCACAGCGGCGAGGAGAAAGCGGTCGTCGGCATCGCCAAAGTCATCCGGACCGCCTATGCCGACTCCACTGCCAAAGAGGGCGACTGGACCGCTGTCGATCTTGCGCCGGTCAAACCTCTTCGCCGCCCAGTCACGCTGCGTGAAATCAAGAGCACTCCGCGTCTCAAGAATATGCCGTTGATTCGCTTATCGCGTTTATCGGTGATGCCGGTTGGCGCGAACGAATTCAAAACGATCCTCAAAATGGGCGCAGGCTAGGACGCGCTATCCTGTCGTAGACTCGCCGTGGCGAGAGCGAAGCAAAGCGGAATCGAAGGATCCTGCGATTCGAAGCCACGCTCACGATCAACGAAGCGATCGCGGTTCAGTGACGTTGCCGTCGACTGAGAGGTCCCTCGTCGTCTGCGCGACTCGGGATGACGGCTTGGAGTCTTGGTCCCCTCGAGCAGGCTTGCGAGTCTAATGGATTCGCCGCTACAAAGATCGTGGTGACAATTCCTCGCGATCGATTGAAGTCAAAGGTGCGGTGCGCACTGGCTGTATCTTTTCTTTTTGGAGTCTGTGTTCTGTTCAAGCTCAACGGATCGTCCGTCGGCATTTGGGACGACTTGTATGGCCATGGGAGCAAAACTTCCAAGAGCCTGCTCCTTTTCAAACCGCAGAAGGTTCGCAGCGATGAATGGCAGGTCTGGACGCCGGCCGCTCTCTCTCAATCGCGACAATCGCCCGCTTTTCCCATTGAAAATTTCAGCCTTGGTGGCGGGCGGGCGCCGCTGCTGCTGAATCTTCCCGTTGCCTACTACACCACCCTATTCCGGCCGCAGTTGTGGGGTTTTTTTCTGTTCGACTTCGAGCGCGGTTTTTCCTTTGCCTGGTGCGCAAAGATTTTTGGGTTGTTACTGGCGACCGGATGGTTTCTGCAGCAGCTGGGCGTTCGGAGTCGCGGGTTGATTCTATTCGGTTCCATTTGGGTCTTCCTCGGCTTGCAGTGGTGGTTTTCATCGCCGGCAATGGTTCCCGAAATGTTTGCGACCTGGGCAATTTGCACGGGATGCGCAATCCAATTTTTGGGGCAAACGAACCGGTGGCGTTTGGCCTGCGCGTTCGTTGCATTCGTTTACTGCGGTATAAACTTCGTGCTCTGCATGTATCCACCGCTCCAGGTGCCGCTGCTATTTTCGATGCTGGCAATCTTCATCGGCGTATTATTCGAACGCCGGCACAAGGGCGAAACCTGCTCCGTGCGACGCGCCATTGTTCTCCTGTGCGCGGGCTTGGTGCTGATTGCCGTCATCCTGGTCCCGTTTTGGATCGACATCCGGTCGACACTGGAGCTGGTTTCGCACACCGTCTATCCCGGCGCCCGGCGGAACATCGGAGGCACGTTTTCATTTTTTGAATTGTTTTCCGGCATCGCCAGTTTTTTTCAAACCGAGAAAGCATTTCCGACGGTCTTTCCCAATATTTGCGCGGCGCAATACAGTTTCCCTCTTTGGCCGCTTATCGTCGTGGCGCTGATCGTGGCGCGCTTTAGGCACGGAATCGAAATCTCACCTTTGTTTATCTCGCTTGCAGTCTTGATCGCGATCCTGGCCATTTATTGCGTTGTTCCGCTTCCCAATTGGCTGTTGCGAGTCACACTTCTCAGCGTCAGCCATCCTCTTGGCGCCATGGGTGCGATTGGCCTGGCCAACGGTTGCATGGCTTGCCTTTTTCTCGATCGGTATCGAACCCGGATTTTCACGAGCCTGATGGGTTTCACGGCAGCACTCGGATTTTGCACTTCGATCGTAATCCTGCTTTGGACTGCTATTCTGCATCATCCGGGATTGTTTCCCGAACGGCGTCAGATCGTACTCTCCCTTCTCGCCAGCGCGGCAATTGTCGTTTTGTTCTTTTGGGAACGGCGCCGCTCCTGGCTTCCGGCGACTCTCATCGCGCTGGTGGCGACGACTACCATCTGGATTAATCCGGTGATGAGCGGCCTCTCACCTCTGGTTGATTCCCCTGTGTTTAAGGAGATCGACAAGATTCGCGCCGCGGACCCCAAGGCGAAGTGGCTGGTTTATTATGGATTGGAGTTGTCAGAATTTGTCCGGGCAACCGGCGCAAACGTAATCGGCGGCACGAAAATCGTGCCTGACCTGGAACTAATGCACCTCCTCGACCCTGAAAACCGGGCCGTCTCCATCTACAATCGCTACGCTCATGTTCTTTGTCGTTTGCCGGCATCGCCAGGGGAACGGGGATTCACCCTTTTGGAAAACGATCTCTATGTCTTGGAGATCGACCCGGATCTGGAGGCCTTGGAGAAAATAGGCTGCCGCTATTTCGTCTTCCCCGATCGCTGGCCGGATGCAGAGTTGCACGGCTTCGCGCTTCTTGAGAAAATCGCCGACTGCCCCATTTGGATTTACCGTCGGCAGTAAAAATAAGCCCCATATTAATATGACTCGTTTTCCACCCGGCCCGAAATCCCGATATCCCGGCAGCGGCTATTTTCAGTTTCGTAAGGATCCGCTCGGATTCCTCGAAAGTCTTGCCCGCGAATTCGGCGATATCGCCGGCTGGAAAATTGGGCGACAGCACTGTGTTTTCGTTAATCATCCGGATTTTATCCACGATGTTTTAGTAACGAATGGTCACAAATTCCTGAGCGGCCTCGAGCGAGCCAAACGACTGCTGGGCGAAGGTCTGTTGACGAGCGACGGAGAGCTTCATCGGTCCCATCGTCGAATTATGCAGCCGGCTTTTAATCACGGCCGGATTGCCACCTGCGCGGAAACGATAGCCAGAGAGGCTGAGCGCGCCCGCAACCGGTGGGGGAATGGGACGCCGTTAAACATGGCGAACGAGATGATGCGGCTGACGCTCATCGCGGTCGCAAGAACGTTATTTGGGGCCGACTTGGAATCCGAGGCCGGCGAGATCGGGACGGCCCTGGCAGCGACGATGGGATCGCCGCCAAACATGATGCTGCCATTTGGATATCTCGTTGAAATCCTTCCCTTGCCGGCAATCCGCAAGATGAAGGCTGGTCGGGCCAGGCTCAATGAAACGGTTTATCGACTCATGAACGAACGCCGGGGAAACGAAGAGGCGGATTTACTCTCGATGTTACTGCAGGCTCAACATGGCACTCCCGGAATGACTGACGAACAGGTGCGCGACGAAGTGATGACGATTCTGATCGCCGGCCATGACACGACATCTACCGCACTCAGCTGGACGTGGTATCTCCTGTCCCAACATCCGGAGGTTGAAGCCCGGTTACACGACGAACTCGATAAGGTTCTCGACGGGAGATTACCCACATTCCACGATATGCCCGCCCTCGCCTACACCGAAAGCGTGGTCCGTGAATCGATGCGGGTTTACCCTCCAGTGTGGACGATGTGGCGGCGCGCGGTGGCCGATCACCGGATAAACGGCTATGTCGCGCCTGCTGGTTCTCTAGTGGTAATGAGTCAGCACGTGATGCATCGCGATCCGCGCTATTTTTCCGATCCGCCTCGATTTGATCCGGAACGCTGGACACCGGAATTCAAAGCGTCGCTGCCCAAGTATGCCTACTTTCCGTTCGGCGGCGGCTCCCGGCGGTGTCTGGGTGAAGGCTTCGCCTGGATGGAAGCCATTCTTGTGATCGCAACCTTCGCTCAACAATGGAAATTCCGGATGGCTTCCGGAGATCCCGTTGTCCCACGATTACTTTTCACCCAGCGGCCAAGAGACGGCCTAACCATGACCGCTCTTCCACGCTAACAAATTTAAAGCGGACCCATCAGTCAGTTGCGGCAATGAACAACCAACGCCGGACCTACGACTTTGAAAGCCGTCAGCGCTTTTGCGCAGCTGTTTCCAAACGAGGGAAATTGCAGTTTCGCGCCTACGTTCCGGGAGACGAAACCGGAATTCACTCTCTTTGCCAACACGTCTTCGGTTCAACTTCGAGTCCGGAAGAATGGCGCTGGAGAAACGTTCAAAACCCCGCCGGAAAGACAATCATCATCGTTGCCCAGGAAGAAAGCGGAAGAATCATCGGACACCTCGCCGGCGTCGCGACGGATTTGAAAGTCAGCAATTCATTCAGAAAAGCATTCTTTCTCGTCGACTCAGCGGTCGACCCTTCCCGGCAAGGACGAGGCGTCCACGCTGCTCTGACATTTGAGATGAGTCGAATAACTTGCGATCAGGAAAGTGGCTTTGGGTTCGGCCTGCCAAATGAGCACGCTTATCTACCCACGCTTAACCTCGGAGCCCAACGAGTGCTTACCGTGCCTCTATTTATTAAAGTACTCGATTGGCAAAAGGTGATCCACTCCCGGGTAGGCTCCGATTTTTTGGCAAGGATCGCTGGCGGCTTCGCTCAACTATTTCAACGGAGCAAGCCAACCCAAAAGCCGAACGGCTTGCATGTCTCGGAAGTCTACCGGTTCGAAAAAGAAGCGGACACCCTGTGGCGGCGCATCGCTTCTCGCTTTCCCGTCTGCCCACTCAGGAACGCTACGGTTTTGAACTGGCGATATTTTGAGCGCCCCAATTCCCCGTACCGGGTGTTTTCGGTTTCAAAGAAGGATGAATGGCAAGGCTACGTAGTTATCAGAACACTTGAAAAATGGGGCTTGCGGCTCGGCACAGTGATTGACCTTTTTTTCGATCCCGATTCCGCCGAGGCCGGAATGCTACTCATCGGCACAGCGGAAACAGAGTTGCGCAAGCAAGGGGCCGTCGCTCTCTGGGGACTGTTTTCGGTTCCGGAGAGTTATCGAAAACTGTTCCGTCGGGCTGGCTTCTTCAAGACGCTGCGAAAACGGAGCGACCGCCCGTTCCACCTTTTGGTGGATTTCGTCTCGCTGGAATATATGCGGCCCGAGCTCTCCCGGCGAGACAGTCCGCTCCTCATACAAGGAGGCAAATGGTTTCTTTCGTTGGGCGATACGGATATTGCCTGAATCCGGAGAGGCTGCGACGCCTAACATCGGGAGCTCGATGGGTGCAGCGCTGGCTGCAACCGAATTGCCTTGTTCGAACCCGCTCTGGTGCTGAAAATTGTAGTAAGTGGAATCGACAGCGGCTATCCAATTTTTGCCCGTGGCGCAGACGCCAAGCGTCTCTCGCGATTTCCTCGTGGTGTCGATCCACGACGTTGCGCCGTGTAACCGTGAAACCGTCGACGCCATGATCGCAGAACTGGCCCGCAACGGGGCGCGCACCTCTTCGCTACTGGTCGTGCCGAATTATCACCGCCAAGGCTCGGCCGCCAACGACAAGGAATTCGTTACCTGGTTGCGGGACTTGGAGGCGGCCGGCCATGAGATCGTCATTCATGGTTATTTTCATGAACGCCAGCGACGCGAGAATGAATCGATGCGCGATAAATTTTTCACCCGCGTCTACACGGACGACGAGGGAGAATTTTACGATCTCGATTACGACGAAGCGCTCAAGCGAATTACCGTCGCGCGCGATGAATTTTCCGCCAGCGGCTTGAAGCCGCGCGGCTTCGTTGCCCCGGCCTGGTTGCTCAGCCCCGCCGGCGAACATGCGGCCCGCGATGCGGGAATGGAATACACCACCCGGCTGCGGACGGTTCATGATCTTCGTTCAGGAGAAGTTTTTCCCGCGCGTTCGCTCGTTTACAGTGTTCGGAGTAGTTGGAGGCGCGCGCTCAGCCCCGCCTGGAACGCTGTGATGTTTAGGATTTTGAAACAAGAACCCCTTATGCGTATCGGCATCCACCCGCCGGATTATTCTTACCCAACCGTTTGGCGCCAGATTGTCGACCTTGTCGGTGCCGCGAGCAGATCCCGAACAGCCACGACCTATCAGGAATGGATATCCGAACAACGGCAAAGGTCCGATGAGTAAATGCGATCTCCATCTCCATTCGCGGTATAGCGACCGGTCCGAGGAATGGCTCTTTCGGCGGTTCGATTTCCCCGACAGCTATTCCGATCCCAAAGAGTTGCATCGGCAACTCCTGGAAAGCGGGATGGACTACGTCACGATTACCGATCACGATACGATCGACGGCTGTTTGCAAGTCATTGATCTGCCTAACACGTTCATCAGCGAGCAGGTTACGACCTATTTCCCGCAGGATCCGTGCAAGATTCATCTCCTCGTTTGGGGGATCACCGAAGCCCAGCATGCCGATATCGTCATCGTTCGCGACAATATCGTCGCCCTCCAGCGCTACCTACAGAAGAGCGGGATCGCGCATGCCGTGGCTCACCCGCTCTACAGCATCAACGGTAAGCTGGATGCGTCGCATCTGGAGCGACTGATCCTCCTCTTCAAGCATTTCGAAGGAATCAATGGTTTGCGGGACGCTCTCTTAAGCGAGCTGGCTCTGGATCTATTCGGTTCGCTGAACCCGTTGAAAATCGACCAGTTGGCCAAGAAGCATGGCTTGGCGCCCACCCACACTGAGCCGTGGAAGAAAGTCTTAGTTGGCGGGTCCGACGATCACGGCGGCATGTTTCTCGCCTCAGCCTTTACTGAAACACCGCCAGCCGACTCCGCGAAAAAATTCCTCGAGCACGTCAGCGCGGGCAATTGCACCGCGCGCGGCCATGGTGGCACTCCCCTCGCCCTCTCCCACGGCTTTTATAATACCGCCGTCTCTTTCATTCAGGACCGCTTCCACGAGAAGCTCGGCCCCACTTCGACATTGCTCGAGCAAATGTTTTCGCGATTCATGGAGGGCCGCGATCCGACTGAGTTTACCCTGGCCGAAAAAGCCAACTTCATCGCTCAAGGCGTGTTGTCCGGAAAAATCTTCGAGCTGGTGAAGCCGGCCAACGTTTCGCTCTGGAAAGAACTCTCCGGCTATTTTCAGGCCCCCGAGATGAAAGCGAAACTGGCCGCAGAGCTCGATGGAGTGACCGAGCCGGAGCGCCGCACGTTTTTGATGGCGAATCTGGTGGCAGAGCAATTTGCGTTTCGGTTTTTCCAAAAATTCATTCAGCAGATCAGCAGCGGAAACATGATTGAAAGCATGCAGGCTATCAGCGCCGTGGTGCCGATCCTTGTCATCCTTGCGCCTTACATCTACGGGTTTCACAGCCAGGCGCCCTCCCGCAAATGGCTGCGCGAAGTTTTCAAGGAATTGACCGGCGAAATTCCGGTGGCGCTGCAAAATCACAAACGCGCCTGGTTCACCGACACGCTCGACGACGTCAACGGGGTCGCGACGACCATTCGCAAAATGACCGCGGCTGGCGCGGCTGCCGGGAAAGAATTGATTGTGGTTGTTTCGCGCAACGAGCTGCAAACCGACGATATCCCGATCAAGAATTTCAAGCCGATCGGCGAATTCGAGTTGCCCGAGTACGAACTGCAGAAGCTCAGTTTTCCGCCGATCCTGCAAATGCTCGATTACATTCAACGGGAAAAATTCACCGAGATCATTATCAGCACGCCCGGCCCGGTGGGAGTCACGGCATTGCTCGCCGCCAAGATGCTCAACCTGCAAACCAGCGGCATCTATCACACCGATTTCCCGCAGTACATCCGCATCCTGACCGAGGACAGCTTCTTGGAAAGCGTGGCCTGGCGGTACATGCACTGGTTCTACGGTCAGCTCGACACCGTCTTTGTGAACTCGGAGGAGTACCGCCAAAGCTGGATCAAGCGCGGCTTCGACCTCGCTAAGCTAAGAATTTTTCCGCGCGGCCTCGATACCGAGCTGTTCCGTCCGGAGAGGCGCGATCCGGCGTTCTTCGAAAAATTCGGCGGCGGAAAGAACGGCGAAGTTCGCCTTCTGTATGTCGGCCGGATCTCGAAAGAGAAAGATCTCGATCTTCTGGCCACTGCGTATCGACGCCTCCGCGACGAGAATTTGCCGGTCCAACTCTTCGTCGTCGGCCATGGCCCATACGCGGATGAACTTTCGAAGTCGTTGCCCGAGGCATTTTTCACCGGTTTTCTTACCGGAAAAGATTTGGCCGCCGCTTACGCGTCTGCGGACATCTTTGTTTTTCCGAGCACCACCGACACTTTTGGCAACGTCATCATTGAAGCGCAGGCCGCCGGGTTGCCGGTGGTGGTGTCAGACTCCGGCGGTCCGAAGGAGCTGGTGCAAGAGAACGAGAACGGGCTGATCACGAAATCGCACGACGCCGACGATCTCACCCGCGCGATCCGATCGTTGGTTGTCGATCCTGAATTGCGGCAGCGCATGGCCAATCAAGCCCGCGAAAGTGTGATCAACCGCACCTGGCCCGCCGCGTTCCGCAAATTCTGGTCGATCACCGA
>JBDTZF010000181.1:0-3597 GCA_040005265.1 Verrucomicrobiota bacterium
TTTAACATCGCCCGCGGAGCGGCCGATCCACCGACAATTATCCGCCGGGGCCGCTCCCGAAGCTCAGATTATCCAACTGCCATTTCCCCACGGGATGAGAAATGGCGATTTGAAGGGTCATCGTTTGCGTCGGATAAAACAGATGAGCGGTGAAATAGGCCCTTGGCGAAAAAAACTTCGATTCGAAGGTTACGTTCTCTTCGATCTTGATCGGCTGCTGCGGTACGCCCAGTTCCTTGAACTTGGCGATGATGGTCTCCTGTTGCGAGGGCGCATTCTCCATACGCGCTTGCGGGCCGAGATTATTTTGAAAAAAAGCGAGATCGTGATTCACCGTCACACGCTGGATCATCTCCCGGCCAAAGGCGCGTGCTTCCTGGTCCATGGTCCACTTGTTGTGAAACAGGTACCATGCGCCGGCGCCGATGATTAAGAGAAGGATGATCACAACGACCAGGCCTTCTCCGGACTTTTTCGATCGCAATTTTGGGTTTGAGTTTTTCATAGTTAATAACCGAAACCGAGGCCCTTGATCACTTCGCCATTCCGAATAAGCGCGCCATGGGTTTGCTTGCCGGTATAGGCTCCGAAGCGATTTCGGGAGTTAATTCTAAAATAAACCAAATAGCCGTAAAGATGCTGAACCTTGGTTCCTAGATCGGCCTGTTTGGGTTCGCCCGTCCATTCAATTCGCGCGCTCGTCGGATCGAGCAGTTGTGTTTCAAGCCACTTGGTCACGATTTCTTTGTATGAAGATGGATAGGGTCCGTAGCGAGCAATGTCTGCTTCTGTCTCCGCGCTTGCCTGCTGCCCCTGGGCCGCTCCCATAAAGGACAGACACACGAAGAAGACAAGCATTTTCATGAGGCGATTGTGCGATGAGGGAACTTTTTCGTCCAGCCCAATGAAGGATGTCGATCCTGCGGCAGGAGCAAGCGCCGAACGCCCAACGCCCAATGGCAGAAACACAGGGGCGTGACTTGGACACCAAACAGTTCTTGTAGACTTCCTTTTTGGCAACGAGTTCGGTATCAATGCAGGAATGAGCATCCGTTCAGCTTTCTTTTCCTCCATTTCAGCGTTGGGGGTCCGCCACGGCGGATCCGTCCTTTGGCGGATTGGACGTCTGCTGCCAGTCCGGCTCGGACCGTTGCGCGTTTTCTTCTTCTTAGTAGTCCTCCTCATTCCCGTCCGGCTCTCCGCGCAGGACACGCCGTCGCCAACTTCCCCGGCGATTTCACAGAACATCAATGCATCCGATCCCGCGACGGCGACAAGGGCCTGGCTGGATACGGTGCCGCCGGATAAACGAGCGATATCCGATGCGTACTTCGAAGGCGGCTATTGGCTCATCCTGTGGAATTTTCTGCTCGGCGCCGCAATTTCGATCTTTCTTTTGCAATCGCGCATCTCGGCGCGGTTGCGCGATTTCGCCGAGCGGAAGACAGGCTCCAAGAACCTGCAAGTCGCCCTCTACACCATTCCCTACTTTCTCCTCGTGGCGCTGTTGAGCTTTCCGTTAACCGTTTATCAGCAATTCTTCCGCGAACATAAATATGGTCTCGCGACCCAAACGTTCGGGCCATGGTTTGGAGAACAACTGATCGCATTGGGCGTGGGCCTGATCGCCGGCACCCTCGTAATCATGGGGCTCTACGCGGTCTTTCGCCGCGCCTCCCGGACCTGGCCCCTTTGGGGAACAATTGTCATCGTTGTTTTTGCCTTTGCGGGCACCTTCATCGCGCCGGTTTATGTCGAACCTCTCTTTAATACCTACAAACCGCTGAACGATCCGAAAATTCGCGACCCGATCCTGGCTATGGCGCAAGCGAACGAAATACCGGTCCGGCAAGTGTTCGAGGTTGACGCTTCCCGTCAAACCACACGGGTCAGCGCAAATGTCTCAGGTTTTCTCGGCACGACTCGCATCGCGCTGAACGATAATCTGCTCAAACAGTGCACACTCCCGGAAATTCGCCTCGTCATGTCTCACGAGATGGGTCACTACGTGCTCAACCACGGCGCAAAATTGACGATGTATTTGGGAATCATCGCATTGTTAGGCTTCGCGATTGCGAAAGTCGTCTTCGATTGGACCGTGGCTCGCCGGGGCGAGACCTGGGGTGTACGCGGCATAGCCGATCCCGCAGGCTTGCCGCTGTTGGCGTTAATCTTTGTTGTCTTCAGCTTTTTACTCACACCGGCAGACAACAGCCTGGTTCGAGTCACCGAACGCGAAGCAGATGCCTTCGGCATCAATTGTTCGCGCGAACCGGATGGGATGGCGAAAGTGGCGCTAAAACTCGGCACGTATCGCAAACTCGATCCCGGCGAATGGGAGGAGATTATTTTCTTCGATCATCCAAGCGGCCGGTCGCGGATTCGAATGGCGATGGATTGGAAGGCAGCCCATTTGCCCGCAGGCGGATCGACAGACGCTTCTTCGGAAACGCGGTGACCGCGGCGCCATCGCGAAACCTGTTACTACGGTAACGAACGGCCTAACCATCCGCCTGCCGCTTGCACGGGACGACCACCCGTCTCCACCCAGACCGCGATTGCACCCGGACGATCGCTAATCCGAGGCGATTCGATTTTCGCGGTCCAGCGCCCCTCTCCGTTACGGGAAAGTTTTCCACTCGCATGATTCAGCACCACAAAATCGTGGCGCAAAGAGTGGCCCGCATTTTCACCGCGCCGCACATCCGATACGAGTCCGAATCCGAGCCAGGCTACGTGCGCCGTGCCTTCCTCGAACTTCGTTTGCGAAGAAAAATTCACGATTACATCCCCAGTTGAGCTAGAGCGAGCTTCAATGACGCCGACGCGCTCAGGTCGCGACGGCAATGATACATTCTCAAACCAGCCACGCCATTCGCGTCCGTCGACAACAAAGCCCGGCGTGTAAACGCTCGAAGCGGCCGCACCTGTCGAGTAGGCGCGTTGCCGTTCCGTAAACGACGCTTGCGCAAACCGATCTTTCCAGCCAAGGCGATCCCAATAGTCCACGTGAAACGCGACCGGCACCAGGGTGCGCCACAATCGCGGATCTTTTTGCAAACCACTGAGCCATTTCTCCGCCGGCGGGCAACTACTGCAGCCTTCCGATGTGTAAAGCTCGACCAGACTCACCCGTTCCGGCCCGCCTTTAATAACGAGATCGTCGGCTGCGCTTGCACAACGGTGCGCGCCGACAAACAAAATAAGGGCAACGAATGATCTCCACATCAAATTAGAAGTTAAAGACGTTTCGACTTCGCTCAACATGACAGAAACAAACAGTGCGCCTTGACCGAACAGGTGTCGCGCTGATAAGCCGATATCGATGAAACGGCTTCCGTGGCTCGATATCTCAAAAGGATTGGCCATTCTTTTCGTCGCTTATTTTCATTTCTTTACTACCTACTTCGAACATGGGGAAATTCCTCCCGCCGATTGGAGCAACCTCATCGCCGGCACGATGTCGATCCTCCGATCAACCTGGTTATTTATTTCCGGACTCGGTTTTCATGCTGTCGGCGTTTTCATCATCCTGAGCGGCTGGACGCTGATGCAATCGACCGCGCGCCGGGCCGAATCAGGACCGATCGCATGGGG
>JBDTZF010000080.1:0-12109 GCA_040005265.1 Verrucomicrobiota bacterium
TGCCGAAATTCTTCATCAAAACCTACGGCTGCCAGATGAACGAGCGCGACTCGGAACAGGTCGCCCATTCGCTTCTATCGCGTGGGTACGAACAAGTCACTCGCGAAACGGATGCCGACGTAGTGCTTTTGAACACCTGCAGCGTGCGCGATATGGCCGACCAAAAGGCGCTCGGAAAAATGGGAATGCTCGGACGCCTGGCCAAGGAGCGCCCGGAAGTCGTATTCGGGTTTCTAGGCTGTATGGCACAGGCCCGCGGAGAATCACTTCTCAAAAATTTGCCGCATGTCGATCTGGTCGTGGGCACGCAGAAGTTCCATCGCGTAGCCGATTACGTAGAAGAGGCGCTGGAACAGAAACGATATCGCGCAATGGACGATCCACGCTTCTCGATCGTCGATGTTGCCGAAGAGACGGGATCGCAATCGACAATTAGCGATCAACAACTAGCCCCAAAACAGGCAACTGCTTTCGTGTCAATCATGCAGGGTTGCAATATGCATTGCACGTTTTGCATTGTTCCGCAGACCAGGGGCTCGGAACGCAGCCGCTCGATTGACGATATTGTCCGTGAAGTGCACACCCTCGTTGCCCGCGGCGTGAAAGAAGTCACTTTGCTCGGGCAGATTGTGAATTTGTACGGCCGCCACGAATTTCCCAGGATCGACCACAAGACTCCGTTCGTGCAGTTGCTTGAGGCGGTACACCAGATCGATGGCCTGGAGCGTTTGCGTTTCACTTCGCCGCATCCGGTCGGCTTTCGTGACGACGTAATCGGCGCTTTAGCCAGCCTTACGAAACTAGCCGAGCATGTTCATCTCCCGTTGCAGTCCGGCTCGAACAGAATCCTGAAAGCGATGCACCGAACTTATACGGCCGAAAAATATGTCGATCTTGTCGGGCGCATTCGGCAGGCGCGGGAAGGAATCGCGATTACGACGGACGTCATCGTCGGATTTCCGGGTGAAACGGAAGGGGATTACAAAGCGACGCGGGATCTGGTGGAACAGCTCCAGTTCGACAATGCCTTCGTCTTTCGTTATTCGCCGCGGCGCGAGACGCCGGCTGCGGAAATGCCCATGCAGATCGACGACCTCGTGAAGGAGGAACGCAATCGCGATTTGCTCCGAATCGTGGACGAATCAGCGCGACGCGCCAACGAACGTCTAGTGGGTCGCAATGTGGAAGTCCTTTGTGAAGGCCCCAGCAAGACGAATGCGGCGCGCCTGATGGGTCGCACCCGTACCAACAAAATCGTCGTGTTCGAGGGTGGAGACGAACTGGCGGGCGAACTTGTCGATGTTCGAGTTGAGCGCGCCAACGGATTCAGCTTGTATGGTGCACCAGTCCTGCCAACTTGACGCCCGTCGAACGAATAATGATCTACCAACTCTCTCTACATAGCGCGGGAATCATCGCAGGCGCATTTCTCATTGTTATGAGCCTTCCCGGATTATTGAAACCTGATCTCGCGGTCGTAGCTCAGCGCTTTCCCCGTTCGCGCCTGGCCGGCGTTATCTTACTCACCCTCGGTCTCGTCTGGAGTCTCTGGCTTCTGTCGACCATGGAAATGGGCGAGTTCTCCAATTTCCGGAAACCCCTGCTCATTATCCTGCCCGTCGGATACATTCTCGTCCTCCGGTTCGTCGACGAGTTTCTGGCCGTGCGCGCGCTTGGGATTCTCTGTTTGCTCGCGGCCGAACCGCTGCTCGATGCTGCTTTTCTGCGCCATGAAAGCAGCCGGCTGCTCGTTACCACTCTTGCTTATCTGCTCATCGTTGCCGGCCTCTTCTGGGCGTCGATTCCTTACCTGCTCCGGGATCAAATTAATTGGAGCGCTCGAAGTGCCTTTCGCTGGCGCTGTGTCCACGGTTTCGCGTTGCTCTACGGCGCGGCGATCCTGGCCTTCGCGATCAAGCAGTATTAGAAGTTGAAACGCATTCTCGTCATTCGCGGCGGCGCGATCGGCGACTTCATTCTGACACTGCCAGCCCTGAAGGCTCTGCGTAATACCTTTCCCGACGCCAGCCTTGAAATCCTGGGTTACAAGCACATCGCGGCAATTGCGGAGAACCGATTTTACGCGCAGGCGGTCCGATCCATCGAATACGGGCCGCTCTCCACATTCTTCGCGAAAAACTCCGAACTGCCACCTGATCTGGCGACCTACTTCGCGAGCTTCGATCTAATCGTCAGTTATCTGTATGATCCAGATGGCATTTTTGAAACCAATCTGCGCCGGTGCGGAATCAAAAAGCTAATCTCCGGGCCTGGCAAGATCGACGAGCGCTCCCACGCATCACAGCAGCTTCTCTCTCCCATTACGGAACTCGGAATATCCTCCGGCGAAACCCCGCCAAAGATCTATCCCTCCGCAGAGGATCGGCAATTCGCGCAGAGTTTCCTGAGGGAGTTGCCTCATCCCGTTGTGACCATTCACCCGGGAAGTGGCAGCAAGAAAAAGAACTGGCCGATCGAAAAGTGGATCGCTCTTCCTTCAGAGAGCGGTATTTCCGTGGTCGTTTCGGGCGAGGCCGACGACCCGGAACGCGCTCGCATCGTAAGCGGATGGAAAGACCGGAATGTGCGCTTTGCCAGGAACTTATCGTTGCCGCATCTCGCCGCAGTCTTGGAAAACACCGTTTTTATCGGACACGACAGCGGAATCTCGCATCTCGCCGCAGCTGCCGGCGCAGAGTGTATCCTGCTTTTTGGGCCGACCGATCCAGCGGTTTGGGCTCCAAAAGGCAGGAATGTAAATTTGCTTCGCTCGCCGAATGGCGATTTGCGACAACTCGATGTCGATCTTGTGCGCGACGCGCTTGATCAGGCACTGATGCGCATCGGCATCAACACATAGAGAAACGGTGTATTAATCTTCAACACGCCGGGGCTCATCTCGTCAATGAGATCGAGAAAGACCTCGTCTTCGGTGAGATTGCGCAGCGGCGCCATGAGAAATTCCGGATTGAAGGCGATGGAAAAATCGCGCCCTTTATACTGCACGGCTAACGATTCCCTCGCTTCGCCGACCTCCGGCGTGTTGGCGGTGATGTCGATGTTATTTTTGCCGAAGCTGAGCTTGATAGAGTTCGATTTATCGCTGGCCAGAAGTGACACGCGCCGCAGCGAGTTTAGAAAAGTCTCGCGCTCGAGCGTTACGCGCTCCTTCGTTTCCGCCGGAATTACTTGTTTGTAATTGGGATAATTGCCCTCGATCAATTTTGAAACGAGCAGGGTCTTGTTCAAGTCGAAAGCCACCTGACCACTGGCCACGCTTACCTTGACGTCGCCATCGTCGGTGAGCAGGCGTTGCAACTCGGTGACGGCTTTCGTCGGCACAATCAGATCTGCTTCGTGACTGCGCGGGAATTCCAATTCGATATCGACCATGGCCAGGCGCCGCCCGTCAGTCGCAACGAGAGTGAGCTTATTGTCCTTAAAGCTGAACAAAACGCCATTCAGCACGTAACGGGTTTCGTCCGTTGAGATCGCATACGAAGTTTTGCGCAAACCATCACGCAAATCCTTTTGCCGAATCGTCACCACTTTCGCACTCTCAAATTTCGGCAGTGGTGGAAATTCTTCCTCCGGGAGTCCAAGAATCTTGAAGAAACTCTGGCCGCTTCGGATCGACGCGGCGTTTTTTCCATCGACATCGATCTGGATGTCGTTCGAAGGCAGCTCGCGAACGATATTGAACAGGCGACGCGCCGGCAGCGTGGTCGCGCCGGCCTTCTCTACCTCTGCTTCGCAACTGCCGCGCACGCCCACGTCCAGATCGGTGGTGGTCAGATGAATTTCGTTGCCGTTTGCCTGCAGAAGCACATTGGAAAGGATTGGCAGTGTCGTCCGCGTGCTAACGACGTTTTGAACCTGTTGCAGGCCTTCGAGCAGTTTTTCTTTAGTGATGCTAACTTTCATGGGCAAATGGAGCGCTTAAGATGTAAGGCTTCCGATTTTGTTCGGCAACCGTATTCTCGCGACTATCACCGGTGAAGCGAGCTGTCGATGAACGATATCGTCTGCCGGATTTTATCCTGCTCGCCCATTCGTTTTTTCACCAGTTTACAAGCGTGCAGTACGGTCCCGTGATCGCGTCCGCCAAATGCTTCGCCGATTTCATTCAAGGAAGCTTTGGTGAGCTCGCGCGCCAGATACATCGCCACTTGTCTTGGGAAAGCGATGTTCGCGGGACGCCGCTTGCTCGTCATATCAGCCAGACGCACGTCGAAATGTTCCGCCACACGCCGTTGAATCTGCTCGATGGTGATGGATTGCCGTCCCTCTTCCTGCAAAATATCTTTCAGCAAATGCTCGATCACTTCCATGGTGAGCGATTTTCCGCTCAATGAAGCGAATGACGCGACCCGCATAAGCGCCCCCTCGAGCCGGCGCACGTTCGTCTTGATCCGGTTGGCCAGGAACTCGAACACCTCATCACTCAGCTTGATCTGAAGGATCATGGCTTTCTTGCGCAAAATCGCCATGCGCGTTTCCACGTCGGGTGGTTGCAGCTCCGCGGTCAGTCCCCATTCAAAACGCGAAACCAGACGGTGTTCCAAGTTAGCGATCTCCGATGCCGGACGGTCGCTGGAGAGCACGATCTGTTTATGTCCGTCGAAGAGCGTGTTGAAAGTATGAAAGAATTCCTCCTGGGAACGTTCTTTCCCCGCCAGAAACTGGATGTCGTCGATCAGAAGAAGATCCGCCTGGCGATAGCGCTTGCGAAACTTGGCCAGGTTACTGTGCTGAATCGCGTCGATGAACTCATTAATGAAAAGCTCGCTGGAGACGTAAATCACTTTGGTGTTTTTCTTCTTCGCCCAAACGTGCTGGCCAATCGCCTGCATCAAGTGCGTCTTGCCGAGTCCAACGCCGCCATAAATAAACAACGGGTTATAGGTCCGGGCCAGAGATTGGGCGACGGCGAGCGCTGCTGAATGCGCATATTCATTGTTCGGCCCAACCACAAAAGTTTCGAATGTATTGCGTGGATTGAGGCCGAGGCTCCCTCCACCAGTCCGGCTTTCGCGCGGCGCTTCCGGCATCGGTTTAATAGCGGTCGCATCGGTGCCATCGCCGTCCACTGACGATCCCGGCGGCAAGGAGAACTTCACTTCGCGCGGACCGTCAAAGGCAGTAAAAATGGCCGCCTGCAAAGCCGCCATATGGTTACTCTCGATCCAAAATTGATAAATATTATTAGGGACCCGGAACGTGACCGTTTCTTCGGTGAATTGGACTAGCTCAACAGCCGAAAACCAGCGCTTGAACGTATCCGCGCTGACCTGTGGCTTTAGCGCGGCGGCCAATTTTTGCCATAGCTGGCTAGATTTCTCTTTCATCCGAACTTGTTAACAACGTTACACAATCGCCACAAAGGCCGTTTCCGAGGGAAATTCGCCGATTGATTCCGCGAGATATTTGCGGAATTCCCGGCGCGCCCCTCTGGAGAACGATCGCAAAAAAATACGAAATTCGCTTAAATACGAGGGGGAAATGCAAACAGAGCGTCCCGGAAGTCGGTCGGTCATAACAAAATCAGTAACGGGCGTGCTGCTTGGGGGTGGTTCAGGCGATGCTTGGCTCATTCGTGCAGGGAGAAATTTATCAAAAGCTATTCACATCTTATTCACATGGCTTCCGTTCCGCCCTGCCAGCGGGCTTGAGACTAGAAACCCAATCGAAGATCGACAAGGAAAAATTCGGAAATTTATTTTGGTCGCGTCTCAGAAAAATCTTGACTGAAAAATCATATCGGCGTTGTCCCAAAACGCAGAAAACGGCGCTCCTCGCGCCTCGACGGCGCAGGCAGGATTAGTTGACCGATTCCCCACGCACGCGCACTTTTCTTGCCTTTCCGACACGGAACGTGCTGGGTTTAACCCCATAAAATGAACTCAGGCCAAGCAAAATTGTCAGACTGCCAATAGAACATGCGGTAAGTGTTCCCAGCTCGTTAGTCATGCGCCGTCTTTTCATTTTGTTGTTGGCCTATTGCTCAGCGGCATCGTCGCTGGGAGCGGCTGACGAATTACTGCCTCCGTTCGGCTTTCGCTGGAACGATTCCATGTCCCGCGTGGAAACGGTGTTGAAGGGAGCCAAATCGAAAGTCGTGCTTCGTCAAAAGAAGGAAGGGCGCGATGTCTGGACTGTGGAAGGTCTCGTCCACCCCGGTCTCAAGCAAACCCTTTTCACGTTCAAGGAGCGCGGGCTTTACGGGGTGGAATTGCTCTACGAATACGATCGCCCCATTGAATGGTACAACCAGCGAATGGGAGAGATTCGTAAGTACTTCGACGAAAAATATGGGACCGGAAAATTGGTTTCGCGTTCGCGCGAGACCGATACCGACATCGTTCAAACCTTGGTCGGGTACCAATGGATGGTCGGCGCGACGATGCTCCAGCTTTTCTATTTTTCAGCCGAGCGCGGCCCGGACCACGTTTATCGAGCCATTTCCGTCTCCTACAACGCGCTCTAAAACGCGCGTTCTGAGCCTGGCTCCGCTACAGCGTGTTTTCGGTCTCCATCGATTCGAGATCCTTTGCGCGGATACGTCGGCCACCTTTGCTTTCTTTTTGGAGCCGCTTTAACCGGCTCGACAAAGCAGCTTTTGCCGCTGACGTCATTCGATCTATGAAAAGAATTCCGTTGAGGTGATCGACCTCATGCTGAATCGCACGCGCCAGTAGTCCGGTAGCTTCGATCTCGATCGGCTTCCCTTCCATTGTCTGCGCCCGAGCCACAACGGACTCCGCCCGTTCTATCTCGCCCGTAATTTCAGGAAAGCTTAAGCAACCTTCCGTCGCGGCTACAGTCTGCCCGCCCAGGCTAAGTTCCGGATTGATCAGAATAATGGGCATCACAGTCCTTGGATCGACATCCTGGCCGTCCAATTTCATCGTGCTCGGCCGATCTTCGACCTGGGAAACGTCAATCACGGTGAGTTGAAGAGCTTCCCCGACTTGCTGCGCGGCCAGGCCGACACCATTCGCCGCGTGCATGGTTTCGATCATATTTTGCGCCAGCTCGCGAATGTGATTGTCGATCTTGTCCACGCGCTTCCCCTTCGCGCGCAAAACCGGCTCGCCGTACTGAACGATCGGCAACTTCATTTCCCGGTCGTGTTCGTGAATGCCGGAAGATTCTTTACGCCGGCGAGCTTCAACGCATCCATTACTTTGACGATTGCGCCGAACGAAGCCTTCCTGTCCGCCTGCATGGCCAGCGATGATTTGCGAGTCGCTGGCAAATCGCGCACCGCGGATTCCAGTTCATCAACAGTGATGCTTCGTCCATCCAATTTAATTTCATCGTTTTGATCGACGCTGACAATCGCGTGTTCCTGTTCGCCTGGAGTATCTTTCGCCGTTTTCGATTCCGGCAGATTGATCTGCACTTCCGGCTGGTCCTTCTTAAACGTGGTCGAGACGACAAAAAAGATGAGCAGGATCGTTAGAATATCGACCAAGGAAACGATGATGATCGAGGGCGCGCGCCGCTTCTTGACAGCGAATTTCACGGGATGTCGATGTTCCTACGCAATTGGCGCGATCGACGGCGCCACTGGCTGCGCCGGGGCGACCGGCTGCGCTGGCGCGACTGGCCGAGCCTGCTGCGTTTGGGGCGCGAAACGGCCGTAATAGCACTTGGAAAGAAGATCGGTCACTAGCGATTCCATTTCCACCGAGAGCACTTCTACTTTTTTCGAAAAGTAAACGAATGCTATCAGGCTCGGCACGGCGATCCCAAGGCCGAAAACGGTGCAGTTCAGCGCTTCCGAGATTCCAAGCGCGATCCGCTTGGCGTCAGCCGCACCCGCGCTCAAACCGAGACTGGCGAAAACGTGAACGAGACCAGACACGGTGCCGATCAAGCCAATCAACGGAGCAATGCCGATGATAACTTCGAGCACGTCCAAACCGCGCTCCAATCGCACCATTTCGTAACGCGCCCGGGTTTGCACGGCGTCGACATTTTCCGCCCGCGGCCAGCGCAAATGCGCCATGGCCACACGCACGATCCGGGCAAGGGACGATGGATCGTGATGGACGATGCGCGCGAGCCGCTCCGGGCTTGCTCCCGGCGCCAGACGTTCCATTTCGCTTTCGATCACCATCGGCAGCACGTTTTTTTCCCGCAATGCGAGCGTGCGCAGGATGATTGTCGTCACTGAGACGATCGAGCAGGCAAGCAGCGGCCACATGAAAAGACCGCCCTTGGAAAAGAACCCCGTGATAGTTTGAAAAATCTCCAACATTTCAGTAGCGATCAGTTTCCGTAAATCGTGAACGACATATCTGCCTCCAATCCCTCCGCAGGCAAAGTATCGGCCACATCATCCGGGATTGGCGGCAATTTAATATCAAGCACGGATTGCAGGCAGACGTTGGCGAAAGTTTCGTTCGAGTTGTTGTCGGCGACCTTCAGATTCGTCACCCGGCCGCTCCGGTCAACCGAAAAGACCAGACGCGCCGTGCCGATGCTGATCAGATCGCGGTCCCGGCCAACATAGTAATACCAGCGCGACCCGACGGCATCGTAGAGTTCTTTCTGATAACGGCCAAGAGGCGTGGAAACGGCGTTCACCGACGACCGGCCGCGATTGGAGATATTGCCGCGCATCCGCGTCTGCTGTTGTTGCGGACGATAGGCGGATTTTTGCCGTTGCGGCTGTGTGGGCGTCGATTGTGGCGGCGGAGTTGGCGTTCGTGTCAGCAAGGCCAACTCGTCCGGCGCCGCCGTGGGTGCCGGGGTAGGCGCCTGGGAAGGCTGGGGAGTTTGCATGGGCGGCGCGCTCGGTTGCGGCTCCGCCCCATCCACGGCTAACGAGTGCTGTTGCGATTGCAAATTCATCCAGGGCTGCTCTTTGCCATCTTGCGAAGGCACCGGCGCACTGCCAGCCGCGGCAACTTCACTGGCCCCAATCGAGTTCGCATTCGATTCAAAGGTTTTTTGGGCCGGCTCAGCCGTTTTTTTCGATTCGTCGTTCTCGATAAACATCGAATTTTTGGGGGCGATCGGCGCCGGAACAGGCATATCGACAATCGTCATTTCCATCGGTTTCTCTTCCTCGGTCGTCGGCAGAGCGGACGAAAAGAGCCCATCGGAGACCGCGAGCCCATAACCAACCACCAGATGAATGAGAACAGCAGCGAGCAACGCCCAAAAAATCTTGCGCGCTTCCTGCTTCTTCTCCGCCGCATCGTCCGCGGAATGGCCGATGATGAACTCCGCCGTGGTCATGAAAATTTACCGGGCCAACATTATCTCAGCGTGCCATCGCTGACAAATGAGCTTCCCTGCCCTTACTCCTCTTATTCCGACTCCTGGTCTTACTCTTATTCGTTCGCGCATGATGAAACAGATACTGCTGGGCATAGCCGCCGTGCTCGCCAAAGTAATCTTCTGTGAACGTCCGTAGCCGCGCGGCGTTCAATTTTCGCGCCCGGGGAAAATAATTGCGGCGCAACACACGCTCGATCCAAACATCGATCGGAAACGCGCGGAGCCGTTCGTAGGCAAAAAGCATCACGCAATTAGCAACCTTTGCGCCCACGCCAGGCAACCCGGTCAGGGCCTGCCGGAGATCGACATCCTCCGCCGCGGACCACCCTTCCAGGTCCGCTGTCCCCGATCTAATCAGTCGCGCCGTGGCCAGCAGGTTCTTCGCCCGATAGCCAAGCGCGCACTCGCGTAATTCCCGCTCCGAACTTTCGGCAAGCCTCTGTGCCGAAGGAAAGGTGTAGACAATAAAGTCTCCGACTCTTCGCGCCTCGCCGAACCGTTGGCGCAGCGCTGTCGAGATTTGGCGAATGTGCGCGACTTGCTTCATTGAAGAACAAATAAACATCGCCAGGCATTCCCATTTTGGTTGCCGAATAATCCGCAAGCCGTGGCAGAAATCGCGCGCCGCGTTCATTGCCGGGTCACTCGGGAAAGAGGCGCAAATTTTCGCGAGGGGATGATCCAGCGCAAAATAGTGCGCCAGCTTTTCCTCCAGTCTCTCTCCTCCGACGCCGCTCAAACTTGACCGGTTTAACCGGTCACTTCCCTGCTCGCTCTCCCGGGCTCTTAACACGTCGCCTACTTGCTCCACAAAGGTCGCGCGGTCGCCGATCGTCCCGATGAATCCCCTCTCGGTCCTATCCCAGTGAAAGACCTGGCCGGAAGCGAGCGTCTTCTCTAAGTCGAAGTCGGGTGCGGCAATTTCTGCTAGTTTCATCAAACCTTTCCTGCCACAGATTAACACGGATGAAACACGGATGGTCGCATCTGAAGGTTTATTCTTATCTGTGTAAATCTGTGTTCACCTGTGGCTAAGTAGGATCGACATGGACGCCCGGTTAGCGATCGATTCGATAGTCTTGTTCGCCTACTTCATTGGCATTGTCGCGCTTGGGCTCTGGGCTGGCCGGCGAAATAAGAACCTGGAGGATTTCTCACTTGGCTCGCGATCGATCCCGTGGTGGGCGGTGCTGGCCTCCATCATAGCCGCGGAGACGAGCGCCGCGACGTTTCTGGGAACCCCCGCCGAGGGATTCAAGACGAGAGGGTACTTCTACGGGCAACTGGCCATCGGAACGATTCTCGCCCGAATCGTGATCGCGTTCACCTTCATCAAACCGTACTATGATTATCGCGTCCAAAGCGTCTACGAATTCCTGACGGTGCGGTTCGGCACGAAAACCAAGAACATGGCGAGCGGCATTTTCCTGTTCACTCGCGTGCTGGGGATTGGCGTGCGTCTCTATCTCGGCGGCGCAATCATGGTTGTGATTTGGCGTTATCTCTTCCCTACGCTGCCAGTGAATCTAAACACTTACGTCTGGGGAATTATTTTCGTGACTGTGATCACGACGATTTACACCGCCGTGGGCGGAATCAAGGCGGTCGTTTGGACAGATGTGATTCAAGCTGTTCTAATGTTCAGCTCGGTCATCTTTGCGATTTTTCTTTTGCTACGGCACATCCCCGGAGGATTCGAAACGGTAAAATCGAATCTTGGCGGACTCGGTAACGTCAAGCTTTTCCAAACTGGTTGGAATTCACAATTGCCGTTCGGGCCAGCGCTGAAAGCGATGCTGGAGGAGCCGTACACAATCTTTGCAGCATTCATTGGCTCGACTTTGCTCACGATGGCCACGCACGGTACCGACCAGGATATGGTTCAGCGAATGTTGACCGCTCCGAATCACAGAAAATCTCAGCTTTCGCTGATATTGAGCGGCATAATGGATCTTCCGATCGCAGGTGCGTTTCTCACCGTCGGCATTCTCCTTTCGGTTTATTATTCCGTCGTCCCAGGTACGACGCTGCCAGCAGCCGACAACGAAATTTTTGGCCATTACATCGTACATGAGATGCCGGTTGTGTTTCGCGGCCTTATCATAGCGGGCGTTTTCGCCACCATGATGGGCTCTACCTCCGCGGCTCTCAATGCACTGGCCACCAGTTTCACGAAGGATTTCTATCTTCCCTACATCCGGCCCGGCGCGACAGACCGTCAGTCAATTCGGGCCGCGCGTATTTCCACCGCTGTCTTTGGGGTTCTCATGATCATAGTGGCGACGATGGCAGCGAATGCCGTTCTGCACGACGCCAAGCTGACTATTATTCCGATCGCAATCGGAATTCTCGGGTACACCTACGGAGCGTTGGTCGGAATCTTTCTCCTCGGAATGTTAACGCGAAGCCGCGGAGCCGACGGCCCTAACGTAATCGGTATGACGGTCGGGATCATGTCCGTGCTCGTGTTATGCAAAGTTTCGATGCCAGCCTTCGATATTCTAGCGCTTATTCGGGGCAAACTGGTTTCCGCCGAATGGAACTTCGGATGGTTCATGCCGGAATGGTGGCCGAAAATTTCCTGGCCGTGGTTTGTCTTTGTCGGATGCGTGATCACTCTCGCGATCACCTTCCCCTTTCGGACACCAGCGAGCCAAATCGCCGCAGCCGAGGCGCATGTCGCGCGTAAATCCTGTTAATCCTGCCTATCTTTCTTCTCAGTCGCCAGCTTGATCGACAAATCGCGCAACTGGCGCGGATCCACATCGGCAGGTGACTGCGACATCAAATCCATCCCGCGATTGTTTTTCGGGAA
>JBDTZF010000010.1:0-37008 GCA_040005265.1 Verrucomicrobiota bacterium
ATGGTGAGCGGAGGATCGACATGCACCATTCTGTTATCCACTTTCACGTGGTCGCGCGGAGCGGGCTGTGCGCTGAAATTGGTGCAGACCGTGCCGTTGATGGTGATGCGGCCAGCGGCGATCAACTCATCGCAATGGCGGCGCGAACCTACGCCGGCGGAGGCGAGAAAACGGTTAAGACGCACGGTGGACGTTTAGAGTTTGAGTGATTGAGCGTGAGAGAACCAATTCGCCTCAACCATCAACATCCCAACTTTTCAACGTGCTACACGTCTGGCTTGGTCTTAGGAAGGCCGACGACTTTCCGGCCCTCTTTCCACTGGCCGCGCTTCTTGAGTAGCTCGACTCGCTCAAAACGCTTTAACACGTTGCGCTTGGCGGTGATAGTGCTGGCCCCTTTAAGACTGCGATGTTGCGACATAAACTTGTTCCCGTGCGAATTTGCCGGCGACCGATCTGGTTGCCGTTTCAAATGAGCCGCCACCTTAAACCGACCCTCGAATTTTTCAAATGGAGTTAGCCAGTCCTCTGCCGCCTCGCCTACGTAAGTCGAATGCGCGACTTGGCCTCATTTTTACGGCGCTCATTGTGCTGGTGGCCGGCTACGGTGCGACCCGGGCGAGCGCCTTTCAGTGGTTCCTGCTGCGGGCCTCGCTCCGCGGTCAATTTCCACATGTGCAATGGATTACATCAAGCGAACTGGCGGCTTGGATGGAGGATCGAAAGCGGCCGCCGCCGGTTCTTGTCGATGTTCGAACCCCGGAGGAATGGAACGTTAGTCATCTACCCGAAGCACGGCGGGTCGATCCGGGTGCATCCGCCGCAATTGCGATGGGGGACATTGTAAAAGAAACGGCAATTGTGACCTATTGCGCAGTCGGCTATCGATCTGGTCAGTTGGCCGACCATCTGCGCGCGGCCGGCTTCGTTCACGTCCAAAATCTCGATGGCGGAATTTTCGATTGGGCAAATGAGGGACGTCCCTTAGTTCGGGAAGGCGTACCCGTAACACGCGTCCATCCCTATAATCAATTTTGGTCGCACCTGCTCAAAGACGAAGTTCGCAGCGCCTTATAACTGGTTACTGAGCACGGCGTATGTGCCCGACGTGGTGACCTGATGGAAAATGTGAAAGCGTGCGGTCAGTATCTGTTTCCAGTAACTCACTCGGTCCTGCTCAACGATTAAGTAAACGGCATCCGCTTCTCCCCATTTTTCCAAAACAGACCTTTCTGGAAGGAAAACGTCGGTCGCTGGTTTTCCTATAGGGTTGTCTTTAAGGGGGTTCTGATTCACGAGGAAGAACTTCTGGTTCAAATAAAAAATCAGGCTGCTGCTATCATCGAGAGGACCCTCAAAGATCACCTGCCCATTTTGATGAAGGCGCTCATTTAAAAATCGACCGAGCTCGGCCAGCGAAAAGTAAGGCGCCATTCGGGCGACGCCTTCTATCATGCTGAACCCGGCAGGAACCATGGCGAGAGAGAGTACGACGGCCGCTAGTTTCTCGCGATGCCTAAAAATGAGATAAAGAGCGGCTACCGAAAACGAAACGAGTGAAACGGCAATTATCGTAAGCATGGGGCGAAAAGAGAGCCAGGTCGAAACCGGCATGTCGCGTAAGGCGGTCCAGGCGGTCCAGCGTGCGTCCATCACTCCCCAA
This sequence comes from Verrucomicrobiota bacterium, assembly GCA_040005265.1. Lineage (GTDB taxonomy): Bacteria > Verrucomicrobiota > Verrucomicrobiia > Chthoniobacterales > UBA10450 > JBDTZF01. Next base: position 1,664 of record JBDTZF010000010.1, read on the forward strand.
TGGCCACTAAACGCAGCCGCGGCGTTCGGAAGAAATAAGACGAGTGCGGCGCTGGCTATTCCGACTGCGCCAACTGCAATCACGCCAGCGACGCGGAACGAGGAAGGCATTCTATCCCAAGCCACGACTGTCCAGATTGCGATCGCGGGCCACATGCTCATGGAATAATAGTCCTGGCGCTGACCAAGAAAGAGCAGAGGGATAAATACTACGCCGATCCAGCAAATCGGCAGGGCGTCGGCGAATTCAATCTCGTTGGGCCTGACGACTCGATGCCACGAGAAGACCGCGCCTGGAAGTAATGCAATCGACCAAGGAAACCACCACACCAAATGCAGAGCCAGGAATTGCAAAGCCGGCATGCCCCCGTAATCGTTCGTTTCATCGGAAAGGCCACGAAGGTGTCCTATCCATTCGTGTCCGATCGAGTAGCGAAAATATCCCGGGAAATGCCATTCCGCCCAAATATGCCACGGCGCGACAATGAGAAAGAAGATTGCTAGATACTCCCAGCGCAAGAGGGCTTGGAATCGGATGCGTGCTTCGCGATAAAAAACTGCGAGCAAGAGAAAAACGGTCGCGGGGTAAATCAATCCCATTACACCTTTGGTCAGGCAGGCGAGTGCGCAGCAAATCCAAAATCCGGCGAACCAGGCGCGCCGATGGGGGCGGCGCTGATAACCAGAGACTACGCAAAAAACCGCGCCGGCAGTAAACGCGGTGACGAGCGGTTCTGGCATCACGATGCGAGCCAGCAAGAAAGTGCCGCAAAAGCTCAAAAAAATCAGACCCGCCACAAAGCCGCGCCAGTAATCAGTGAGTTTTTCGCCGATCAAGAAAACCAGTGCTGTCGAAGCAACCACTGCGAGTGCAACGGGCAGACGCGCCGCTCCCGCATTAGTGCCGAAGAGTTTGAAGGAGAGAATTATGATCCAATAGAGCAAGGGCGGCTTTTGCAGGCGTGGAATGCCGTCGTTTGTCGGCAAAAGCCATTGGCCCGTTTCCACCATCTCCCGGGCCGCACTGGCGTATTGACCTTCTGTTTGACTGTAAAGGTCACCTGAGCCGACGGTCGCGACGTGTAATAGCGTCGCTAACGCGATCAGAATTACGAAGAGGGCGTGACGAGTTGGCGGCGGTGGGATTGCCTGCGGCTCCAACAGTGTTTCTTCAATCCTGAACGTACGAGTGGCCGCGACCATCGACAATTACTTGTTGGTAGGCGCTGCCGGTGCTGACAGCGGAGCGGAGTCCCGGAATTTTTCCCACTTTTCGGGCAACCGCAGCAATTTTCCGGCAGGCATTTCAATGAGGGCCAGCATCTGCCGGCATTCGGCGATCAAGGAATCGTCAGCCGGGCGAACGATGCGAAATGCGCACCAAAAACGCGCGCGTTCAATGCGATCAAGTCGCCCTTCCACAACGAGGCGGTCGGCCAATTTGGCAGCACGGCGATAATCGATCTCCGTACGCACTACCACGGGATATTGTTGGGTTCGTGCCATATCGGCGAGATGAAGACCAAGCTCTTCTGCAAGTTGGGTGCGAGCGATTTCGATGAATCGTAAATAGGCGATGTTGGAAACGACGCCTCCGCAATCAGTGTCGAAAAACATCACCTGCATTTCGATGCGAATTCGCGGCGCTTCAGAATTCATAGCCGGAGATTATCACGAAGATTACTAAGGACACGAAGCTAAGATTTAATCGTATTCGCGTTCTCGTTAGTGACTGGATTATCATCTCTGGGTAGGATTGACATCACGGCATTGACAACTTCCTGGACGCTCACGGCTTTCATACATCGAAAATCGATCGGACATTCACGCAAGAAACAGGGGCTGCACTCAACCTGATGCCGGAGAATGACGTGACTCTTCCCTAACGGGCCGGTGAGACGCGGTTCGGTCGATCCGAAAATGGCGACGGTCGGCAGGCCAAGCAGCGCTGCGAGATGCATCGTGCCGGTGTCATTCGTTAAGAGCAGTCGGCATTCGCGCAGTTCGTCGATTAATTGATCGAGTGTTGTCTGCCCGATGCGGTTTATGCAAGTGTCGCCTAACACGCTGGCGATCGTTTCGCCAAGATCGCCATCTTTCGCAGTGCCAAACAAGATCCATTGTACCTTTTGCTGCGAGGTAATGCTGGCAGCGGCCTCGGCGAAACGCTCCGGCAACCAACGCTTCGCCGGTCCATATTCGGCGCCAGGGCAAAGGCCGATCTGGAGTGATCTCTCCTTCTGCGCATTTTTCACTTTCGGCTTTGGATTTGGGATCCTGGAGTTTTCGCCCCCGCATTCCAGCGCGATTCGCAAATAATGGTTGCTCTGGTGTTCTGGCGGCCCTGGTTTTCGCGGTTCCCGCACGATTTGGTTTAATAACCAACTTCGTTTTTGTCCGCGATACCCAACTCGACGTGGAATGCCGCCTAACCAGGCCTCCAGTGCCACACGCAGCGAATTTGGAAAAAGAATTGCAACATCGAAATCGGGTTGGCGTCGAATCAAATGCGCAACCGCGAAAAGCGATTTGCTTTTAAGAGGAAGAATTTCATCCACCTCCGGAACCAGTTTCCACATCGATGCGATCTTTGCGGGGACTGCAATGGTAATATGAGCATCGGGGCGGCCCGATTTGATTGCCCGAACGGCTGGGACGCTCATGGCGGCATCGCCGAGCCAGTTGCTTGAGCGAATAAGAATACGAAATGGTTTTAAATCCTTCGCTGACACGGTGGAGGGCAAATGTACGCCGCGCTTGTATCGGGCCAGCAGGAATTTTGGGCGCGGTGTTTTCCATCGATTGTGAACCCAAAACCAGTCTTCCGGTGCGCGCCGGATTTGGGTCGCAATAATCTCATTGCCTTTGGCGGTGAGCGAGTCGATCGAGTCCTCTGTCGTGTCCAACGCGGGCTCCGCCACTATTCGCCAGTGCGTGCTGTTCTTGGTAAACAAGGCTATGGCAACCAGCAGGGCGCCGGTCCGCTTTGCCAGGAGCGCGGGCAGAGGCGTAGTGGAAACCAGTCGCCCGAAAAACGGTGTCCATAAACCCTGATCGCCCGCGTGCTGATCGCTAAGGATCCCGACTAACCCGCCGCTGCGGAGTAACTCGATGGGCTTGTGAAAGCCCTCGCTCCGATCGTACAACTCAACGCCGCCGCGGCCCCGGACTTTGCGAACATGCTCGTCGATAAAACGATTCCCTAGCTTTTGATAGACGGTGCCCTTGCGCACGCAATCGAGATGGCGCGGGAGAATTTGGGCGATCAATTCCCAGTTTCCGAGATGACTAAGGAGAAATACTACTGGCTGACCGGCTCGCAATTGTCGATTTACAGCCTCGAAATTCTCCACTGTAACATGTTTTTCCATCGCTTCGGTGGGCATCGCGCCAAGCTTGATGCCGCAAAGAAGATTCGCGCCCAAGTGCCGAAAATGGCGCTGGGCAATGCGACGCCGCTCTCGAGGCGATTTTTCATCGCCGAATGCGATGCGCAAGTTATGCAAAGCAAGGCGACGGTACTTTCCGGCAACAATCCATGCGCAGAAGCCGGCAACGTTTCCGATCAAGAAAAGCAGGCGCAAAGGCAGGATGGCCACCACGGCAATCGCGGCGCGGTAGAGCAGATAAAGAGCAAAATCGAACATTCGGGCTGGCTGGAGCGTAAATTTGCCTGCACTCGGCATCAATTACATATAGTTTCAGTTTCTCCGCCGGGGCGGGAGTAGCTTTCGTTAGGGCATGGAAGCGGCTTTAACACGATCGAGATGAACAAGAAGAATCTATGGGCGGGCCTGAGCGAACCAGCGCGCGACGCGCTGGTCCAGCGTGAATATAAGAGCGGGTCAATGGGCCAGCGCTTGTGCTTCTCGGGGGTTGAAGCGGCTGAATTGATCGCGGCCGACCGACTCAAACCTGAGATCAAACGAGTTTGGATCCCAGGCGTCGAGATTTTTGCCCGAGAAATTCATTCGCAGCAGCACCGGGGAAGCTTTGGCGAGTTTGTGCGTCAGGATAAGGGTATACTCGCCAAGATAGGGCTATGGCCAAAGCAATGGTCGGCTGCGCGCATGTTTGCCCATAGCGCGAAAGGTTTTCACATCCATCCGCCCAGTATTCCGCCGGATACGACGGCCGTAAAATGGCATCGTCGCTTATTCGTAACAGAGTCCCAGAAGTACTCACTGCGTCCCTACGATCGCGAGCAATGGGACGTCATGTTTTTTCTCCAAGGACGGGCCGAGATGATTTTATGCGATGTCCGCGCCGGTCTTCCCAAGCGCACAATGCGCTTCTTTGTCGACGGAGACAATCATCGTGGAGGAAACAATGCCGGCGTAGTGATTCCGCCCGGGGTAGCCCACGCGATTCGCGCCGAGGGCTCCGAAGATGTGATCATGGTTTACGGCACGAGCACTACTTTTCATCCAGAATTCGAGGGCCGTATCGCCAGCGAAGTCGAGACCACGGAAATGCCGCCAGAGTGGGAGAAATTCCTAGGTAGAGTCGATTAATATCGAATCGCCGCAGCGGCGGTGTTTTAGATGAAGCGACAATTCGATCCGGCTGTGCTTGAAATGATGGATCGTCCCCAGTCGCGCTCTCTCGATCTGGAGCGCGATCTGGAGAACTTGCGCCAACTCAATCACTGGTTTGGAAGCTATCGTCTGGTTTTGGCTTTTATGCGACGCTGGATACGCCCGGGCGATCAGGTGCGCATTGCCGATCTTGCTACCGGGTCGGCCGACATCCCGCGGCGCATTATCGATTATGCCAGATCGATCGGGGCCACGGTTGAGATTGATGCGTTGGATCGACAATCCGCAACCCTCGACGTCGCCCGCGCTTTGAGTGTCAATTACCCGGAGATTTCATTTCTAGAGGCGGACATCCTGGAATGGCAACCCGATAACCGATACGACATCGTCCTCAATTCGCTCGCTCTGCACCACTTCAGCGACGAGGATGCAATCCGGCTTCTGTGCCGGTGCCGTGAGCTGTCGAGCAGGTTTGTATTGGTGTCGGATTTGCGGCGAGAATTTCTAGCCAAAGCCGGCGTTTATCTTTTGACTGCAGTAATTTTCCGAGAACCGATGACCCGTTTCGACGCCCGTATCTCCGCCGCTCGATCTTTCTCGTTCAGCGAAATGAAGGATTTAGCGAGTCGTGCCGGTTGGAAAGAATTTGGCCATGAGAAATTTCGATTCGCGCTACAAGCCGTTTGGCTCGAAAAGATCGACAATTAGCCTCGATGAAGATTTTGAACACAGTGGCTGAGGCGCAATCATGCCCGGTGCCAATACGCCGCGTGCTGGTGGCAACGATGGGGGCACTCCACAGAGCGCATGGGGAACTAATCCGGGTGGCCCGGGAGCGGGCCGGGAAGGGTGGTGAGGTTGCCGTGAGCATTTTTGTAAATCCCCTCCAGTTCGAGCCGGGAAGCGATTATGAGCGGTACCCTCGCCCGCAGGAAGCGGACGAAGAATTCTGCCGTAAGGCCGCTGTCGATCTTCTTTTTCGACCGAGACCGGCGGAAATGTATGTTGAGGATCGTTCCGTATTCATCGACGAGATTTCACTGTCGAACGTTTTGGAAGGCAAATCGCGGCCGGGGCATTTTCGAGGCGTTTGCACCGTCGTGGCGAAGTTATTCAACATTCTTGCACCGAGTGCAGCGGTGTTCGGAGAGAAAGATTTTCAACAGCTGGCAGTCATTCGCCGAATGGTCCGCGACCTCAATTTCAAGGTCGACATCGTCGGTGTGCCGACCGTTCGGGAGGAGGATGGACTCGCCTTTAGCTCGCGAAATCAGTACTTGAACGGTGAAGAGCGAAGGCAGTCGGCGGTTTTGCATCGGGCGTTAATGGCGGCAAAGAGCGCCGGTGAAAAATCGGCCAGTGAAATTATTGATGTTGTTCGAAAGACACTCAGCGACGCGCCCCTAGCGCGGATCGATTACGTCGCTCTTGTCGATGCCGGGACTCTGGAGGCGATCGATGTTCTCCGGCCGAATTCGTTGCTCGCGCTAGCGGTATTCTTCGGCAAAACCCGGTTGATCGACAACATGCGTTTGGCATGAAGGAGTACGGTTTCGTCGTAATCGGGAGTGGCATTGCCGGGCTGAGCTTTGCCTTGAAGGCGGCAAAGCATGGATCCGTTGCCGTGATAACAAAACGCAAGGGCGCCGATAGCAATACGGCTTGGGCACAGGGCGGGATTGCCTGCGTGACGAGCAATGAAGATTCCTTCGATCTGCACGTGCGAGATACGCTCGAGGCGGGCGCGGGGCTTTGCGACGAAGAGGTCGTGCGAACGATCGTGACTGAAGGGCCCGCGCGGATTCAGGATCTTGTGCATCTCGGATTGCATTTCGATAAGCGCGAGGTAGCCGGGCATCGCGAACTTGATCTTGGTCGCGAAGCCGGTCACTCGAAGCGGCGCGTATTGCATGTCCACGACGCGACCGGCAAGGAGGTCGAAGAGACTTTGCTGCGCGAATTGGGGCGCCATCCCGATGTCGATCTTCTGGAAAATCACATGGCTGTGGATCTGATCACGGCGGCGAAGCTTGGTTTTGCAACAGAGGACCGCTGTCTTGGGGTTTATGTTCTTGATGAGAAAAGCGGCAGAGTAGAAACGATTCGGTCGGATCGAATCGTGCTGGCAACCGGCGGTTGCGGAAAAGTCTATCTCTACACAACGAATCCGGATATTGCGACCGGCGACGGCGTGGCAATGGCGTGGCGAGCTGGGGCAACTATCGCCAACATGGAATTCGTCCAATTTCACCCGACGTGTCTATTTCACCCGAAAGCGAAATCGTTTCTGATTTCGGAGGCGGTCCGGGGCGAGGGTGGCATTTTGCGCAACAGTCGCGGCAAAGATTTTATGAAGCGATACGATCCGCGCGGTGCGCTTGCGCCCCGGGACATCGTCGCTCGCGCAATCGATGCCGAGATCAAGCGCTCCGGCGCTCAGTGCGTTTTTCTCGATATCACGCACCAGTCGCCGGAGTTTATTCAAGAGCGGTTCCCGCACATTTACGAGACGTGCTTGCGATTCGGGATCGACATGTCGAAGCAGCCGATCCCGGTTGTGCCAGCAGCGCACTATCAATGCGGCGGAATCAAAACAGACGTAAATGGAGTCACAAGTTTGTCGGGGCTTTACGCAATCGGCGAGGTGGCCTGCACCGGATTGCACGGCGCGAATCGTCTGGCCAGCAATTCACTCCTGGAAGGTCTGGTGGTCGCACATCGCGCGGTGGAAGTTGCCGCGCGTCTCAAGTTACCATCGCATCCTGGATCTATCTCGCTGCCGGAATGGCAATCAGGCAGGGTTCAGGATGTAGATGAACTGGTGGTGATTTATCATAACTGGGACGAAATCAGGCGTTTGATGTGGGACTACGTCGGCATCGTGCGCACCGACAAACGACTGCAACGCGCCAGCGCGCGCCTGCGAAATTTACAGAGAGAAATTCGCGAGTTTTATTGGAATTTCAAGGTTTCCGTGGATTTGCTGGAATTGCGCAACCTTGCCACAGTAGCAGCCCTCATTGTCGATTCCGCTTCGCGCCGTAAGGAAAGTCGTGGCCTCCACTACAACCTGGACTATCCGCACACGGAGGATCGACAATTCAAGCACGACACTTTGCTCAGCCGCGGCTGAGATGGAATGGATAGTGCTTTGAGAAAGTATTGAACCTCTAGCCGGCTTGGTTTTTACCTGTAAAAAGCCTTGCCTGAGAGGCAATTATCGGCTAAAAACAACTCCGGTTTCCCGATGAGACGGATCCTCTCGCATATTCTGCTGGCTTCCATCAGCGTGCTAGTCGCCCACGGGCAATCCGATTCCCCGTATGCGACAGCGGGAGACTTTGCCAAATACGCCAGGGGATTGAGGGAGAAAGCGCTATTGAAGGTTGAGCCGCAGGTGTTCGTGCCCACCAGTTCACGCCCGGCGACGCAACGTTTCCCTTGGAAGACGAATATTGTGACCACGGTGTTCTGGATTGGTGAAGAGGCGGGAGGGAACAATCCCGTGCCCAATCATAAGAGCTCATGGGATGGGAATTGGACGGCCAACTATGGTGGGTTCGATAATCCGAATGCTTCCTCACGGCGCAATTATATCCCGGTAGCATTCACACCGCATCAGAACCCGTTCTACTGCGCTCTGCCCTATAACGACGTGAGTCACGGGCAATTCAAGCCCGAAGCGCCCCTGGTGATTCCATGGTTTAAACAGGTGTATTCACAGCCAGGCCAGTCCGTTTGCAAGGACCGCTGGATCGCGGTTAGAAAAGGTAATCGTACCTGCTACGCGCAGTGGGAGGATTGTGGCCCCTTTCGGACAGACCATTATCAGTACGTCTTTCAGAACGAACGCCCAAAGCCAAACCTGAACCGTGGCGCAGGGTTGGATGTTTCTCCGGCCGTGCGCGATTACCTCGGGCTTCAGCCAACTGACGTGACGGATTGGAAATTCGTCGATGTAGCTGATATCCCTGCGGGACCGTGGCGCAGTTATGGAGAAAATAACAATTTCGTGCTCGCGCGCCGTCAACTCGAGCGGCAGGTCGTGCAGAAAACTCCGGCTGCGAAGAAGTAATTGGAACGGTCCTGAATCGAGAGAGCAGCTACAATCGCGAGGAAAGTTCGGTAAATCTGCGCTGCAGTTCTTCAGCACGCTGCAATCTTGGCTCGTACAGTCTCCGTTCCGACGTGCAAAACGCGGCTAACGGCTGAAACGCAGTCGAGACTTCCTTGTAAAATAGATCGACGGCATGATTCAGTTGCTGCTCGATCGCGTGCATCAATTCGGAACGCCTTGTTTCCATCTGTTCTTCGTAGGCGTTGAGGATTTTTCTTCGTTGAGCGAAGGCGACGATCGTACCGATGATTGCGGCCGAAGCCGCCAGCACACCGGTAACATCCGCGACGGCGGCGCTTGTCATCGCTGCGATCAACGTGGCGATCCCCCCGGCAGCCGCGATGCCGGCCGGGACGCGCAGGCGCGCGGAGGTCTCACGAAAGAGTTGGCCGAGTTCCTCTTCCACAGCCTTGCCCGACGCGCGCTTGCTGAGGGCCAGTTGAATCGATTGAAGGAGCTCGCGTCGCTGGCGGACAAAGTCAGGAATCGCCTTTGGGATTTTCTCCTGCAAATCGCCGGCCAGTTGCTGGTCAATCATGTCGTAGACTTGTGGCCAAAGAGAACGCAGGTCGGTCTCCAGCAATTGCACGGCATTTTCGGCCTGCTGTTCAATCGAATGATGTAATTTCGCTTCGATTTCGGTCTGAAACTCCTGTTGCCAGCGTTCGCGGGCCCAAATGATCCTCCACGTCCGCCAAAGCGAGAGTTTCTCCCCGAGAAGTCTCAGCCCCTCCGCAGCGCCAGCAAGACAAGCCTGCTCGACTCCGCGAAGAAGGCCCGCCACTTGTCGCAGGGTTTGCTCTTTACGAACCTGAAGGAACGCCTCGGCGCGTTCCAATCGCGCTTCATCATGGCCGATCACTTCAAGCGATGTCTGGAGTTCTTCGACGACTTCGTCGATCATGACTTGGGCGGTTTGACGGGCTGACTGCAGTTTCAGACTACGCCCGCCAGCTTCGGTAACGGTCAAATTAATCTGCTCCTCTAACGGACCGAATTGGCTCTTGTTCCAGAGGCGCTCCTTATCCAACCCGGTCGTGCGGGCGAGCAGGGCATCGCGAGCAGAGACGGCGAAGATGGGCGGCGCGAAGCCGAGTTTCTGCATCGCTGTGTCCTGAAGGTGTCGGCGGATTACCTCGACCTCTGCCGCTGTGCGCAGGTCGGCTTGCTGCAAAATGAACACCATATTCTTGAGCCACTTCTTTTGGACAAAGCTCAGGAGTTCCCAGGCAGATTGCGTCCATGGATTCATCACAGAAAAGACGAAGAGAATGAGATCAGCGCGGGGAACAAAGCTTTCGGTGATTTTTTGATGCTCGGCGACCACCGTATTTGTACCCGGCGTGTCCACGACATTGAAATTGCGCAGAAACGGAATGGGCAAATGTCGCTCCATCAAGTCGGGGGACACTTCGACCGACTTCTCGTCTTCGCCGTAGCGAAAGATACAAATTCGATCCGTTGCCGGGAGAACATCGACCCTGGCAAATTCCTGACCGAAAAGCGCATTTAAGAGAGACGATTTGCCGGACTTCACTTCGCCCACGGCGACGATGAGCAGCGGCTCGCGAATATCGCTCAGCAGTCCTTGAACGATATCGAGCGAGGGACTGGAGCGCCGCATCTCTGAGGCCAGTTTGAGCAGCGCGGCAAGAGCCGTTTCCAGTTCGCTCCGCAATTGCAAATAATGGTCCGCGATCATGGCGGAGCGAGATTACTGGTCGGCCGGGACTTCCCGCGGGACCGGCGTCGATCTTATGGCCGGGGCCGGACTGGCCGGAGGTGAATTGTTCGCTCGAACGGCGGGCTTGGGCTTGGGCGGCTCGGGCGTGGCCAGCTTAATCAGTTCGGAAACGGTAACGAACTTGAAACCCTTAGCGGCGAGTTGATCGAGAGTGGCGGGCATGGCTTCAATTGTTCCCGGATGAATATCGTGGGACAGCACGATTGAGCCAGGTCGAGTTTCCCTGAGGATTCGGCTGAATACTACCGTTGGCCCCGGTCGTTTCCAATCCAGGGGATCGACATCCCACATGATGATTTCGTAACCGAATTGGTCATGGATCCAGCGCGTTTGCCGAGCCGTGATCGAACCGTAGGGCGGTCGCAACAATAACGGGTGAACGCCGGCTGCATGTTGGATCGCGTCGTCGGTCCGCTTTAGCTGACTCTTCACGGCTTCGTCAGACATGCGCGCAAGATTTGGATGCGACCAGCTGTGGTTCCCGATTTCGTGGCCTTCGCGAAGAGCACGGGCGACCAACTCCGGATATTCCGCGACGTTTTGTCCGATTACAAAAAACGTTGCCTTAATTTGGCGGGCCGCGAGCAGGTCGAGCAATTTCGGCGTGAGTGTTGGACTAGGCCCGTCGTCAAAAGTCATGGCGATATAAGGAGCATCGACATGGATCCAGTTGAACGTAATGCGCGGTCCCGGAGGCGGACTCGATTCGGTTTTCGGCGGAGATTGTTCCGGAACAGCTGTGGTCTCGGGACGGAGTTGAGTTGCCGCGACAAACCCGAAAAAACAGAAAATGAGCAGGCGAAAAACGCGCATCAAGGAGCGGCAAGATTGAATGCGATTACTTAGCAGATGCCGCTGTTTGCGCAAGGTGACGGGCCACTGGCTGCTGATGGCTGCGGGAATTACGGAGAGATGAAATCAGAGAAATCGAGCTGTCGAGCGATGGGATGTTGGATTGGCAGTCATCCTGCTGTTTTGTTGCCGGGAGCCGTTGTGACGCGATGCAGGCTGGAAAACGCAGCGACAGGGGCAAACACGGGGGAAGCGCTTCATAATGAAAATTTTGCTCGTCGAAGATCACGATGAAAGCCGTCTGAGCTTGCAGCGTTTGATCGCGCGGCGGGGTCACGAAGTGGTGGCGGTGAGTAGTGCTGAGGAAGCCGAGCAAGTCCTAGCCACCGAAACGTTTCCCTTTCTGATTCTGGATTGGATGCTGCCAGGCAAAAGCGGAATCGAGCTTTGCCGGAATCTACGCAGCCAACCGGGTGGCGATGAGATGTTTATTCTTCTGGTCACCGGGCGGGACGAGACGGAGGACCTCGAACAGGCTCTGGCAGCCGGGGCAAATGATTATCTAACCAAGCCACTGGATCCCGGCTTATTGAATGTGCGGCTCTCTGTAGCGGAGAGACGGGTTATCGCGCTTTCCGAGCGCAATCAGGCGCGTGCCGAATTACAGGAATCCGCTCGTAGGACAACTGAGATTTTGGAGAAGACGACCGATGCTTTTTTTGCAGTCGATCACGAATGGAAATTCACTTATCTAAATCCCCAAGCGGAAAGCCTATTCGGCCGACGTCGTGAGGAATTGACCGGCAAAGAACTCTGGGCGGAATTTCCGCACCTGGGAGGCTCGGCTTTTGAAGAAAATTATCGGCAGGTAATGACCACACAGGCGCCGTTGGAATTCGAAATGAGCGATGCGGCCGGAAAAACCTGGTTCGAGATGCATGCGTATCCGAGCGGCGGAGGAGTGTCTGCTTTCTTTCGCGATGTTACGGAACGCAAGCGAATGGAAGAAGAGCGGCTCACCACGAGCAAACTCGAATCGCTCGGCACTCTGGCTGGCGGCATCGCGCACGATCTGAATAACATTTTGACGGTCATTTCAGGGAACATTGGCCTGGCCCAGATCGAAACGCCCGGCGAAGCGGCGCCCTTGTTTTCATTTCTTTCCAAAGCGGGCCAGGCGGCCCAGCATGCCGCTCACCTTTCGGGTCAGTTGCTCACATTTTCCAAAGGAGGAGCACCACTCAAGCGAGTCTCGGTTATATCGGAGTTGCTCAACCAAGCTGCGGAGTTTGCGCTTTATGGCTCGAACTTGCGGGCGGAAGTCGACATTCCCGTCGATCTCTGGAAAGCCGACGTCGATCCCGCACAGATCAAGCAAGTCGTAAATGCGCTTATGCTCAATGCCCGGGAGGCGACGCCCGACGGCGGTACCGTCCGTGTTTCGGCACGTAACGTTGAGTTCGAAGAAAAGCAGAGCGATCTCCTTCCCGCTGGGCGGTACCTGAAAATTACAATTGCAGATTGCGGGAGCGGAATCGACGAGTCGTTGGTGACGAAGATCTTCGACCCCTATTTTACCACGAAACCGAATGGAAGCGGTCTTGGCCTCGCCATTAGCTACTCCATCGTAAAAAAACACGGCGGCATGCTACATTTGGAAGAATCTTCGCCGGAAGGATCAATTTTCACATTTTACCTGCCGGCTACGAATGAAAACGTTGCGGATCCAGGCTCGCTAAGCACGGAAAGGCCTTTCCGCTTCAATCATCAGCGCATCCTGGTGATGGACGATGAGAACGCCATTCGTGAGCTTACGTCCGAGCTGCTTGGAACGCTCGGGTTTGAAGTCACGTCCGTGCCGGACGGAACCGAGGCCGTAAAAACCTACGAGCGGGCCTTGCGCCGCGGAGAAAATTTCCAAGCAGTAATTCTGGATGCGACCATCCGCGGAGGCATGGGCGGCTTGGCGACGATCCAACGGCTTCGGGATGTCGATCCTAATGTGACTGCGATCATTTGCAGCGGATACTCCGATGAAGCAGCGCTCTCAGAATTCATGGCTTACGGTTTTCGCGGGGCGCTTCCGAAGCCCTTCACGCGTAACGAACTGGCCGACGTGCTGCAGAGGGCATTCGACGCCGATAAAGCGGATTAGGTCGAAAAGACGTTTCGGAAAGGCGGCGCTTTTCTACCGCCTGGGAACTTTTTCTAGAGCAGCGATGTACCCCGCCGGCCGTGCTTTCGGGTCGAATCCGGCAAACTCGCGCAATTTCTTCCCGTCACTGTTTAAAATAATAACGGTCGGAAAAACCTCGACTCGAAAGCGCTGGGCGAGCCCTTGGTTTTGCTGGGCAACTTCGGGGGCCTGAACTCTTGCGCGTGGGAAATCGAGCTCGACCAGCACAAAATTCTTCCCCGCGTACTGGAGAAATTCTGAAGTCGACAGGATCTGCTGCTTAAACTGGCGACACGGTGGGCACCAGTCCGAGCCGGTAAATTCGAGAAACAAGAGCTTGTTGCTCGCTTTGGCTTGTTCCTGAGCCTTTTTGAAATCCGTTAGCCAGGCACCGTCGGCCTGAAGATCGGCGTGAGAAGCAGCCTGGGGGTTCTTGCCTTTTTCTTTTTGGGTCGCGAGCAATACCGCCCCTACGCCAACGACGGCCACGGCCACGATGATCAGATACTTCACACGACGAAACTCGACCAGTGCGCTGCCCGACGCAAGTGTAGTGGCCCGGCGGCTTATAGAGCTCAATCCACCGATCGATTAGGCGTTGTAGCCCGGCGAGGAACGCCGGGCTATCAAAATTAGGAAGACGCCTCTGATCTACTTAAGATGTCCCGAGACGAGTTTGGTCATCTCGAACATGCTGACCTGACTCTTGCCGTTGAACACCGGCTTGAGGTTGTCGTCGGCGTTAATCATCGTCCTCTTTTTCTTATCCTGACATCCGTTCTTCTTGATGTAGTCCCAGAGCTTTTTGGTGAGCTCGGAACGCGGGAGTGGCTTCGAACCGACAACTAAGGACAATTTGTCGTCGGGCTGCACGGGTCTCATGAAGGCGGCGTTCGGCTTGCGAGTGGAAGTTTTTTTGGTTTTCGGCATAGACGCTGATTACTGCTTCACTCGTAAGAGGGCAATACTAATTTTTGCGAAATTCGAAAATATTTTTCAGGGCGATCGCCGTACCGCCAGTGCAGCAAGGTCGTCTGGCAGGGCTTTTTCGCCTGGATTAGGTCCTGTTTGATTCAGTAGCCGTGCCAGAAGTGCTTCAGCGTTAGGCGCGGAGGGATCCAGCATTTGGCCTAACTGGGCAGGAGTTAATCGAGCCTGTCCGGCCGTCGCTTGCCCAAACAGCCCGTCCGTGTAGAGAAGAAAGGAATCCCCGAGAGCGAGATCGACGATCGTTTCCGCAAACTGTGGCTGTTCGATCAGACCGAGCGGTGGTGTTGCCGACGGAATTGACTCGATGCCGCCGTTCTTGCGCAGAACCAGGAGCGGAGGATGACCCGCCCCCACGACACTTGCTCGACCGGTGTTCGGTTCGAGCGCTACGCACATTGCCGTCATAAAGGAGCGCGCGCCGAAAATCGTGCGGAAATCATTGTTTACCGCCTGCATGATGGTGACCGGCGTTTCCTGTTCCAATGCGCCGTGATGAAAAAGAAGCTTGGCGAGAGTAGTTAGCAGCGCGGCTGAAGCGCCGTGTCCGGTCGCATCGGCGATCCAAAACAGAATTCGCCCGTTTTTCATGCGAAGCCATCCGTAAATATCCCCTCCCACTTGAATGACCGGACGGTAACAAGCGGCAATTTCCCATCCGGAAACGACGAGCGGTTTTTGAGGAATGAGTGATTGCTGGGTCAGGCGAGCCGCTTCCAGATCGCGCTCGAGATTGCGGCGCCACGCTTCAAGTTCGTCGTTTTGGCGCTCGAGCTGGCGGTGAATGGAACGCAAACGCAGTTGCGTTTCGATCCGCGCCCGCAACACCGCCGTATTTACCGGTTTGGTCACGAAGTCGTCGGCGCCTGCTTCCAGACAAAGCACTTCGCTTTCCTCCCCACCATGTCCCGTCAGCATGATAGTGGGAATTTGCGCGATGGCAGGATTTGGATCGGCCCGCAGTTGTTTCAGGACGTCGGTGCCGTCGAGTTCCGGCATGTCGAAATCAAGTATTAAAAGCGAAGGTTGCTCGGCCCGGATGGCTCTTAAGGCGTCGGTTCCACTTTCGGATTCGCGGCACTGATAACCGGCACTGGTTAGAATTCGCGCCAGAATTTTTCGGCTAACGGAATCATCGTCGATGATCAGAATGCCGCCGTTCGAATCGTGTTGCATCTCTTCTTCTAATCGATTGGTGCCCGTTTTCTAATTGTATGGATGTTGATCTTTTGGCGAAAGAGAACCGTATCGTGTCACGTCGTTAGTGTAGCGTCACGTTTGATCGCAAGAGTCTATGAGTCCGGTAAGAAGCGCATATGTCAGCAATTAGAGAAGTGTGCGATTTTAGCCATTGGCAACGTCGAGGAATCGAGATAATTTCGCTCTCGAACCGACCTCTATGAAACTCTCACTGTTACTCGCCTTGCTCACCGCTCTGTTTATTTCGTCGTGCGACGAGGTGGATCAGCCGCCCAGCCGTGTCCGGCATCAAACCGCGAAATATCCGGCCACCGCGGGTCAACCGCAGCAATATCCACCCCAGCAACAGCCGTTCAATCCGAATGCGCCGCCGCCAGTGACCACCACCACAACCACCACAGAGACCGCATCTGCCCCGCCACCCGCGCCGCCTGCTGCGCCCACCAAAGCCGCCAAGGGTGATCATCCTTACGGAATTCCAGTGCCAGGGAAACCACACGTCGTGGAAAGCCCTTTCTCGCCGGGGAAATATGTGGATGTGGAAGGATTTCCGCCGGGCACAGAAGTAAAAGATCCCTACACAGGCAAAGTCTTTCTCGTTCCGTAGGCAGTTCGCCGCGGAATCGGGGTTGCAGCTGATGACGGATGCTTGATACTGGAGGCTGGATTTGCAGCACCACCTTGCTGCTGTCCTATAGCGGCTAGCATCAAGCATCCAGTTATCGGTTTTCTCAAAGCAATCCATGGAATTGCGCGTCAAGCGAGCACCTCGAATCGACACCGAGATCACGGTTCCGGGAGATAAAAGCATCTCGCATCGGGCCGTCATCATTGCCGCTTTGTCCAACGGCATATGCAAGCTGGAGGGATTTTTGCCCAGCGAAGATTGCATGCACACGGTCAATGCCCTGCGTTCTCTTGGGATTCGCATCGAACAACCGGAACCGGACACGCTCGTCGTGCACGGAAAAAAGCGTGTCCTGACGCCGCCAAAAGAGGAGATCGATTGCGGAAATTCGGGCACCACGATGCGTCTATTGGCAGGGTTGCTCGCGGGGCAGACTTTCGAAAGTTGCCTCGTCGGGGACGCTTCACTTTCCCGCCGCCCGATGGATCGCGTGATAGAGCCCCTTCGAAAAATGGGCGCGAATATTGCGGCGGAAGGGCCGGAGCAAACGCCTCCGCTACGCATCCATGGAGGCGCGTTGCGAGGGATTCATTACAAATCCCCGGTCGCAAGCGCACAGGTCAAAAGCGCCATCCTACTGGCTGGGCTGTTCGCCAAGGGTAAGACGACCGTCGATGAGTCGGCACACACTCGCAATCACACCGAGCTCATGTTTCGTTACTTTCTCGTCCGGACGGCCAAGAGCGAAAACAGCGTGAGCGTTTTTGGCGATCAAGTGCCCGAATCGCGCGACTTTACCATACCGGGGGATATTTCTTCAGCCGCGTTTTGGCTGGTCGCGGCGGCGGCCCAGCCGGGCGGTCATTTGCTGGTGCGCCATATTGGATTAAACGACACGCGAACAGCGTTGCTGGGTGTTCTGGTTCGGATGGGAGCACAGGTGCGAGAGGCGGTAGAAGATGTCGATCAACTGGAACCGCGCGGTATTGTGGAGGTCACCGGTGCCCCACTCAAAGGAACCGTGATTCAGGGGAAAGAAGTGCCGCAGCTCATAGATGAATTGCCGGTGCTGGCAGTGGCCGGCGCGCTCGCGAGCGGGACCACTACCATTCGCCACGCTCAGGAATTGCGAGTCAAGGAGACCGACCGGCTTGCCGCCATCGCGCACAATCTGCGAATCATGGGCGTAGACGTCATCGAAATGAGCGACGGAATCGAGATCCACGGACCGGCGCCGTTGCGCGGCGCGCGGGTGGCCAGCTTTGGCGATCATCGCATCGCCATGGCCTTCTCGGTGGCTGGTCTTTTCGCTGACGGAGAAACAATTATCCAGGACGCGGATTGCATCCGCGAGTCGTACCCGAACTTCCAGGGTGTGCTGGAAGAGTTCACCAATTCGAAACGGATGCGTTCGACTACGCCGGTCATTGGCTCGCTCACGCCTGCTCGTCCCGGAGAGAGCTAGGCGACGCGTTGGGCCCCGGTGCGATCATACGGGCCACATAACGCGCATATTGCTTCTGGCCGCGAGCAACGTTTAGAATCGTGCACAGAACGTATGCAAATTTCCCATCGTGTTATTGCCATCGACGGTCCGGCTGCTTCGGGAAAGAGCAGCGTGGCGCGTGAATTGGCCCGGCGGCTCGGATTCGATTATGTGAATTCGGGCGGGATGTATAGGGCCATCACCTGGCACATTCTCGAGCACAACATCGATCCGGGTGACGACGAGCGGATCGCTGCGGCTACCCAGTCCGCGTCGATCGTTTGCGAGATGACTAACAAACAATCGCGAATTCTTATTGACGATGTCGATCCAACACCACATCTCCGGGACGACCCGGTCAATAACGCGGTTTCCCAGATCAGCACCGTTGCCCAGGTCCGAAGTATTCTCACCGAAGAAATGCGTAATTACGCTCTCGGCCACGACGTGGTTGTGGAAGGTCGCGATATTGGCTCGGTGGTGTTTCCCGATACGCCCTACAAATTTTACATCGATGCGTCTCCAGAGGTGCGATTGCGTCGCAGGGCCGCGGAAGGGCAACGCGACGAGATTGCTGCGCGCGACCGAGTAGATTCATCGCGTCGCGCATCCCCGCTGATCATTTCCGAAGATGCACATGTGATCGACAGTTCCAATCTGACCATAGAAGGCGTGGTCGGAGAAATTATTGGCCGGCTCAAGCTCAAGGGGATGGAAGGCATTCCGGCATAAAGCCTCCAGATTCGAAATGAATTTTTATTACTGGATCGGGTACAATCTTTCCCGATTGGTTGGCCGGCTATTTTTCCATTATCGAGTCATTCATCCCGAGCGCATGATTCAAACGGGCCCGGTGATTCTGGCTATGAACCACCAGAGTTTTCTCGATCCTCCTCTGGCTGGCATCACCTGCCATCGCGCGATCTATTATCTGGCCCGCCGCAGTTTGCAGGATTCGCCATTTCTCGGCTGGCTCCTGCCTAAGCTCAGTGTCATCCCCGTTGATCAGGAGGCCGTCGATCGAAGCGCGCTCAAAGCCTTGATCCGGGTTATCAAGAATGGAAATGGTGCGCTCGTTTTTCCGGAAGGCTCGCGCACGTCAGATGGAAGGTTGCAACCGGCATTGCCGGGAGTAGGTCTGGTAATCGCGAAAACGCGCGCGCCGGTAGTGCCCTTGCGAATTTTCGGTGCGTTCGACGCCTGGCCGATCGGAGGGAAACTTCGTTTGTGGCGCAGGATCACGGTCGTAATCGGCGATCCGATTTTCTTTTCAGACGAGGACCTGGATGCAAAGGGCCGCTACGCGCAGCTCAGCCAGCGGGTCATGGACGCGATCGCCGGCCTGCATTTGGAGTAGCCGAATCGACAATCCCAGGATCGACATCGATAATCGGGTATGAATCCGTCGGAGCCGCAGGCAAAGTCATCGGCCGAGCAAGTTCCCAAAGTTGCGCTGGTGTTCATGCTTCTTATCGTTGTCGGGCTCGCTCTGGTTTCGGTTTATGCTAATGTCCAGCGGTTGCGTCGTGACAAGATCGAGTCTGTCACGATAACGCCGGCGGCCTCACCTTCTCCGTTTGCGCCGTGAGAAATCGAATATTGCCCAGCGATTGCTGTCTAACCCTGCCATGAAGAAACTTTGCGCGCTTCCGATAGCAATAGCCTTGATGATGTTTTCCTCCTGCGAGAAACGGCAAACGGAGGAGGAGCGCAATGCCGAGATCGATCGGCGCGTGCAGCAACAACTCGCTGCCGAACGGCAGACGCAGGAGAAGGAACAACTCAGCCAACAGGAAGCTGATATTGCCGCGCGCGAGAAAGAGCTGGCCGCCAAGCAAAGCGCGGACACCTCTGCCGTGGAGAGTCGCCAGAGTAATTCCGAACGCGAGACCACTCGGTCAACTCGCACCGAAGAACGCGCGCCGCGCGATTACGATCGCGATCGTCGCCCGACAGGGTCGTACGATACTTTTTACACAAAGCTGGATACCTACGGAGATTGGCGTGAGACATCCGATTACGGTTACGTGTTCCAGCCGCGCCAAGCCCAGTCGCGCAATTGGCGTCCCTACACCGATGGCCGGTGGGTTTACACCGACGTCGGTTGGACGTGGATCTCGGAGGAACCGTTCGGCTGGGCGACCTATCACTACGGACGCTGGACGCGCTTGCGCAATATCGGCTGGGTCTGGGTCCCTGGCGATGAATGGGCGCCGGCATGGGTCTCGTGGCGCAAGAGCGATGATTACGTCGGCTGGGCGCCTCTGCCGCCAGAAGCGCGCTTCGATCGCCGCTCCGGCATTCATAACTGGGCCGACAACTATTACGACATCGGTCCCGACCAATATTGCTTCGTTGAGACGAGGCAGTTCGGCGCGCCGCGCGCTCAGCGGGATGTCCTCCCGTCCGAGCGCAACGTCATCATCATCAATCAAACCACCAATATCACCAACATCACTTACAGCAACACCACTGTCATAAATAATGGGCCGAACTACGACGAATTGCGCAAGCGCAGTGTGCAACCAATCGAGCGATTCAAGCTCGATCGGCAGGTAAACATCGATGTCAATGTGCAGGTGCCGCGTTCGGAAGTGCGCGGACAACTTGTCGTGATTTCAGCGCCATTCATCGCGCGCGGCCCAGCAACGGAGCGCCCGCGCCGGGTAAAAGAAAACATCTCGCAAGTAACGGTGGAGCACGGATGGAGCAACGTTGGCGATCAGCAAGCGGCCGACAAAGTGCGCGCCAAAATGAAATCCGAAGCGCCGCCGCCATCAGATGCGCCTCCAAAAGGCTTTGTTAAACCAGCAGCGACGGCGCCGTTGACAGTTACCGGACCATCGACACCTGCACCGGTTAGCAGTGTCGCGCCGGCCGCGATGGCGACCAGCCCTCCCACGGCGTCACAATTCCGTGGCAAATACCCGCTTGCGACTCCGGCTGCAGCTCCTCCCAAATTCACACCGCGCCCTGCCGTCAACTCGGCAGCGAAACCGGCGCCATCAGCAGGCACCGCGGCTGCCATTGCACCAGTAATCACACCTGTCCCATCCGGTGGTTCGACTAATTCTTTATCGACATCGGTTTCTCCGGCGTTTGGCCGGGCCGGCAAAGGGCGAGAACTGCGCAAACAGGAGAAACAGTTGCGCCGCCAGGAACGAAAGACAGGCGAAACCTCGCCCGCCGATTCCGCTCCGCCGCGTCCAATTGTTAGCGCAACGCCTTTACCGTCCGCATCTTTTTCTGCGCCTCCTACCACTCCTTCTCCTTCCGCGCCCGAGTTTCGAGAATCGCGAAAGGAAAAACGGCAAATGCGCAAGGAAGAGAAAAGGAATCGCAAGCGCGGTATTGAGCAGGCTCCCGACGAAGCCCAGCCGAGTCCAACACCGACACCTGTCGGGTAGGTTTTGAGCGCGTCGTTAAATTTCGCGTCTTGCCAGCTCGCGCGCGTACTCGATCGTGTCGATGGCATCGACGTTCTTGTCGCGTCGAATTGCTTTGATCCGCGGAAAGCGCAACGCCAGTCCACTCGCGTGACGAGTGCTCGGCTGAATGGAATCGAATGCGACCTCGATCACGATGTCGGGTTTGACTTCCCGGTAACGGCCATGATCGCCCAGCGTGTTCTGTTTGAAATGCTCGGTCAATTCCGAAATCTCCGCGTCCGTTAATCCACTATAGGCTTTGCCGATCTTCAATAGTTCGCCGGTGGCCTCGTCGCGCACGGCAAATGTGTAATCGCTCAACACATGATTGCGTTTGCCATGACCGAGCTCGGCCGCGACGACCACGACATCGAGCGTCGCCAGCTCTTTTTTCAATTTGAACCAAAACATTCCCCTTCGGCCGGGCGAATAAAAACTTTCCGGATCCTTGATCATCAGGCCTTCGTTCAACCGGTCTTTCCGGGCCTGTTGAAAAACCTGGTCGATTTCCCCGGCTGAGTGCGCCGGAAATACTTCCGAGATCTTAAATTGTGGAGGCAATTTTAGATTCCGTAAGAGTTCGCGTCGCTCGCGCAACGGTGTCTTTAACAACGAGCGCCCATCGAGCCACAGAAGATCGAAAGCAACAAAGGCAACTGGAACGTCCGCTGACGGAACCGCGAATAAATCGGCCCCGTCACTTTTGCGCCCGAGCCGTTTTTGCAAATCGAAGAAGGTGAGCTTGCGGCCTTCTTCGAACGCAACAATCTCGCCGTCGAGAATAAGATCGACCTCGAACTTTTCGGCATTGTTGGCGAGTTCGCGGAACTGATCGGTTATGAGTTTTAGATCGCGCGAAAAAATCTCTGCGCGTTCTGTGCTGCGATGAAGCTGTGCCCGGATCCCGTCGAATTTGTCCTCGGCATAGACAACCGATCTTTCCGCGAATCGTTCCCAAATGGCCTCAGCGGTCGGTTCCGGCGAAGCCAGCATCGATTTGATCGGACGGAAGATCGATAATTCGGCGCGATCAAGCTCGTTTCGCGACGCCTGCAATGCCGTCGCCCCAATATCGCCGAGCAACATGTTCGCCTCCTTCACCTCGTCGAGCGCCACGTCGAACGCGCTTGCTACTGCTTCCTCAACGAGTCCTTCGCGTAATCCAATCCGCAAATCGCCGCTCAAAATCTTGACGACGTATTGGCCTTCGCGTCCAGATAAGATCGACAATCGCTTTTGCAGTAATTCCTTTTTTGCGATGGGACCGCGCGCTGTTTGCAGGGTTTCGAAAAATCGGCGCGATTGTAAAATCGAGAACGGCTCGGATGTCGTGCGTCCGTCGAGCGCCTCGAGCGCCGTTTTGCCGGCGTCACCATGGCTTTGCGCGATCATGTGAAATTCGGCGTCGCTCAGTTTGGCCGCAGCCATGATTGCGCGATAGATGATCGAGCCGCCAACTTGCAGAGTACGCAGATCGGTTTGGGCGAAGGCGCGACCGGTGAAATAGATCGCGGCGATCGCAATCTGATCTTGATCGAGGAAGCGCAGGTAATCGGCAAGCAATCGGACTTTCTCGAGCTTCGCCGGCGTCGCCGAGATCGCGTCCCCGGTTTCGGCAAACCTGGCGAATTCCGATGTAGCGGCTGCTGTGTGGGCCGCAGTTTTCTTGGAGGCGGGTGGCACACTCGCTACTACACCTTTTTTGATGAGCCCGAGTTCCATCTGGTTCTCCTCGCTCAACGCCCAGGCTTCGATCCCTCGTTCCCGGAGATCCCGCGCGAATTCGGCGGCGAAGCCGTGAAGAGTGAGGACCCGTTTTGGCCGGACAAGATCGACATAGCGAAGCAGATCATCGTAATCGGCGTGATCGGAGAGCGGAAACGCTGCATCCACCTGGTAGCGATACATCGCGTTTGGATCGATCGCCCAACCGGTGATCATGGCCACGCGTTTGCTCGGAATTTTTTCCAGCATGCGAGATCCTTTGGCGCTCGGCGGGCAGATTAAGACCTTCCCGGCAACATCACCGGCCTTGTAGCGAAGGTAGTTGCAAAATGACTGACCGAATTGCTGGTAAATTCGCGTCATTTTATAAACGGACCCGTGCAACATCGGAGTGAGTCCGGCGCCGTCGAGCGAGCAAAGAATTTCCTGAGCCTTCCCGAGCGAGTAACCGAGCAGCACCGGCACTGCGCCGTCGTCGAGTGTTTCGCGACAGAACTCCACGATTTTTCCAATCACTTGTTCGGTAGGCGGGAATCTGTAGCGCGGCCGCCCAAATGTTGTCTCCATGATGAGGGTATCGGCTTGCCGCCATTCCGCCGGTTCGGCGGATTTTCCCGGACGCAGTTTGAAATCGCCGGTGTAAAGCAGCGTCTCGCCGTTTACGGAGATGAGAATTTGGGCCGACCCAAAGATGTGACCGGCGGGAAGAAGCGTAACATCGACATCGCGCACAGTGCGAGCTTCTCCGAATCGGAGAACGTGCTCGGTTCGTGTTCCCGGGAGGCGAGCTTGCATTAGCCTCGCGGTTCGTTCGGAAACGATGATTTCCTCATGAGGTGCGATATGGTCGCTGTGCGCATGCGAGACAAAGGCGAGGCGCTTCGCGTCCCACGGGTCGAGCCATAGATCTTGCCCGGGCAAATATACGCCGCGGTCATAACGCACATCGATCACTCGGAAATTTATAGCGACCTGATGCGGATGCGACCCATATTGACATTAGAGAGGCAAGCCGGTTTCATTGTTGAGATGAAACGTGTCGCGGTATTGCTGGGCGTGCTCCTTATCGCGAGCGGTCGGGCCTGGCCGGCGGAGACGCCAAAAGTAATTGCGAAGGTGACACCGCTTCCGATGGCGTTGAGCAAGGATTTCCAGTTTCGCAAAACCAAACTCTTTTTGCTGACCGAGAAAGATACCCTGCAGCATAGCCACTCGCCTTCCGAAAAACCGGGCAAGACTACGGGCGTCGCGCCATCGTCGCGGTCGACCACGGTTCAAGACGCCTCAATTAGCTACGAGCGGACCTATCGCCTTTTTGGTGCAGTCACGGCGCTGGATCGACGCCAGCTTTTTGGGCATTACTTCGATTTTTTTTGGCGCGCCAGACGTTCCGGCGACGTCACTGTTCGCCTTGAGTATCGGCAGGAGAAGTTGCACGCCTATGTCCAAGCCCAGGAAGTCTCCTATCCCAGTGCGCGCGGGAGCCATAAGACAGAATTCAGGGTGGTGGGCGACGATTATTTTGATGATGGCCGCGTAATCGCCTGGCGTTGCCTGTTGATCGAGAACGGAGCGATTGTGGCGGAAAATCGGTCCTACCTATGGGAATGAGCCCGAACCCGGTGTTTTGTCGCTTAGATAAGGTTCTCGGATCCATGCAGTAGACCAAGGTTTGACAGTCTGCCGCTCGTTCTAGTATCCTTATTAGAGATCAAATCGTGGAGTCATCGATTCAAGTAGGCGTAAATGGACCTGCCGTGTGGGTGCGGGTCCAAGGTAGGGGGAGTTTCCTGAACAGCGGAAACCTCAAGGAGTTTGCCCGCGAAATGGTCGACCGGGGCTTTCGCGAGTTCATCATCGACCTGGCCAATTGCGCGATGATGGATTCCACATTCATGGGCACGATGGCTGGAGTGGCGTTGCGCTTAAAGGAGTTGGGTCGTGGCCATCTCCACGTGATCCATTGCGGAGAACGCAGCCGGGACCTGCTTTCCGGACTCGGCTTGGACCAACTCTTCGATATTTATTCCGACGGCGAGTTAGCGCCCAAATGCGAATCGCTCAAACGCGAGTCTGACGGATCGGTATTGAACGAGCGCAAGCATGAGCAGGCTCGAACGATGTTGGAGGCGCACGAAGCGCTTTGCCAGGCTGCCCCCGAAAACCTATTTCGTTTCAAGGACGTTCTCGATTATCTAAAGCAGGACCTTCACCACGAGACGGCTGCGAAGTAGGGTGACCGGTCCTCATGTGGCCGATTCTTCTCTCCGTCCTGCTCGTCGCATCTATTGCCGGGTGGATTTACACGACCCGCCGGCAAGCCCGCCGGATCCGAACACTCGAGCGTTCGAACGAAGAGATTCAGATCGAGGAGACGCTTGTTTTCGATTTCTTGCACGGTCTGGGCGAAGCCTTCACCGAAACGATCCGGCCTAACGATCTGCACAGGCTGATCGTAGAAGGCGCTACCCGCATCATTGACGCCCACGGAGGCGCCCTTTATCTCATCGATCGCACGGGCCAGAAGCTTGCCCCGGCGTTCATCTCCAAAGGCTGTCCGCCTCTTGTCGATGTTCCGCCTGAGATTTTGCGCCAGGCGGCGGCGACACCGATCGCGCTGGAGAGTTTTCTCCGGCTGCATTCCATCGCGCGGGGTGAGGGGATTCTCGGCCGCATTTGGCAAACAGGGCAGTCGGTTAGTTTGAACGAATTTTCGGAGGGACCGGAGCTGGCGAAGTTACGCGACAGCGCGTTTGGGTCTTCGTCAGTAATGGTTGCCACTTTGATTTACGGAAAACAGAACCTGGGAGTGCTGGCCGTTGCCAACGGGCCGAAGGGCGCGCCTTTTTCTCAAGGTGACTTCGTCGTGTTCAAATCGATCGCTGAGCAATCCGCCTTCGCGCTTTACAACGCCATCATTTACTCGGAGGCGGGCGAAAAGAAACGCCTCGACCACGATCTCGAGATCGCGCGCGATATCCAGCGCGTCCTTCTGCCCACCGAGCCGCCGAAGGTGAATGGATTCGAAATCAGCGGCCTGAGTATTCCGGCCCGCCAGGTGAGCGGCGATTATTTCGATTACATCAACGTCGATCAAGAGCGGCTTGGTCTGGCCATCGCCGATGTTTCGGGCAAAGGGGTGCCCGCTTCACTCATCATGGCAATTTGCCGCAGCGTGCTGCGCAGCGAAGCGGCCAAGAATCCTTCGCCGGCTGACGTTTTGCAAAAGGTCAATCGCCAGCTCTATCCCGACATTAAGGAAGACATGTTTATCAGCATGGCCTATCTCATCCTCGATCATACCCGAAGCAGCATCGTTCTGGCCCGGGCCGGTCACGATGCACCGCTGCTTTACAAACGCGCTTCCCAGGCGGTGGAAAAGTTAAAGCCGCCCGGAATGGTGGTGGGAATTGACAGTGGAAGCGTATTTGATAGGATAACGCAGGATTTTAACGTCCCAATCGAGCAGGGTGATTGTTTGCTGCTTTATACCGATGGAGTGACCGAAGCGCTCAACTCCGAGGGAGATGAATTCGGCATCGATCGCATGATCGAATCAGTCCGGGCCAGCGCCGGGAACACCGCGCAGGGAATTATCGGACATGTGATCGAGGAAGTGCGAAACTTTGCTGGAACAACGGCTCAGCATGACGACATCACGTTGATCGTTATTCGCAAGACATGAAAAAACCCCCGATAGTTCAGCCAGTAAATCCGGACAAGTCTGAGCCGGATTCATTGAAGCCAGTCGAAGGCGAAGGTGACGATGCCATGGCCGGCCTACAGGCCGATCTCGATCGTTTTCGCGATCTCGCCATGCGCAGTCAGGCCGACTTCGAGAATTTCAAGAAGCGGACGACGCGCGAAAAAGAAGAGGCCATCAAATACGCCAACACCTCGTTGCTGGAACGGCTGGTCGCAATTATCGATAATTTCGAGCTCGGCCTTTCCGCGGCGCAGGCGGAAGGAGCAGAGCCGCAGATTTACTCGGGGCTCAGGCTCGCTCTGAAACAACTCAACGATTTCCTCGGCGAAAACGGGTTGCAGCCGATCGAGGCCGAAGGGAAGAAGTTCGATCCGAATCTGCACGAAGCGATCGCGCATGAACCGAGCGCTGACGTGCCGGAAGAAACAGTCATTCGCCAGACCCGGCGGGGATATCGCCTGAGGGATCGTTTGCTCCGGCCATCGAGCGTGGTCGTTTCCAGCGGCCCGGCAAAATAACTGCTTTCCTTGTCATCCGGGGCGGAGTCGAGGAATCTTGTCACGTTAACCCGCGCTGATTTTATATGACCCCCACTAAACGCGATTATTACGAGGTGCTTGGTATCGTGCGCACCGCATCCGCTGAGGAGATTAAGCGCGTTTATCGCAAGCTGGCGGTAAAATATCATCCCGACAAAAATCCGGATGACCCCGATTCCGAGGAAAAATTCAAAGAGTTGGGCGAAGCGTATGATGTCCTGATCGATCCCGACAAGCGTGCCGCCTATGACCGATATGGTCATGCCGCTTTTAGTCAGGGTGGCGGATTTTCCGGCGGCGGATTCCACGATCCGTTCGATATTTTCCGTGAAGTATTCGGCAGCGGCGGCGGAGGCGGAATCTTTGAGACCTTTTTCGGTAGCGGCGCGATGCAGGCGGAGGATCGACAGCGCGGCGCCGATTTGCGTTACGACCTTCAAATCACACTTGAGGAAGCGGCCTTCGGTGTCGAAAAGGAAATCGAGATCCGCAAGCTGGACGCCTGCGCAAAGTGCAAAGGCAGCGGCGCCGAGGGCGGCTCGCGAACAATCAGCTGTCCTTCGTGCGGCGGCCGCGGCCAGGTAATCAGCTCGCGCGGTTTTTTTCAGATATCGCAGACTTGTCCCCGTTGCCGTGGCGTCGGCCAAATCATCGAGAAACCGTGTAAGGAATGCGGCGGCGAAGGCCGGCTCGAAAAAGCGAGCCGCGTGAAATTGAAGATTCCAGCTGGAATCAGTGAAGGCTCCCGGCTCCGTTCGTCGCGAAACGGTGAGGCCGGCATTCGCGGCGGTCTGCAGGGAGACCTCTATGTGGTGGTCCACATCAAGGAACATGAAATCTTTCAGCGCGAAGCAGACAACTTGTATTGCGAGCTTCCAATTCCGTTTTCGGTTGCTGCTCTCGGCGGCGAAGTGGCTGTGCCCACGCTTGAAGGCAGAGCGAATCTGAAAGTGCCTGCCGGCACGC
The DNA here is from genome assembly GCA_040005265.1 of Verrucomicrobiota bacterium. Lineage (GTDB taxonomy): Bacteria > Verrucomicrobiota > Verrucomicrobiia > Chthoniobacterales > UBA10450 > JBDTZF01. The sequence goes on from JBDTZF010000010.1 coordinate 29,695, forward strand.
AGAGCGGTCAGATGTTTAAGCTGCGCGGTAAAGGAATTGTCCGGGTAAACGGACGCGAGCACGGGGATTTGCTTGCCCGTCTCATCGTGGAAGTGCCGACGCGATTGAACGCGGAACAGCGGGCGAGACTTGAGGAGTTTGCCAATCTATGCGGCGAGGAAAACACGCCGATGCACAAAAGCTTTTTTGAGCGCGCCAAAGAATTCTTCAGATAATTGAACAGCCTGATGGAAATATTTCATTGCGGCCCTCACCTCAATCCTTCCCTGAGGGAGAGGAGGACGCGAAGCGCCCGGTGAGGGTCGGATTCTCTCGCGATATGGCTGCTCCAGCCAGGACCCCATTTATGAAATCGCTTCTAACCATTTGCATCGCGATGCTGCTTGTCTGCAGTCAGACCTTTGCTCAAGGCCCTTCTCGCGGAGGAATTATATACGGGCCAAAATCGGCCTTTAAGATCGACGCTCCGAAAGGCTGGGTCCTGGATAACAGTGCCGGCATCGACCAGGGCCTCCCCTGCGTGCTTTATCCGAAAGGGTCATCCTGGGCGGATGCCAAAACGATCGTGTATGCAAAGATTGCCAGTGCGGATTTCACTGAGGTCGATGCATTCGTTGCCAAAGCGATCAAGGAAATGAAAAAGACGCACGGCACCCCGAAAGAGAAAATTGAATCGGGAAAGACGGGCGATGGAAAACCGTACTTCGTTAACGAATACCGGGCGACCGAATCACATTCGCAATGGGAACGCATTGCTTATGTCCAATTGCCCGGCGCCGTCGCCTACATCGTGTTGTCGTCCCGGGACGAGCCGAGTTATCGGAAAGACTCCGGCGCGCTCACCGAAATCCTGAAATCATTTGCTTACATGTCGATCGGCAAGCCCTGACTACGATCCCCCGAGCGCAGCAAATGCGCGGAAGATGCGCAGCTGGCCCATGTCGTACTTGCCGTCGAGCAGCGCGCTTACATCGGTTAGCTTTCCATTGCTTATCTTGTGAAAGGCCGCAGCGATCTCCTTTTCCTGCGTCGAAGTGAAAAATCGGTCCCGAGACTGCGGAACAATTTTATCGCACTCGATCGCGACGAGGAGATGCGCGTAGATCGTGCTCGGCACGAATCCGCGCTTCCTCGCAATCTGGTCGACCGAATTGCCTTTCTGAAATTGACGAAGCGTTTCCAACTGACTGTCATTCAACCGGACGCGGCGTGGCGCAGGATCGACATCATTTGCGAACGTCAGTCGTGGATTTGTTGTTAGATAATTTTTGATTTCGCCGAGAAACAGATCGGCAAAATCTCGGAACTTTTGTTCACCCACACCGGCTATCTTCCTGAACTGGTTTTCCGTCGTTGGATAGGCGCGGGCCATTTCGCGGAGCGAGACGTCGGAAAAAATCACGTAGGCCGGCACATCCCGTTCGTCGGCGATCTGGCGGCGGAGCGTTCGCAACCGATCGAAGAGCAATTCGTCGCATTCGATTGCTCCGGCCCGGGCCTTCTCCGGTTTCGCGGCGATATCGATCTGCTTGGTGAGCGTGATCGGCGTTCGTTGTCGCAACGCATCCAAGCCGGCTGGGGTAAGCGTGAGCGTGGCGAATTTGCCCGGCGCGCATTCGACCAGGCCGAGCCGTAAAAGTTCGCGCCCGAGCGCCTGCCAGGCATCGCGCTTGAGCTCGCGGCCAATTCCGTAAGTGGAGAGTTGATCGTGACCGCGCTGCCGGACTGGCTGCGTGTTTGCTCCGGTGAGCACTTCGACGATGTGGTTTAACCCAAAACCGAATCCGCTTTTGGAGCACACCCGATGAACGCACGACAGAAATTTCTGCGCTGGAATTGTGCCGTCGAATGTTTCGCGCGGAGAAAGGCAGTTATCGCAGCCTTCGCATGAGGGCTTCTCGTATTCCTCGCCGAAATAGCGCAGCATCGTCGCGCGCCGGCATTCGCGCGTTTCGGCGTAATGCACCATTTGCCGGAGCTGTTCACGCGCGATCCGAGCCTCGTTTTCGCCCTTTTCATCGATGAAATGGCGCTGCTTGACGACATCGCTCGCGCTGAAGAGCAACACGCATTCGCTGGGCAGCCCATCCCGGCCGGCGCGTCCGGTCTCCTGATAATAGCTCTCAAGATTTTTCGGCAGATCGTAATGCATCACGAATCGCACATTCGGTTTGTTGATCCCCATGCCGAACGCGATCGTCGCCGTGACAACCCGCAAGTCGTCGCGCAGGAAGGATTCCTGGTTTTTTGAGCGCTCGGAAGGCGTGAGTCCTGCGTGATACGGTTTTGCGCTCACGGCATCGTCGTTCAAATTTCTAGCCAGCGATTCCGCGGTTTTTCTGCTGGCGCAATAAACGATTCCGTTTTCATTGGGCCGGCTCCGGAGGAAGGCGAGCAGTTGTTCGTAAGGCGACGATTTGGGAATGACGCGATAACTGAGATTCGGCCGGTTGAAACTGGCTACGTAACACCGCGCTTCGCGCAGTTTCAGCTGTTTGACGATGTCGATCCTCACCCGCTCGGTTGCCGTTGCGGTAAGCGCCATTAGCGGCACATCGGGGAAATGCGTTCGCAGTTTCTTGAGCTCGCGATATTCCGGCCGGAAATCGTGGCCCCACTCGCTGATACAATGCGCTTCGTCGATCGCGAACTGGGCAATGTTCCAGTTCAGCGCTTTCTCGAGGAACGTATCCAGCATCAATCGCTCCGGCGCGAGGTACAACATCCGGTATTGCCCGCGATTAAGCCCGCGAAGACGAGTGACCGCTTCGTCTCGATCTAACGTTGAATTCAGAAACGTCGCCGCGATTCCGCTGGCTTGCAGCGCGTCGACCTGATCTTTCATCAACGAAATCAGAGGCGACACCACAATTGTCAGTCCCTCGCGCATCAGGGCCGGCAATTGAAAACAAAGCGACTTGCCGCCGCCGGTCGGCATCAGAGCAAACACATCGCGGTCCGCCAGCGCATCGGCGATGATCTCTGCCTGCAGCGGCCGGAATCCGTCGTAACCAAAATGTTTCTTCAGCGCTCCGCCCAGGTCCATTTGAGAATTTAGCTGGATGCTGCAGGCCAGCACAACTTAATCGTGCATTCGCGGACAACGGGGGCCGGCGAACGTGTTTGAGTAGAGGCTTGATCTTCGTTTGGCTGCGGTTCTAGGCTGCATTCATGACGTGCCTACGGTGGATAGCATTGGCCGCCGCGTTGGTCGTCGCTCCGCGAGCGCAAGCCAACACAGGGTCCGATTCTTGGTATTTGCACGATGACCAGATCGGCGCGCACGTCATCGCCGCAGCGCCAAATGGGCACCCCCTTCGCCCACGGATTCATGCCAACGGCTCGGACTTCAAAGCAGAGATCAACGAACGCCATCCGATTGAGCCGAATGCCTATCGGGAATACCTCGACACTCTGGTAAAAACGTTGCGCGATTCGAAGCCGCGCAAAATTCTCATATTCATTCACGGAGGAATGAATCTGCCGGGCGGCGCGCTTCGCCGGTCCGCCATCCTGGGCGCAGATCCGACCCTGAACGAGGAGTACTACCCGATCTTCATCAACTGGAACTCTGGTCCGTTAAGCACATACGGGGAACATCTCTTTCTCGTTAGGCAAGGACAGCGCGCTCCAGTCTTTGGTGCCTTGACTTCGCCGTTCTATCTGGCGTCGGATTTAACCCGTGCTCTCGTTCGTGCACCCGTGGTCTGGGTAAAACTCCTGCAGGACCAGTTCGATCCTTACGAGCGGCGACGGGCGACGTTTTCGCAGGAGAGCTGGCGCTATCTCAAGCAGAATCCCGGACCCGGGCACCCGAAAAATCCGGATCTTACCACGACCGACCTGCAGGAGAGTGACAAGCGTTCCCGCGTCCAGTTGACGACCAACGAGCTGCACAGCCTGTCGCTGGTGCTTAAAGCACCGGCGGAAATCATTCTCGATGCGATTGGTACCGGCGCGTGGGAAATGATGCTGCGCCGGAGCCGGCAACTTTTCGATAGTCCAACGCGTTTTAAGGAACAGAAACCGCGCGACCGTCAAGGAATCAACGAGGTTGTCAGGCTTGCCCGTGCCCAACCGCGTGGCGAGCCGCGCACGCAGCAGGAGTTGGATAGAATCGATGCCCAGTTGAAAGGCCTGTATGAGGGCGAAGGGGAAAATCGCGCCGAAGTGTCCGTCTCAACGGCGCCGAGGAAAAAACGAAATGTTGATTATCTCGTCCGTTCCGATGCCGGTGCTGTCGAAACTTTTCTGACCCGGCTGGAGCAGGAAGTCGGACGCGATCCTCGTCGAAAATATTCCATCACGCTCATCGGCCACAGCATGGGTGCGATCGTTGCCAACGAAATTTTGCTGCGCCATCCAAGGTTGCCTGTCGACAACATCGTTTATCTGGCTGCGGCTTGCAGCGTTAAGGAATCCGAGGACGCAGTCATTCCATATTTGCGCCAAAACATCGCCGCGCAATTTTACAGTCTCTCGTTGCATCCGATCGCCGAGATTTCGGAAACGTTCATGTCGCCGGAAAGGGAGCACCCAAGCGTGATTGATTATTCCAAAGCCACGGTGGGGCTTCTCGTGCCGCGGGGGAGTTTGCTGCAATGGCTCGATGCTTTCTTTACTCAACCGCTCAATCTCGAAGATCGCCGGCTCGGCAAATGGTCCACCTCGATCAGTTCAGCGGGTATCTTCCCGAGCGACGTCAGTAATCGCATTCACTTGACCATGTTTCCGGTCGGCGTCAGCAATTTGCCGCAAAAACATGGCCAGTTTGCCTCTGAGTCTTTTCCGACGCGGTTTTGGCAAAAGGAATTCTGGCAACCGAATGCAACGCCGGAAATGAAGGCGCCTCTCCCGCAGCAGCAAATGAGCATGCAATTCCACTGAGCGTTTCCACTGCAACCATGAAGAATCAAAAGAATGCCGCAGCTATCGCGATTTTATTTTTCGCCGCATCAATGTTGCCGGCGCAGGACGCAAAGTTCGCCGCCGATCGTTTGAAATACAGCCGCGAGTTTTATTCGAAGGTCCATTTCGTTGCGATTGCGGATCTCTCTTTCCCTTCGGGAGCGGTACAGTTCAAGTACGATCGTTATCCGAAGGGTGGTCCGGAGCGAATCCAGTCTGGCGACGGCGGCGAGTTTGTGCGGAAGGACGGCAAGACGTGGCTCAAGTCGAATGATTGGGGCGAAACCGGTAAGCCCGTTGATGCCACAACATCGAAGCGATTGAACAATTGGATCGGTTTGATCGACGCACGCCTGAATGGCGAGCCGGCTTCGAATGATCAGGGCGAGGGCGCGACGGTCATGAAATTTCTGAGTAAAGAAGACACGGGCGAGCGGGAAGAATTTGTTTTTGAGGAATCAAAAGAAAAGCCCAAAGCGAGTTCCTACCCCCATGTCAGTTTTGGCCGATTCAAGAACGAGAAAAACGATCAGGTGTTGCTCTCGCATTTTTCCGGTCCGATGCGACTCGGCCCGCAGCAGGCGACTGTGAAAATCACCTTCAGTCATATGGTTTCGGTGAACATTCAGGGGACCACGGCCGAGTCACCGTCTCCGTCAGCATCACCGGCCGTCGAGAAATCCGAGACTGCCAAGGGCGTGAGCCTTCTCGACGGCAAACTTAAGATCGACATCCCGCCTGATTTTGTTCGCGATCCTGATGATCCCAAAGATCCAAAAACATTGGCCAAATTTTCGCGTGAAGGTGGAGCGTGGGGAGCGGTCCTGCGCGGGACTCACGGGCTCACACCGGAAAAACTCGAAGGGTATTTGAAAATGCGGGTCGATGAATATTCCAAAGGCTTCACGTGGTTGCCGAAAGATTCGCATCTGCAATGGCTGCGGAAAGAAATCGTGACCATCGGCGGCCGCAAATGGGCCGACTGGCGTTACGTCCCGATGTTAAAAGCAAAAAAAGATTATCGAAACAGCCCGGTTTACACCCGTTTCCTTACGACCTCTTACAAAGGGCAGCTTTTGGAGATCAGCTTCACCTCCAACTTGAACACGGAGCCCGAGTTGAAAGAGGAGATCGACCACATCATGGACTCGGTGCACCTGGAAGAATGAGCCGAAATTTATCTGACGCGACTAAACCCCGCACTCTACTTCAAGCAGCGGAGTCACCTTGTTCGGATCGCATCGGTAAATAGTGGTCGCTCCTCCCTCGTAATAACTGGAGTGCACGACGACTTCGAGTTTGCCGTCGCCGTCAAGATCGAGGACAGCGCTCAGCTCGTAGACGTTTGGAGGATTTGGGCTCTTCCCGTCTGCATGAACTTCTCCCGCGACCACCTGCGTTTTGACTTTTTCCGCTACGACGCGCCTTAATAAGACGACCGAATAACTTCCCGGTGGCGTCGCTTGCGGCACATCCAGGTCGTCGGCACCGAGATAGTTCGACGCGCAAATCAGCACTTCCTCCTGGCCGTCCCCTTCCAAGTCCACTCGCAGGATGCGTTTGATCTTCACTTTCGGGTCCGCAATCCCGCGCCCTTTCAAAAAATCGCGCACCGTGTCGATGTAAACCTGTTGGGTCGGATCGATGTCGAGCGGCTTGCGCGGCAGCGCGTTCCACAATGCGGCTAAGGCGATGGTTCCTTTTTTCGGCTTCGACTTCAGCGTGACGCTGAAATTATCCGGGCAAGCGTCTGAATCGGCTTTCGGTTTGCCGCCCTTCGTTTCACCCAGCAGTGTGGTCAGGCCGTAAACACGATAGACCGTTTCACTTTTAACAACTTTAACCGCCGGGACAGCCTTGATCCATTTGCCGTTTTGCGTCGCGCCGAAGAAATAGCCGGTTTGGACTTCAACGATTGGATGCAGTTCGGCGGCGAGCATGCCCGCACAGATCCAGAAGCTCGCGATTGCGACTACAATTTTCACGGACGCCGTTCTTTGATCGACGCCAAGATATCGGCAACCGCTTCGCTGCGCGGTTTGGCGCCGAGATTGCCTTTGCCGTGGACGCGGACGCTCACCGCGCCGGCTTCGAGGTCGCGTTTTCCAACTACGAACATGGTGTGCACTTTCATTTGCTCGGCGCGCTGGATCTTGCCATTGATTTGATCGGTGCTCTTGTCGATCTCGGCGCGGACCTGTTGCGCGCGCAGCTCATTTAAGATCGACATCGAATAATCGATCAGCGTCGCGTCATCGCCGATGGTCACGATGCGGACCTGCTCGGGTGATAACCAGAGCGGGAAATTGCCGGCGTAATGCTCGATCAGAAATCCGATGAAACGTTCGTGGGTGCCGAGCGGCGCGCGATGGATGCAGAGCGGCGTCTTCTCGGTGTTGTCGCGGT